>NZ_JBHUFW010000001.1:0-4999 GCF_042681545.1 Planococcus chinensis
TTTGGTTAAGTCCTCGATCGATTAGTATTCGTCAGCTGCACGCGTCGCCGCGCTTCCACTCCGAACCTATCTACCTCATCGTCTTTGAGGGATCTTACTTGCTTGCGCAATGGGAAATCTCATCTTGAGGGGGGCTTCGTGCTTAGATGCTTTCAGCACTTATCCCGGCCACACATAGCTACCCAGCGATGCCCCTGGCGGAACAACTGGTACACCAGCGGTGTGTCCATCCCGGTCCTCTCGTACTAAGGACAGCTCCTCTCAAATTTCCTGCGCCCGCGACGGATAGGGACCGAACTGTCTCACGACGTTCTGAACCCAGCTCGCGTACCGCTTTAATGGGCGAACAGCCCAACCCTTGGGACCGACTACAGCCCCAGGATGCGATGAGCCGACATCGAGGTGCCAAACCTCCCCGTCGATGTGAACTCTTGGGGGAGATAAGCCTGTTATCCCCGGGGTAGCTTTTATCCGTTGAGCGATGGCCCTTCCATGCGGAACCACCGGATCACTAAGCCCGTCTTTCGACCCTGCTCGACCTGTACGTCTCGCAGTCAAGCTCCCTTGTGCCTTTACACTCTGCGAATGATTTCCAACCATTCTGAGGGAACCTTTGGGCGCCTCCGTTACTCTTTAGGAGGCGACCGCCCCAGTCAAACTGCCCGCCTGACACTGTCTCCCGCCCCGATCAGGGGCGTGGGTTAGAAGTTCAATACAACCAGGGTAGTATCCCACCGACGCCTCCTCCGAAGCTGGCGCTCCGGGATCTCTGGCTCCTACCTATCCTGTACAAGTTGCACCAAAATTCAATATCAGGCTACAGTAAAGCTCCACGGGGTCTTTCCGTCCTGTCGCGGGTAACCTGCATCTTCACAGGTACTATAATTTCACCGAGTCTCTCGTTGAGACAGTGCCCAGATCGTTACGCCTTTCGTGCGGGTCGGAACTTACCCGACAAGGAATTTCGCTACCTTAGGACCGTTATAGTTACGGCCGCCGTTTACTGGGGCTTCAGTTCGCACCTTCGCTTGCGCTAAGCACTCCCCTTAACCTTCCAGCACCGGGCAGGCGTCAGCCCCTATACGTCACCTTACGGTTTTGCAGAGACCTGTGTTTTTGCTAAACAGTCGCCTGGGCCTATTCACTGCGGCTCTCTCGGGCTGTAACACCCTACCAGAGCACCCCTTCTCCCGAAGTTACGGGGTCATTTTGCCGAGTTCCTTAACGAGAGTTCACTCGCTCACCTTAGAATTCTCTTCTCGCCTACCTGTGTCGGTTTGCGGTACGGGCACCTCCCGCCTCGCTAGAGGCTTTTCTTGGCAGTGTGAAATCAGGGACTCCGGGGCGCAATGCCCCTTGCCATCACAGCTCAACGTTGGTGAAAATGGGATTTGCCTCATTTTCCGCCTCACTGCTTGGACGCGCACAACCAACGGCGCGCTCGCCTTATCCTTCTGCGTCCCCCCATTGCTCAAACGGCGGGGAGGTGGTACAGGAATATCAACCTGTTGTCCATCGTCTACGCCTATCGGCCTCGACTTAGGTCCCGACTGACCCTGAGCGGACGAGCCTTCCTCAGGAAACCTTAGGCATTCGGTGGACGGGATTCTCACCCGTCTTTCGTTACTCATACCGGCATTCTCACTTCTAAGCGCTCCACCAGTCCTTCCGGTCCAGCTTCAACGCCCTTAGAACGCTCTCCTACCACGGAGCTCGTAAGAGCTCCATCCACAGCTTCGGTAATCCGTTTAGCCCCGGTACATTTTCGGCGCAGTGTCACTCGACCAGTGAGCTATTACGCACTCTTTAAATGATGGCTGCTTCTAAGCCAACATCCTGGTTGTCTAAGCAACGCCACATCCTTTTCCACTTAACGGATATTTGGGGACCTTAGCTGGTGGTCTGGGCTGTTTCCCTCTTGACTACGGATCTTATCACTCGCAGTCTGACTCCCAATCACAAATCACTGGCATTCGGAGTTTGTCTGAATTCGGTAACCCGGGATGGGCCCCTCGTCCAAACAGTGCTCTACCTCCAGGATTCTAAAAAATTGAGGCTAGCCCTAAAGCTATTTCGGAGAGAACCAGCTATCTCCAGGTTCGATTGGAATTTCTCCGCTACCCACACCTCATCCCCGCACTTTTCAACGTGCGTGGGTTCGGGCCTCCAGTAAGTGTTACCTTACCTTCACCCTGGACATGGGTAGATCACCTGGTTTCGGGTCTACAACTGCATACTCATTCGCCCTCTTCAGACTCGCTTTCGCTGCGGCTCCGCCTTCTCAGCTTAACCTTGCATGCAATCGTAACTCGCCGGTTCATTCTACAAAAGGCACGCCATCACCCATAAACGGGCTCTGACTAGTTGTAGGCACACGGTTTCAGGATCTATTTCACTCCCCTTCCGGGGTGCTTTTCACCTTTCCCTCACGGTACTGGTTCACTATCGGTCACTAGGGAGTATTTAGCCTTGGGAGATGGTCCTCCCGGATTCCGACGGAATTTCACGTGTTCCGCCGTACTCAGGATCCACTCTGGAGGGGACAAGCTTTCGATGACGGGGCTATTACCCTCTGTGGCGGGCCGTTCCAGGCCGCTTCGTCTAGCTCATCCTTTTGTAACTCCGTATAGAGTGTCCTACAACCCCAAGAGGCAAGCCTCTTGGTTTGGGCTGTTCCCGTTTCGCTCGCCGCTACTCAGGGAATCGCATTTGCTTTCTCTTCCTCCAGGTACTTAGATGTTTCAGTTCCCTGGGTGTGCCTTCTCATGCGCTATCTATTCACGCATGGATACCGCCCCATTAAAGGCGGTGGGTTTCCCCATTCGGAAATCTCCGGATCAAAGCTCACTTACAGCTCCCCGGAGCATATCGGTGTTAGTGCCGTCCTTCTTCGGCTCCTAGTGCCAAGGCATCCACCGTGCGCCCTTTCTAACTTAACCAAGTTGGTGTTTAGAAAGTTCGGCCAAAAATTGGCCGCACGTGCCTGTGTTACTTGTTTGTTTCAATGTCGTCATATCCAGTTTTCAAAGAACAAGCGTTAAAATGTTTGGTGGAGCCTAGCGGGATCGAACCGCTGACCTCCTGCGTGCAAGGCAGGCGCTCTCCCAGCTGAGCTAAGGCCCCGAGAAGAAAAAAATATGGTGGGCCTAAATGGACTCGAACCATCGACCTCACGCTTATCAGGCGTGCGCTCTAACCAGCTGAGCTATAGGCCCTCTCGGAAATGCATATTTATAATAGAAGAATTCAATTCAAAGAACCTTCAAAACTGAACGCAAAACGTCAACCGGAGCGNCTTGAAACTCCACCCAAAAAAAGCGTTGCCGCCTAAAGGGGTGAACCTTCAAAACTGAACGCAAAACGTCAACCGGAGCGCGAGCTCCGTTCCGATATTATCCTTAGAAAGGAGGTGATCCAGCCGCACCTTCCGATACGGCTACCTTGTTACGACTTCACCCCAATCATCTGTCCCACCTTCGGCGGCTGGCTCCACAAGGGTTACCTCACCGACTTCGGGTGTTACAAACTCTCGTGGTGTGACGGGCGGTGTGTACAAGGCCCGGGAACGTATTCACCGTGGCATGCTGATCCACGATTACTAGCGATTCCGGCTTCATGCAGGCGAGTTGCAGCCTGCAATCCGAACTGAGAACGGTTTTCTGGGATTGGCTCCCCCTCGCGGGTTTGCAGCCCTTTGTACCGTCCATTGTAGCACGTGTGTAGCCCAGGTCATAAGGGGCATGATGATTTGACGTCATCCCCACCTTCCTCCGGTTTGTCACCGGCAGTCACCTTAGAGTGCCCAACTGAATGCTGGCAACTAAGATCAAGGGTTGCGCTCGTTGCGGGACTTAACCCAACATCTCACGACACGAGCTGACGACAACCATGCACCACCTGTCACCGCTGTCCCCGAAGGGAAAGCCTAGTCTCCTAGGCGGGCAGCGGGATGTCAAGACCTGGTAAGGTTCTTCGCGTTGCTTCGAATTAAACCACATGCTCCACCGCTTGTGCGGGCCCCCGTCAATTCCTTTGAGTTTCAGCCTTGCGGCCGTACTCCCCAGGCGGAGTGCTTAATGCGTTAGCTGCAGCACTAAGGGGCGGAAACCCCCTAACACTTAGCACTCATCGTTTACGGCGTGGACTACCAGGGTATCTAATCCTGTTTGCTCCCCACGCTTTCGCGCCTCAGCGTCAGTTACAGACCAGAAAGTCGCCTTCGCCACTGGTGTTCCTCCACATCTCTACGCATTTCACCGCTACACGTGGAATTCCACTTTCCTCTTCTGCACTCAAGTCCCCCAGTTTCCAATGACCCTCCACGGTTGAGCCGTGGGCTTTCACATCAGACTTAAGGGACCGCCTGCGCGCGCTTTACGCCCAATAATTCCGGACAACGCTTGCCACCTACGTATTACCGCGGCTGCTGGCACGTAGTTAGCCGTGGCTTTCTGGTGAGGTACCGTCAAGGTACCAGTAGTTAAGTGGTACTTGTTCTTCCCTCACAACAGAGTTTTACGATCCGAAAACCTTCGTCACTCACGCGGCGTTGCTCCGTCAGACTTTCGTCCATTGCGGAAGATTCCCTACTGCTGCCTCCCGTAGGAGTCTGGGCCGTGTCTCAGTCCCAGTGTGGCCGATCACCCTCTCAGGTCGGCTACGCATCGTTGCCTTGGTGGGCCGTTACCCCACCAACTAGCTAATGCGCCGCGGGCCCATCCTGCAGTGACAGCCGAAACCGTCTTTCCGTACGCCACCAGGAGGTGGCGAAAACTATTCGGTATTAGCACCGGTTTCCCGGAGTTATCCCGATCTGCAGGGCAGGTTGCCCACGTGTTACTCACCCGTCCGCCGCTAAAGTTGAAGAGCAAGCTCTTCAACTTCCGCTCGACTTGCATGTATTAGGCACGCCGCCAGCGTTCGTCCTGAGCCAGGATCAAACTCTCCATTATAGAAGATTTGATTGCTCAAATACTTGCTGGCGTGCCGCCGTCCCGAA
>NZ_JBHUFW010000002.1:0-528856 GCF_042681545.1 Planococcus chinensis
GGCACAATACCGGAGTCATCTGATCGCAGCGTAAGCTGCAGGGTGCTTTTATTAAACTGTCTAGAAAATGGGGCTCAGTTCAGAAGAACCTTTCTCAATCAGGGGTTTATTTTTTATTTTTTCAGCAGCAAAAAGATGAAATAAGGTGCGCCGATGAGCGCTGCCATGATGCCGGCCGGGATGCCTGACGGTTCAAGCAAATTGCGGCCGAACGTGTCGGCAATCAGCAGCAGCCAGCCACCGATCAGAATGGCAAGCGGCAGGAACATCTGGTGCCTTGGCCCGACAAGCGATTTGGCAATATGCGGCGCCATGAGTCCGATAAAGGCGATGCCGCCTGTGACGGAGACAGCGGCCGCCGCAAGGGCGACAGCGGTCATCAATAGGACCAGGCGCTCCCGTTCGATCGAGACGCCGAGGCCGACCGCTACCGGCTCGCTCAGGTTCAGCATGTTCAAGCGGTTCGCTTTATACAGTGTGAATGGGATGAGCACAAGCAGCCAAGGCAGGATCGCCAGGATGAACGGCCAATCCGTCCCCCAGATATTGCCGGCGAGCCAATTGGCGATAAAGTCGACTTTCTCCCGCTCGGCGGAAGAAATCAGCACGATCATGATGCCGGACAGCGCCATCGAGAACCCGATGCCGATCAGGACGAGCCGCACCGGCTGCAGGCCGGTCCGTTTATTATAGGAAAATGCATAGATCAAGAGCGCGGTCACCATAGCCCCTGCGAATGCGACAGCAGGGAGCACATAGACGAATGAGCCCGCATCGACCGGGACGTACAGGAAGAACACAGCAATTGCGACGCCGGCGCCCGAATTGATGCCGATAATGCCCGGGTCCGCCAAGTCGTTCCGCGTGATGCTCTGCAGGATGGCGCCGGCAAGTGCAAGCGCCATTCCCGCAAGCAGCGTGATCAAGATGCGCGGCAGCCGGATGGAATAGAGGACAAATTCCTCCTTGAACGTGCCTTGTCCGGCAAATGCCGCAAACAGGCGGTCGTAGGAAAGGGAGGAATACCCTGTCCCCAAACTGATGGTGATGGTGGCCAGGATCAGCCCGAGGAGCGAATAAAAGAAAATGCGCTGTTTTTTCAGCAAAGCGGTTTGGATCATGTGAATGCGCCTCCTCCTTTACGGACGATGAGCAGGAAGAACGGCAAGCCGAGCATCGCGACGATCGCAGCGACCGGTGTCTCGAACGGTGCATTGAGCGTGCGGCCGAGCAGATTGGCAAACAGCATGAAAATCGCTCCGACCACTGCGGACATCGGAATTACATGTCGGTAATCGATGCCGACGATCATGCGGACGATATGCGGCACCAGGAGCCCGACAAACGCCATGTTTCCGGCGAGCGCCACGGCAGCACCGGCAAGCAAGGTGACGACGAGGAACAGCAGCGCTTTCGTCTGCCCGGTCTTCTGTCCAAGGCCGATCGCCGCTTCTTCGCTCAAGCTGAGAATCGACAATTGGCGGGACAGCAGCAGCGCAATGATCAGCGACACCAGGATGAACGGGAAGATGACCTGCAGCTGGCCCCAGGTCGTACCGATCAATCCACCGGCAGTCCACATAGAGACGTCTTTTGAAATCTTGAAATACAAAGCGATCCCTTCAGCGAGCGCCGTCAGGAACGCCGAAATGGCTGCGCCGGCCAGCACGATGCGGAACGGCGAAAAGCCGCCTTTTTTGGAAGCTCCTATCCCGAACACCAATGCCGCGCCTGCAGCGGCTCCGATAAAGCAGGCAATCATGATATTGAAGTAATTGGCTCCGGGAATGAACGCAAGCGTAATGGCAAGCGCCGCGTTCGCGCCGGCAGTGAGCCCGAGCAAACCCGGATCCGCAAGCGGATTGCGCGTCATGCCCTGCATGATGGCGCCGGACACCGACAAAGCGGCGCCGACCAATACCGCAGCGAGCTCGCGCGGCAGCCGGATTTCCCGGATGATGGAAATGGCATCATTCGAAGCGGACGAAAACAGCGCAAGCCACGTGTCCTTCACACTGATGTCGGCAGCTCCGAATGCGATGGAGATGACGAACATCGCGAGAAACGCGGCAAGCCCGGCGATGAATTTAAGGAAGAATGAAGTTTTGATTGGCATAAGGCATCATCTTTTCTCTATGGATTAAGGCTCTTAGGTCGTTACATCTTTCTAAATTAAAGATATTATTCTATACCGCTTCGGCCGCTTTGGGCTGGGCTTCCGCCATGAGCCGAGAAAAACACTCGTCTCATAGCTCCGCCTAGCCCTGAACGCGCCGGCGCTAGTTTAGCACATTGGGAAGGGGTAACTCTATCTTTTTTGCTGTGTTATCTGAGATATGTAGCAAAACAGCGCAGACGCCCGCGGCAAGCGTAGCTGTTTTGCGGAATATCGGCAAGCAGGAAAAGTGTATACCTACTATAACAATACATAACAGACTAAAGAGGAATCCCTGTATCCAGGAATTCCTCTTCTCTTTTTATTTCAAGAAATGTTCTTTGAAGAACTCAAGCTGGTAGTCCAATGAGATTGGATCGTTAAAGTAGAATTCTTTGGCGTTGGCTTCAAAGACTTGGCCGTTCTTGACAGCCGGTGTGTTCTTGTAGACATCCGTTTCCTGGAACGAGTTGTCCTGTTCGCTGTCTTTGCTGAAGATCACGTAATCGCCCATGAATTCAGGAAGCACTTCCTGCGACAATGCATAGAAGCCGTCTTTCAATGCCATTTCTTCCACTTTCGCTGGCATCTTCAGTTTCATTTCCTGGTAAAGGATTTCTGTTCCGCGTCCCCAGTTGTCGCCGAAGACGTACAATTGCTTGTCAAAGTTCTCGATGACAGAAACCGTTGCATCTTCGCCGATTTCAGCACGGATTTCTTCGCCGGCTTCCCCAGCGCGAGTTTTGAAATCATCGATCCATGTCTGAGCTTCTTCTTCTTTGTTCAACAGCTTTCCAATTTCGAGGTGCTGCGTCAAGTAATCGACTTTTCCGTAAGTGTACGTAACGGTCGGTGCGATTTCATTCAACTTGTCGATATTTTTGATCGTCGACAAGCCGATGATCAAGTCCGGATCAAGTTCGATGATCTTTTCAAGGTTGTCTTCCGTCACTTCTTCCACGCCTTCCAATTGTTCCTGGAAGCGGGGGTTCGATTTCGACCATGAGTCGACGCCGACTAGCGGCACGTCAAGCGCCATGACATTTCCTGCATAAGTGGAGAGGACAAGGACGCGCTGCGGATCAGCAGGCACTTCGACCGGTCCGTTTTCGGATTCGTATGTGATGGTTTCAGGCGAATCAGCTGCGCCGCCTTCTTCTTTGCTCGGTGATGCGGAATCGCTGCCGCAAGCAGCAAGCAGCATAGCTGCCAATAAAATAAGGATGAATGATAATTTTTTCATGGTTAAGCTCCTTTGATTAAATTGTAAGTGATGCAGATGGGTTTTTGCGTCCGGGGGTCGATGCCGATGTCGGCGTCGATGCGGAACACGGTTTTCAAAACTTCCGGTGTGATCACTTCGTGGCTCGTGCCGGATTTGATGATTTCGCCGCTTTTCATGGCGATCAGGTGATCGGCGAAGCGGGAAGCCTGATTGAGGTCGTGGAGCACCATGACGATCGTGCGCTCCTGTTCTTCATTCAGCTTCTGCAGCAGCTCGAGGATCTCGAGCTGATGGGCCATGTCGAGGTAGGTCGTCGGCTCATCCAGGAAAATCATTTCGGTTTCCTGGGCCAGCGCCATCGCAATCCAGACGCGCTGGCGCTGGCCGCCGGACAAGGCGTCGACGGGGTGGTACTTGAAAAACTGGGTTCCCGTGACATCCATCGCCCAATTGATGATTTCATAATCGCGGGCGGACAGGCGGCCAAACCCTTTCTGATAAGGGAAGCGACCGTAGGAAACCAGCTCGCCGACCGTCAGTCCGGGCGAGCTTTCAGGCGTCTGCGGCAGGATGGCCATCTTGCGCGCGAGCAGCTTGGTGTTTTCCTTGGCGATTTCACCGCCATCGAGGATAATCGAACCGGCCTGATGCGGAATGACACGGGTCAATGCCTTCAGCAAGGTCGACTTGCCGCAGCCGTTGGAGCCGATGATCGTGGTGATTTTTTTATCGGGGATTTCGAGTGACAGGTTTTTGACGATTTTCCGTTCCCCGTAGCTGATGTCGAGATTTTCGGCGGACAGTCGAACCATGGATGAGCCTCCTTTGCTGAAAATAAATATGTATATAGAAGTTGATAATGATTCTCAATTCCGTTACAATGACTACTATAAAGCGAATGAGAATCGATGTCAATAAGAAAAGCGGAAGCGGCCGTTTAGGTTCGACCGGCATAAGACGGCCTGGCGAAGCGGTGTGTTTTCAACCGCATAGCCAGGCAGGCTTATGACCCGAGAACCTGGCCGCTGGAGTCTGGACAAAGAAAAGCGGAAGCGGCCGTTCAGCCCTGACAAGCGCTGGAGGCTGGACACGAAACAAAGAGTCTAAAAGTTATACTTTCTTATACTTATAAAAATAGAAGCAGGAGTGGAGCAAAATGGCGAATTCGGAAATATTCGACGTGACAATTATCGGCGGCGGTCCGGCAGGCCTTTATTCGGCCTTTTACAGCGGCCTTCGGGAAATGAAAACGAAACTGATCGAATTTCAGCCGCAGCTGGGCGGTAAGCTGCATGTCTATCCGGAAAAGATGATTTGGGACGTCGGAGGGCAGCCGCCGATTCAGGGCGCCAAACTGATTGAGCAGCTGGTCACGCAAGGCCTGACGTTCAATCCGGAAGTTGTGCTCAATGAGAAAGTGGAATCGATCGACCGCAACAGTGCCGGCATTTTCGAATTGACGGGTTCGTCGGGTGAAGTCCATTTGTCCAAGACCATCATCGTCGCAGTCGGCGGGGGCATCCTGAATCCGCAGAAACTTGCGATCGAAGGGGCCGAACGGTTCGAATTGTCGAACTTGAACTACACCGTCAAATCACTTGGGCGCTTTAAAGGAAAGAACGTCCTGATCTCAGGCGGCGGAAATTCCGCGATCGACTGGGCGAACGAACTTGAGCCGATTGCCGCTAAAGTTTCGGTCACGTACCGCAAAGGCGAACTGGCCGGACATGAAGCGCAGGTGTCCCAGCTGATGAACAGCTCGGTCCAATGCTTCCTGAACACCACCATCACCAAGTTGATTGCATCGGACGAGCGGGATGCCATCGAATACGTCGAGTTGACCCACCAGGAGACCGGCCACACATTCTTCGAAGCGGTCGACGAAGTCATCATCAACCATGGCTACGAACAGGATGCCACCTTGCTTCAGCAAAGCGGCCTCGATATCGAGATGGTGGACGGCTTCTATATTTCCGGCAGCTCCGCCAGTGAATCATCCGTTCCGGGCCTTTTTGCAGCTGGCGATATCCTGAAGCATCCGGGCAAGCTGAACCTGATTGCCGGAACGTTCCATGACGCGGCGAACGCCGTCAATAAAGCCAAGCAATTCATCCAACCGAGCGCCAACGAAATTGCCATGGTCTCCTCTCATAATGAAGTTTTCAAGAAGCGCAACAAGGAACTAGTGAAGCAATTGGTCAACTGAGTTCGGAATCCCTTGTTTGAATTAGGGCATTCAAAGGTATAGAAGGAATGTCTAGTTAATTCAAAGGAGGAATTCTGAATGGATTTCAAAGATCATGGAAAAGAACCTTATGTGGTGAATATCGAAGAAGCGACAGTGAAAAATGAGAATTTCCGTACGACGATCTGGACCGGCGAAAACTTGCAGGTAACGGTCATGAGCGTCGAGCCGGGCGATGACATCGGACTCGAAAAGCATGAAGGCGACCAGTTCCTTCGCATCGAAGGCGGCAGCGGATTTGTCCAGATGGGCGACAGCGAAGACAATTTGACGTTCGAACAGAACGCCAAAGATGACGACGCGATCATGATCCCGGCCGGCAAATACCATAACGTTACCAATAAAGGCGATGAGCCATTGAAAGTCTACTCCATCTACGCGCCGCCGGAGCACGAACCGGGCACTGTCCACAAGACAAAAGCCGAAGCGGACGCTGCGGAAGCGGAAGAAGAATAAAAGAGTATATGAAAAGAGCATCCTTCATGTGAGGATGCTCTTAAGTCAATAGGAGACGCAAGAGAGGCAGAATGGCGGGGGAACCCTTCTCATTCTGCCTCTTTTATATGCACTCTATCTCTTCAAAAGGCTAAGAGCAGCAGGGTTCAATAGACCTTGCAAGAAGAACATTTGAAAATGATTCATCGAACTGCATGCCCTTCTCCTTTAGAACCGCAATGTTAAATCTTTTTTTCCATTTTAATATTTGTTTCTGCATATCCGAGGTTTTTGTATAAATCTCGTGCGATTTGATTGTGGGCAAATACGTGCAGACCTATACTTTTCAAATTTAAGTTTCTTGCTACTTTTTCTATCTCTTTCATGGCCTGTTTGCCATAGCCGCGACCGCGGCTGTCTTCCTGAATTTCGAGGTCGTAAATAAACCCTTTATCGTTTGCGCCCTGTGCCAGCCATATGATCCCTACTTCTTCTTCTCCATCCCGAATCATGAATAGCTCATTATCGGCAGTTTTTTCTCCTTCTGGCAATAGCTCTTCGTACGCTTTAGTCGACTTGCTTATGGCCTCCTGCTCATTCCAATTTCCTGCTTTAACGTGTTCACCAGCATAATTTTTAATTGCGTACTTTAGGTACTCTTCAAATTCACTGGAATTCATTTTGTCCAATCTGACCATGATAATTCGCCCTCCTATTATGAGCTAGCTGATTTTTGAGTAAAGTTGCTATTCAATTAACCATTTCTTTGAATTCATATTATCATAATGTTCCGCAAGGATTTATTTGCTTGTTAGTAGGATTAAATCAGACTGAGTCAAAAATCCATCTTTCGTTTCATCGAAAAAGGGCATCCTCCATGTGAGGATGCCCTTCTTTAGTTGGCTAAGCCGAAGCAAGCCGGTTGTCCCGGCGTTCTTTTCGCCCGTGAAGGAAATAGTACAGGATGGAAGCGGCAGCCACGACGCCTCCGAGAATGGCATACAGCAGGCTGTAGCCGGTAAACGAAATGATAAAGCCGAGAAGGTAAGGGCCGAAGCCGAGTCCGGCATCCATAAAGATGAAGAACGTCGACGTTGCGAGGCCCATCCGGTGCGGCGGGGTCATTTTGATGGCCACCGCCTGTGTCGTAGACTGCATATTGCCGAAGCCAAGGCCAATCAGGAAACCAGCCAGCAGAAACATGGATGTGCTTTCCGCGGTGCTCAGCAGCAAGAGGCCGGCAGCGAAAATGAAGAATGCCGGATACATGACGTAATTTGCGCCTTTGACGTCCATGAGGCGTCCCGTGAACGGCCTGGAGATAAGGATCGCAATCGAATAAACGATGAAGAAGAAACTCGCGGCCTGCACCAAGTCGCGTTCGACGGCATAGAAGCTGATGAATGACAGGACACTTGCATAGCAGAACGCCGCAATAAAGATCACCAACGTGATCGGCACCGCTTTTGGTTCCACGTACTGCGCGAGTTTGAAGCCTTTCATTTCTTCTCCGGCAGGCGGCGCTTCGATGGTCGGCACAGTGACGAACAAGGAAATGGACAAGCTTGCCACTCCGCAGGCCAGGCACAATGCAAAAATCATTTCATAGCTCGAGTTCTGGTTCATGTACAGGCCGATGAACGGGCCGATGGCGGTCGCCAAAGTGTTGCTCAGGCTGTAATAGCCGATCCCTTCGCCTTTTCGCGACATCGGGATGATCTGCGCGACGATTGTGCCGGCTGCGGTTGCCGCAAACCCGAGCATCATGCCGTGCAGAAAGCGGTTGAACATCAGGAACGGCAGCCCGAAATCCAAAAAGTAAAAGAATGTTGTCAGCGTAAACAAGATGAGGCCGACCACCATCGTCCGCTTGCGCCCGATGCGGTCAAGAAAGCGTCCGATGAGGAGGCGGCCGGCTAGAACGCCGATAATGAAAATGCCGGTCACCAGGCCGGCCTCGCTCGTCGAGGCATCGTAAGCGTCGACGGCATAGACGGCGATGGTCACCATCAATAGGTAAAAGATCAGAACCAGAAAGAAGTTGACGGAAGAGGTAAGGATGAAGTCCTTGGTCCACAATGGGGGTTTGGTTTTATTCAAATTGGCTGCTCCTTGGGTTTTTATTTCGTTAATCTAATGAATACTCAATAATATGGTAAACGAAATGGAGACAGCCGTCCATTTATCGGGTGTTTGCAGGAGTCGCGGGATTGAGGCGAAACGCCGATAGGGAAGTGAGAAACATCGATAAAAATGGCAGAAACGTAGATAGGGAGCTTGGAAACACGGGTTGAAGGTGCTGCTAACGCCGATAGGGGCGTTGTGTCGATTAAAATCTCATTAATGTCGATTAAACTTCGTGAAGTGACGATTAAATCTCAGAAAGTGTCGATTAAATTCTGGGCTGACTTTGCTAAAGAGATTTTTCAGGTAAAATGTTCCATTTAAAAGCGGAATAGCTTATAATTTTAAGAATCTAAAAAGGCGGTGGCCATTAATGGAAAAAACGGACTTCCAGTGGATAGGAAGCAAAGAACATTTCGTCGATCAGCCCTTCATTACGAAGATAGGGGAAATCGAAATCGGCCGCTTTGGCGGCAATTCCTCCGCCGGCCAGTCCAAAAACGAAGACGCCTGCCTGGTGTGGCAAAGCGAAGCGGCGGATTGGGAATTCGCTATGCTGCTGGATGCCCATCAAACGGCGGAAAGTGCGGAAGCCGTGCTGGAGCAGGTGGATGCGCATAAGGGAAAAATTAAAGCGCTGCTAAGCCGGCCGCTGCAAAAGGCGTTTTTCCGGAACCTCGAAGATGCGGTACTGAACATATTCCAGGAAGAATCTTTCCTCGCCCACTGCAGGAATCTGCAAGGGGAAACCGCTTGCCTCCTCGCAGTACGGAAAGGGAAATACATCTGGTGGTTCTCGGTCGGCGACTGCCTCCTGTACTTATTCCATCCGGAGCTGGCAGCGCTCGGGCAGCATCAGCTGAACCAGCGCCAGTTCTATGAATGGATCGGCCAGGTGAACACGTTTGAAGGGGCCATTCCGTGCTACTCTTCCGGTACGAGAGAGTTGCGCCAAGGCGTTAGCCGCCTCTTCCTGACTACTCACGGGCTGGTGGAATGCCCCGGCAACCCCTATAGCGAACCGGCTAGCATTTCCCGGTCAATGGAGAGGAAAGGCGGCATCGGAGAAATGCTGCAATCGATCCAGCAATGCGGAGTCCGTGACAGCACGACGGTTATTTCCTGGGAAATAACGATCCAGGATCCGGCAGCAATGCCGAGCGATCAATAAAGGAGAGAAGTATCGTGGAAAGAGAAGAAATTTACCGAACCGTTCCAGCAATCGAAACTGAGCGGCTGCTCCTGCGGAAACTGGTGATGGAAGATGCGGAAGAAGGGTTCAAGTATGCGTCCGAACCGTCCGTCTCCCGTTTCATGCCGTGGGATGTACATAAAACGATTGAAGAGACGAAAGGGTTTCTGGCGTTCATACTCGACGCATACGACCAGCACCAAAAACTGACATGGGCGATCCAACTGAAACAGACTGGGAAGATGATCGGCACCATCGACTACGTAAGCTGGCAGCCCAAGCGATCCAAAGCGGAAATAGCCTATACACTTTCACAAGAATACTGGGGACAGGGACTGATGAAAGAAGCGGCCGACGGACTGCTGGCATTTGGCTTCAAAGAGATGGGGCTGAACAAAATCGAAGCTCCAATCATGCTGGAAAATACCCAATCCCGCCGGCTTGCCGAGAAGCTCGGCATGAAACTCGAGGGCGTGGCGCGCGACCATATGGTCATCAAGGGCGAATTTGTCGACCTGGCGATGTATTCCATACTGGAAAGGGAGTTTTCAGCGAAGCGCCATTAAAAGGGGTGCCGGACTGTGCTAGAATCGGGAATAGGTCTTTTATGTAAGCGGGTGTTTAAATGGAAGTATTTTTGTTCATTGTCATCATTCTAATAGCTTCGGTTCTGCAGACCAGCACCGGTTTCGGCTTTTCGATACTGGCGACGCCGTTCCTGCTGCTGCTGTTCAGTGTCGGGGACGCCATCCAGATCAACCTGATCTTATCGCTTGTCATTTCAGGAGCGCTGATATTAAAAATCCGTACTGACATCGACGGAGCGGTCCTGAAAAGGTTGATTGCCGGGAGCATCGCCGGCATGCCGGCCGGGATTGCGGTTTTCCTGTGGGCGGACTTGGAAGCGCTGAAACTGGCGGTCAGCATCGTCATTCTACTGCTGACTGCATTGCTGATTTTATCTTTCCGCATCCGTCAGACAGACCGGCGGGATTTCGTGTTTGGCGGCCTGTCCGGAAGTTTAACCACCAGCATCGGCATGCCGGGGCCGCCGCTATTGCTGTATTTTTCAGGGACGGATACCAGGAAGGAAAAGCTGCGCGGCACGACACTCGCTTTTTACTTGGTCATCTACTCGGTTAGCTTGGCCCTGCAGATCTTCTTTGCCGGCACCAATAAAACCGTTTGGATTTCCAGCGGCTTGGCGCTTCCGCTCGTATTGGCGGGACTGTATCTGGGCCAGCGCTTGTTCACAAAGATCGACCAACGGACATTCCGCTTTGCCACGTATGCGATTTTGCTGTTTACCGGATTCTACCTGCTTATCAATCAAATAAAATAGAAAACCGCTGCCTTTTGGGCAGCGGTTTTTTGTCAAAAATCGAAATTATCCGGGTCGGGCCCGACGCGGCGGTTTTCATTCAATGCGGAAATGCGCTCCATGTCATCGTCAGTGAGCTCGAAATCGAAGATTTGGGAATTCTGGATGATGCGGAACTCCTTGGTCGATTTCGGGATGGTCACGACGCCGTTTTGCAAATCCCAGCGAAGGATGACTTGCGCGACGGTCTTTTCAAGTTTGGAGGCGATCTCCACAAGCAGCGGCTCCTCGAGCAGTTCGCCTTGCATAAGCGGCGACCAGGCTTCCAATTGGATGCCTTGGGATTTACAGAATTCATGGAGGTCTTTTTGTGTCAGGAACGGATGGTATTCGACCTGGTCGACCATCGGCTTGATTTCTGCGTCTTTCAGCAATTCCTCCAAATGATGGATATGGAAATTGCTGACGCCGATCGCTTTGACGCGGCCTTCCTTGTACAAGGTTTCCAGCGCGCGCCAGGCATCTTTGAATTTGCCTTCGACCGGCCAGTGGATCAAGTACAGGTCGAGATAATCGAGGCCGAGTTTCTTGAGGCTCTTTTCAAAAGCAGCCAGCGCTGATTCATAGCCGAGGTCGGAATTCCAGACCTTTGAAGTGATGAACAAGTCTTCACGCGCCAGGCCGGTTTCATTGAGCCCTTCGCGGATCCCCTGGCCGACACCGGTTTCATTGCCGTAAAGCGCAGCCGTATCGAAACTCCGATAGCCATGGACAATCGCGGTTTTGACCGCATTTGCCGCTTCGGGACCGTCCTCTGCCCCGGACAGCCCGAGACCGAACCACGGCATTTTGACGCCATTGTGCAAAGTGATTGTATCCTGCAGATGTTCCATTAGAAAAACCTCCAGTTCAAATAGTATTTCGAACAATCAAACATTATGATAAAAGTATGGATGAGGCGGAAGAAATCTGCAAATAATACGTGGACCTGTCCGAAGAGAGCATTTACGGACAGGAACGCAAGCCTTCATGGGAATAAACTGAAGTCAGGGAGTGAGCGGTATGGGATGGGTGGAATCACTGCAAGAGGCAATCGATTTTATGGAAGCGCATCTGGACGAGCCGATCGGCATCGATGAAATTGCTGCACAGGCCAATTCATCGGTCTTCCACTTCCAGCGGACGTTCGCCATTTTGACGGATATGTCGGTTGGCGAATATCTCCGGGGCCGGCGTTTGACGCTTGCCGCACATGAATTGGTCAGCACCGACTCGAAAATCATCGACATCGCCTTGAAATACGGCTATGACACTCCGGAGGCTTTTGCCAAAGCTTTCCGCCGCCAGCACGGCATGGCGCCGACCGACGCGCGGAAGTATTTGGGCAGCCTGAAATCATACAACCGCCTGGTGATCCAGGTGAGTCTGAAAGGGGCAGAACCGATGAAGTACAAAATTGTGGAACGGGCCGGCTTTAAAGTGGCAGGGGTAAAGCAGGAATTTTCGACAGAGGACGACGGCAATTTGAAAGGGATTCCGGCCATGTGGCAAAAAGCGCTCGCGGACGGGACGGATGAACGGCTGTTCCGTCTGAATGACGGACAAATCGAAGGCGTTCTCGGCGTCTGCATCGGCAAGGAAGGCGGCTTGATGGATTACTGGATTGCGGCAGAAACCGGCCAGGAAGCGCCGGAAGGCTTTAAGGCGATGGAAATCCCGGCTTCGAAATGGGGCGTATTTGAAGTACACGGGCCGATGCCCGATGCCATGCAGGACGCCTGGAAGAAAATCTTCTCAGAATGGTTCCCGTCCAACCCGTATGAATATGCCGGGACTCCGGAGCTTGAAGTGTATCCTCAGGAAGACGCCTACCAGCCGGATTCCTATTCGGAAATCTGGATTCCGCTGAAAGCGAAGCAAAAAAGCCATTTACAATAAATCCCTGAAGTGCTATTGTAAATAAAATCAAATGCGATGACGAGAAGAGTAGATGGCCGCGTTTCTCCAAGAAAGCCCCGAAGGATGGGAAGGGGCAGGGACGCCCCATTGAACCAAGCCTCCGAGCAGTGCGCCGGAATCCGAAGCGAGGATGGCGCAACAGGCGCTCCTGTTACAGAGCAAAAGTATAAGCGGTTCAGGCCGCCGTACTTGATGAGGCTTCCATGGCGACATGGCGGCACAACTGGAGTGGCACCGCGATTTCAAATCCCGCCTCCAAGACAATTGTCTTGGGGGTGGGATTTTTTTGTGTTCAACAACCGAAAATGGGGAGGGCTGGAAATGGAGAAATGGAAGGACCCGGCCATATTGCTTTTGGCCGTCGGCATTTCGAACGTTGGCGCATGGATCTATCTGATCGCGCTTAATCTAACCGTGCTGGAGCTTGCAGGCGGATCGCCTCTTGCGGTGGCGGTGTTGTACATGATCGGGCCTGCTGCTGTCTTGGTGACTGGCTTCTGGTCGGGCAGTTTGATTGACCGCAGAAACAAGCGGAGGCTGCTCGTTGTTTTGGATGTGCTCCGGGCAGCCATGATCGTGCTGCTGCCTTTTGCCGAGTCGCTGCTGGTGATCTACTTGGCTGTTTTTATCCTGGGCATTGCCGGAGCGATATTCGAGCCGGCTGCGATGGCGTATGTCACGATGCTGCTGGCGCCGGAACAGCGGAAGCGGTTCAATGCGCTCCGCAGCCTGGCCACGTCCGGTGCTTTTTTGGTGGGGCCGGCCGCTGCCGGTCTGCTGCTCGCCATCGGGCCGCCGGAATTTGCCATCTGGATCAACGCAGCAGCACTTGCGTTTGCCGGGATTTTGGCAATATGTCTTCCGGACCTTGAAAAGGACGGGCCAAGCGGCGGCAGCGAAAAAATGTCGCTTGAGACAATCAAAAGAGATTGGCAGACGGTTCAGCGCTTCAGCCGAAGCAACAGCTACGTAACGGGAGTGTATGTGGTTTTCACCGCGTTCATGGTGATGGCCACGGCTTTGGACTCGCTTGAAGTGTCGTTTGCCACGCTCGTATTGGGGCTGTCAGACAGCCAGTACGGCGTTCTGGTCAGTACAGCGGGAGCCGGAATCCTCGCGGGTGCGCTGCTGAATGCGGCAGTCGCCGAACGGCTTGCCGTCCCATTCCTGCTGGGTGCCGGAACTTTCGGAACGGCGCTCGGCTATCTTCTTTATGCATTTTCCGGCACATTTGCCGCAGCCGCTTCCGGATTTTTCATCCTGGCGTTTGCTTTGGGCTTCGCCAATACCGGATTCCAGACATTTTGCCAGGAAGAAATCCCGGCTGCCATCATGGGAAGGTTCATCAGCCTCTTGGCCCTCGTTGAAGCTCTCGGGATTCTGGCGGCAACAGCAGCTCTTGCCGCTGCGGCACATTTCTTCTCGGTTCAGACGACCGTAATTGTCGGCTCGTTGTGCATGCTCGGCATCGCTGCTGCAATGGGCATGCTCAGCTCGGTTCAAAAAGACCGAGCGATCCAAAATTAGAAAACCGGCACAGGAGAATCTCCTGTGCCGGTTTTTCTGCATCAAAGCCGCTTGTGCGACATCGCTTCGCGCATGTCCTGCAGCGCCTTTTTGCCTTCGTCGCCGCGGGCGATCATCAAATTGGTGTACAGCGCATCAATCAGGCTGAGCTGTGCGATGCGGGAAGAAAGGGCCTCCGAACGGAAATCGGTTTCTTCCGAAACGGTATAGAGGGCAATGTCGGCGTCCTTGGAAAGCGGCGATTTTGCGAAATTCGTAACACAGATGATGGTGACGCCTTTGTCTTTCAGGATGCGAAGGACATCCAGAACATCGGTCGTGGAGCCGGAATGGGAAATGACGATGGCGACGTCTTCGGCCTGCAGCTGGGAAGCCGCCATGAGCTGCATATGGGAATCGAGGTTCATCGATACGGACAGTCCGAGCCGGATGAATTTATGGTAGCCGTCCATGGCGATCATCGCCGAGCCGCCGTTGCCGAAAAACTCGGTTTTCCGTGCTTTCAGGACAGCCTGGGTTGCCCCCTCCATCGCATTGGCGTCCGCAATCTGCAGCGTGTCTTCAAGCGTCTTGATGTTCGAGCGGAACACTTTTTCAGTGACGCTGCCTACACTGTCGCCTTCTTCAATCTGTTCATGGATATCCTTCAGCGGCGTGACGACTTCCGCAGCGAGCGAAATTTTAAACGCCTGGAACCCCTTGAAGCCGATCCGCTGGCAGAAGCGGAAAATCGTTGACTCCGCCAATCCGAGCTCGTCGGCAATCTGGCTGATGGTCAGGTGGATGATGTTTTTCGGGTCATTCAGAACGAAATCTGCTATCTTTTTCTCTTTATCACTGAAAATGCGGTAGCTGCCGCGCACCGCTGCCAGCGCAAATTGCTGCTCTTTCATAAGGGTCTGCCTCATTTCTGTATCGATTATTTCACTTTCCTTTAGAATAACATGTTGCGAAAGAAAAAATATTCGATATAATAAAACCAATACGGAAAAATATTCTTTTATTCCACAGGAGGTTTTATTATGCAAATCGGAGTGATCGGTTTAGGAAAGATGGGTTTGAACCTGGCGCTGAACTTGAACGACCACGGCCATGAAGTGTTCGGCTATGACAGCCATGCGGCTGTTGAAGAAAGCGGTTTCACCAAAACTTCTTCTATAGAAGAGCTGATCAGCAAGCTATCGGCTCCGCGCACGGTCTGGCTGATGGTGCCTGCCGGCGAAGTGACGGAAACGGTGATGGCCCAAGTGGCTGGGCTTCTCGAAACGGGCGACGCCATCATCGACGGCGGCAATTCGAATTTCAAGGACAGCATCCGCCGTGCGGCAGAGCTGAAGGAGCAGGGCATCTACCTGTTCGATTGCGGGACAAGCGGCGGAACCGAAGGCGCACGCCACGGCATCTGCTCGATGATCGGCGGAGACGCAGAGAAGTTCAAGGACATCGAACCATTGTTCAAGGACATTTCGGTGGAAAACGGCTATCTGTTCACCGGCGAAGCCGGAAGCGGACATTTCCTGAAGATGGTCCACAACGGCATCGAGTACGGCATGATGCAATCCATCGCAGAAGGATTTGAAATCCTCAACAAAAGCAATTTCGATTTCGATTACGAAAAAGTGGCAGGCGTCTGGAACAACGGAAGCATCATTCGCTCGTACTTGATGGGGCTGACGCAAAATGCCTTTTCAAAAGATGAGAAGCTCGACGGCATCCGCGGCGTCATGCATTCATCCGGCGAAGGGAAATGGACGGTCGAAACGGCGCTGGATCTGAATGTGCCGGCACCGGTCATCACGCTTTCGCTGATGATGCGCTACCGCTCGCTCGAAGACGATACGTTCACGGGGAAAGTGGTTGCGGCGCTGCGCAATGAGTTCGGCGGGCACGCAGTCGAAAAGAAATAACCATATAAGTTGAAAAAAGAATCGCTACCAAAAGCCACTTCGGCGCTTTGGGGATGCTCCCGCAATAAGCCTGGCTGGAATGACGCCAGTCTTAGTGCTACCGCTACCCCTGAGGCGCGCCAGCACTAAGAGGCACCTCGATATGGAGCAAGCGGTTTTACGAAGCTGGTTTGCGGAATATCAAGAATCGGAAATCATTAATTCAATATATTTTACACAATGGGGTTGCACAAAGAGGAGGAGACAATTTGTCAGGTTCAACGTTGATTTTGGTCGCACTTGCAGGGATTTTTCTATTATTGTTTTTAGTTATCCGCACGAAATTGCATGCATTCGTCGCACTTTTGCTCGTCAGTTTGCTGGTGGGTATCGCAGCGGGCATGCCGCTTAACGAAGTCATCACATCGATCCAGAACGGCATGGGCGGCACGCTCGGCTTTGTCGCAGTCGTAGTCGGCCTTGGTGCCATGTTCGGAAAGATGCTCGAAGTTTCAGGCGGGGCAGAACGCCTTGCCGCTACAATGATCAATAAATTCGGGGAAGACAAAGCGACATGGGCGCTCGGCATCACCGGCTTCATCGTTGCCATCCCGGTATTTTTCGATGTCGGTTTCATCATTCTTGTTCCGATCGTCTACGGATTGGCGCGCAAGACCGGCAAATCACTTCTGCATTACGGAATTCCGCTTTTAGCGGGCCTTGCGGTAACGCACAGCTTCATCCCGCCGACACCGGGGCCGATTGCGGTCGCGCAGTTGGTCAATGCTGAACTTGGCTGGGTCATTTTGTTCGGTGCGATTGCCGGGATTCCTGCAATGATTCTCGCAGGTCCTGTTTTCGGCCGGTACATAGGCAAGAAAATCCATTTGGAGATTCCGGATTACATGGAAATGGAAGAGCGCGAGTACGACAAGGAGCTGCCAAGCTTCGGCATGGTCACAGCGCTGATCCTTATTCCGCTTGTTCTGATCCTTTTGAACACCGTAACAGGGGTGCTGCTCGAAGAAGGGAACACCATCCGCAACATCTTCACCTTCCTTGGCCATCCATTCGTCGCATTGACGATTGCGACTTTGCTGACGTTCTACCTGTTGGGGACAAAACGCGGCTATACGCGCCAGGAAGTCCAGGACATTGCAACGAAATCGCTTGAACCTGCCGGGATCATCATTCTTGTAACAGGCGCCGGCGGCGTCTTCAAGCAAGTGTTGATCGACTCTGGCGTCGGTGAAGTATTGGGCGACATGATGGGCGACTCGGCATTGCCGCCGATCGTTCTGGCATTCCTGATCGCGACCGCTGTTCGTGTGGCGCAAGGTTCCGCGACTGTTGCCATGGTCACAGCTGCCGGCCTGATTACACCGCTGCTTGAAATGGTCGGCATGACGGGCCCGGCACTCGGCTTGATTGTTATCGCCATCGCATCCGGTGCGACCGTGCTTTCGCACGTCAACGACTCCGGCTTCTGGCTGGTCAACCGCTACTTCGGCATGGACGTCAAAGACACGCTGAGATCGTGGACCGTCATGGAAACCATCATCGGCCTCACCGGTTTCGTCGTCGTGCTCATCATAAGCTTCTTCATCTAATAAAACGGGAAAAGAAAAAGGAGAAGTTCCTTTTTCTTTTTCTTATATTCTCCAAAGGAGGGCTAGCATGCCTGAGAAATCATATTACCTGGGCGTGGACGTCGGAACCACTTCGACCAAAGCGGTTTTATTCGATAAACAAGGGGGCGTCGTGGAATGCGAGACCGTCTTCTACCCGCTCCACACGCCGAACCAATTGGTCGCAGAACAGGATCCGGAAGAAATTTTCCGCGCAGTGCTCACTTCTGTCAGGGAAACCGTCCGAAAAAGCGGCATCCCGGCGGATGCGCTGAAACTGGTGTCGTTCAGCTCGGCGATGCACAGTTTGATCGCCATCGGCAAAGATGGAAAGCCCTTGACGCAAAGCATCACCTGGGCGGATACCCGGAGCGCCAAGCACGCGAAGCGCATCAAGGAGGATCTGGACGGACATGCCATCTACTTGCGGACAGGAACGCCGATCCATGCGATGTCGCCGTTAGCGAAACTTCTGTGGCTGAAAGAGGACGAACCGGCAACTTTTGAAGGAGCCGAAAAGTTCATCGGCATCAAGGAATTTATTTTCCATAAGCTGTTCGGTGAATATGTCATCGACCACTCGCTCGCCTCGGCAACCGGCCTGTTCAATCTGGAGGGGCTGGACTGGGACGAAGGGGCGCTCCGCGTAGCCGGAATAACAGCAGGGAGGCTGTCGCGCCTCGTGCCGACGACGCATCAGATGGCCGGATTATCTGCGGAATACGCAGCGTTCATGGGCATCGGGACCGATGTGCCGTTCATCGTCGGGGCAAGCGACGGCGTCTTGTCAAACCTTGGCGTCAATGCCATCGACCCCGGCGTCATCGCTGTGACGATCGGCACGAGCGGCGCCATCCGCACCGTTTCGCCTGTACCGAAGACGGATCCAAAAGGGCGCACGTTCTGTTATGTGCTGACGGAAGGCCATTGGGTGGTCGGCGGCCCGGTCAACAACGGCGGCATCGTGCTGCGCTGGCTGCGCGATGAATTCGCAACTTCGGAAGTGGAGACCGCAAAACGGCTCGGCATCGACCCTTACGACGTGCTGACGAAAATCGCTGAAAACGTCAATCCGGGAGCAGACGGCCTGCTGTTTCATCCGTACATGACAGGGGAACGTGCGCCGCTTTGGGACGCCAATGCCCGCGGTTCGTTCTTCGGGCTGAGCATCCACCATAAAAAGCAGCACATGATCCGTGCAGTGCTCGAAGGCATTGTCTTCAACCTGTACACGGTGCTGCTGGCGGTTGAAGAACTGACGGGCGATCCGGTGCGCATCCAAGCGTCCGGCGGTTTTGCCCGTTCCGGAATGTGGCGGCAGTTGATGGCCGATGTCTTCGACAAGCCGGTCATCATCCCGGAGAGCTTTGAAAGCTCCTGCCTCGGTGCGGTCGTTTTGGGCATGTATGCCATCGGAGAAATCGAAGATTTCAGCATCGTATCCGAAATGATCGGTGCGACACACACCCATTCGCCTCATGAAGAAACCGCCGAAATCTACCGGGAGCTGCTGCCGATCTACATCCGCCTGTCGCGGCTTCTGAAAGAAGAATACGAGAGCATCTCGAATTTCCAGCGGAAGCATTTGGAATCCTGAAAATAAGTGCTGCATTATAAAAAAAGCCTGAAAACCGGCTCCCGGTTTTCAGGCTTTTCAGGTTCAGGCCGGACCAGAAAATTTTCTCGTATTTATCTTCCAAAGGGCTTTTATAAGGTGGTTTTTGAGGGTAAACTGATATAGAATAAAAAATAGTTAAATTTATCTATTTTTAAAATTCCTTAATAGGAGGTGTGGTCTATGTCGGAAGGGAATCTAATTTACTTTCATAAACAAGCGGTCTTAAACCGGGTAAAAGGAAGCAAGCGGCCTTTAGTTGACAATGCATATCAAATGCTCGAAGATGCGTTGAAAGCTGAGGATTCCCAAGCGATTATGGCTGCCTACCTTTATATGGGAAGGATTTTTTTGCGGGCAGGCGAGGTGGAAGAAGCCTTTCGGCATATGAGCGCTTACCGGGAATTATGTGCAAAATCCGGCGGGGACATGGATTGGCTCCGCTACCACCAGGCGCATTTCGAACTTTATCAATTTACAAATAATGGTACTAAAGTAATGGGAACGCTCGAAGCAATTATGAAGCTAGGCGAAAAAATGGAGAAGCACAATATAGTTGGAGACGCTTATTTGCAGTTGAGCCACATCCTTTTAGAGGAAGGGGACCACAATGCTGCGCTGGAAGCGGCAGACAAAGCGCTGCAGCAAGCAGAGCTGCATGAGCGGCAAAGCGAAATCCTGAAAGTAAGAGGGAAACTGGACAAGGCGGAAGCCCAAATTGGCCTTTGGAACTTTTCGGATTCGGAGCTGCTGTTCGAAGAAGTGAAAACCACTGCAGCACTGGACAGGCTCTTCAATGAAAAAACACGTTTCTATGAGCTTCGGGGAGCATGGTTCGCCAAACAAAAGAAATATGAAGAGGCTTTTGATGCCTATACGATAGCGAAAGAGATGGCAGAAAGCTCGAAGGATTTGGAGCAGCTCAAACGGATCCAGGAAGAACGGTGCCGGCTGTGCGAACTGATCGGCGACAGCAAGCTCGGGTTCAGCGTGCAGAAGGAATACATCGCATTGCTGACGGAAATCCATCATAACGAGTTGGCGAAGGCGGCAGTGAAAATGGAGATCCAGCACAACATCGCCGAGTACGAACGGCGGGCTAACACCGATTTCCTGACCGGGCTTTACAACCGCAGCTATATCGAGACGACGGCAGATGAGTGGCTCCGAAAAGCCGCAGTGATCCGTGAAAACCTTGTGTGCATCGTTTTCGACATAGACGATTTCAAGGCGATCAATGACGAGAACGGCCACCTGTTTGGGGATGAGGCCATCAAGCTTGTCAGCCAGGCATGTTCGGAAATCTTCCGCGAGGAAGACCTGGTCGGACGATTCGGCGGGGACGAATTCGTCATTATTTTAAAAGGGGCCTCACTCGAAATCGGCCGGAAAAAGGCGGAGCAGCTGGCCGAAGCGCTCCAAGAAGTCCAGCTGGAGAAAGAAGGGGGAGCATTTACCCTGACAATCAGCATCGGCATTTCAGACAATGGTGCAGGCGCGGTCAAAACTTTCAAGGAATTGTTCCACTTGGCGGATACCCAATTGTACAAAGCGAAACAGAGCGGCAAGAACCGCATCATCGTTTCCTGAGCGGCTGGCTGCCCTCTTTTCCAGGCATTACGTGCAATTGGCGTGATGCCTTTTTCTTTTGGAGATGCAGCATTTTGGATGACCGCTCATAGAAATCAGGCAAATAAAAAAGGGACCGAATTGCGCAAGATAGTTGTCAGAAAACAAAGAAAAAATATCTATAATTTCCCAAACGCTTCTGCTACGATGAAAGAAAGAGACTGACTTATCACCGAAGGGGATGGAATGATGGAGTACAAGGCAATCGTGGTAGGGGCAGGGCTTGCGGGATTGGTAGCGGCTGCGGAAATAGCGGACAGCGGCAAAAAGGTCCTGTTACTGGATCAGGAGCCCGAAGCTTCGCTCGGCGGGCAGGCCTGGTGGTCGTTCGGCGGGCTGTTTTTAGTGGATTCGCCTGAACAGCGTCGCCTCGGCATCAACGATTCAAAAGAACTGGCGTGGCAGGATTGGATGGGCGCGGCCGGCTTTGACCGGCAGGACGAGGATTACTGGGGCAGGAAATGGGCGGAAGCGTATGTCGATTTCGCGGCTGGTGAAAAACGGGCCTGGCTTTCAGGGCTCGGAGTCAAATTCTTTCCGGTTGTCGGCTGGGCGGAGCGCGGCGGCTCCTTAGCGGAAGGACATGGCAATACCGTTCCGCGTTTTCATATCGTCTGGGGAACAGGACCTGGAATTGTCGAGCCTTTCGAGAGGCGGGTGCGCGCCCATATCGCCAGCGGCGGGATCGATTACCGGCCGCGCCACCGGGTGGACGGGCTATCTGCCGACGGTGAAGCTGTAACGGGCGTCTTCGGATCGATTCTTGCGCCAAGCCCAGCCGAGCGAGGAGAAGCGAGTTCACGCGAAGCGGTCGGGGAATTCCGTTTTGAAGGGGAAGCGGTCGTCGTGACGAGCGGCGGCATCGGAGGCAACCATGACCTGATCCGCAAAAACTGGCCGAGCCGTCTCGGAACGGCTCCGGATGAAATGCTGTCAGGCGTGCCCGCGCATGTCGACGGACGGATGCTGGCCATTGCGGAAAGTGCCGGCGGCCGCATCGTCAACCGCGACCGCATGTGGCATTACACCGAAGGCATTAAAAACTGGAATCCGGTCTGGAGCCGGCACGGCATCCGCATCCTTCCCGGCCCTTCGTCGATTTGGCTGGATGCCCGGGGTGAGCGCTTTGGAGCGCCGAATTTTCCGGGCTTTGACACGCTGGGGACGCTTGAAGCGATCCAGAAAACCGGCTATAGCTATTCCTGGTTCATCCTGACGCAGAAGATCATCGAGAAAGAATTTGCGCTGTCGGGCTCCGAACAGAATCCGGATCTCACCGGCAAAAGCATCCGCCAAGTGCTGGCGCGCGTAAGGCCGGGAGCGACGGCGCCGGTCCAGGCCTTTATGGACAAAGGCGAGGATTTCATCATTGCAGACACGCTTGATGAACTGGTTGCCGGGATGAACCGGCTCACAGGGGAAGAACTGCTGGATGCATCGCTCGTCAGGCAGCAGATTGCCGCGCGCGACAGCCAGCTCGACAATCCTTTCGGAAAAGACTTGCAGGTTACGGCCATGCGAGGCGCCCGCAAATACATCGGCGACAAGCTGATCCGCGTCGCGAAGCCGCATAAAATTCTCGATCCTGCCAACGGCCCGCTGATTGCGGTCCGCCTGAATATCGTCAGCCGGAAAACGCTCGGCGGCCTGCAGACAGATTTATCGGCGCGTGTGCTCAACGAGGCCGGGCAGCCGGTGCCGGGATTGTACGCGGCTGGGGAAGTGGCCGGCTTCGGCGGAGGCGGCGTCCATGGCTACCGTTCGCTTGAAGGGACGTTCCTCGGCGGCTGCCTGTTTTCAGGCCGTGTCGCAGGCAGGGCAGTAGCGGAAGGAGGAGAAGGAAAGTGACGGGAAACCAGATCTATGCAACGGGTTGGATAGCGGCACTGCTGATGGTCGGGGGACTCGTCCTCTGTTTTTCGAGCCCTTCGCTTGGCGCTAAAAAAGCCGAATCTTGGCTGCAGAACCAAGATAGTGGAATGGCCGATGCGTCGCTCTATGCCGCAGTCATAGAAAACAATATGGCCATGTTCGCCGCATTGGGCAGCATCCTTTTTGCAGGAGGATTATTGTCTGCGCTCGGCATTTATTTCCTGTATTTGATGTTAGGGAAAAAGGAAAGTCCAGGCCCGGCCGGGCAAGTGGATGTATAGGCCTTTATCTCCGAATTGCTGTTCTTCGGCAGGGCTGGGAAATCAGAAGAAAGGCAGTTGAATATGGCGCTTATCTATTTGACTTCAAAAGGCTTTTTCAATGAAACCTTCAAGAACGCAATCAGCAAATGGGCTGACAGGAAAGTGGCTGCGCGACAGCAAAGTGCTGACTTTAACGAGGTGAAAAAATGACGACGAATGAAACATTGGCCATACGCCCTTACCGGGAAACGGATTTTCCGGACATCAACCGCCTGAACGCAGCGGAGGGCTGGACAAACCTGGTGGAGAAGCAGGAAGACACCAAAGCGGCATGGAGCCACTCCAATTTGGCGTTTGTCGCTGAACTGGACGGCAAGATTGCCGGGTGCCTGCGCGGGCTGACGGATGGCGCCGTGACCTTGTACATAGCGGAGCTGCTCATCGACAAGGAACTGCGCGGGAAAGGGATCGGCAAGGAGCTCCTTGCGCATGCCCATGCCCTGTATCCCAACACCCGCATCGAGATGCTTGCAAGCAGCACATCCCGCACGTATTACGAATCGCAGGGCTACCGGCCTTTTTACGGCTTCCGGAAAACCTTCAGCGAATAATCCGCATCCGCATGGAAAAGGACTGGCAGAGCCCAAAACTCATTCGCCGGTCCGTTTTTATTGCCGGAGAAAGGGGGTATAATGCAGAAAAGCGGAAACCGGGGGATGCACATGAACCATCTGAAACTTTACATATTGCTCGTCTTCATCATGTTTGCTTGGGGCATGAACGTGCCAGCCATGAAATACCTCACCGCTGAAATGGGTCCGGTGACGATGACGTCGCTCCGGATTTTCCTGGCAGGCGTGACGGTATTCGCCATACTGGCTGCCTTTAAGCTGATCCGCTGGCCGACCCGGGCAGAATGGCCGTATGTGGCTGCGGCTGCCTTACTGAATGTGGTGGTCCACCATTACTTGATTGCGGTCGGCATTTCTTTGACCAGCGGGACCAATTCCGGGCTGATCATCGGGACAAGCCCGATTATGACCGCCGTCTTCAGCTTGCTGCTGCTGAAGCTCAGCCCGACAAAATGGCAATGGCTCGGCTTTATACTGGGATTTACCGGCGTCGCCGCTACGGTGCTGGCTGGTAATGCAGAAACGAGCTCCGGTTCGATCGGCGATCTATACATACTGTTGGCGATTGTTGCCCAGGTGATGAGCTTCATGATTATCAGCAAAGCTTCAAAAACCTTGGACCCCCGCCTCCTGACGGCGTATATGTTCATCTTCGGCTCCTTCGGAATCTTCCTCATCAGCCTATTCCTGGAGCCGGGCGAATGGCGCCGTTTTGCGGAAATGGAGCCTCTGTTCTGGAGCATACTGATTGGATCCGGCATCATCGCCACTGCCCTCGGCCATATGCTCTATAACCATGCGCTTGGCCAAGTCGGACCGCCGAAAGCGGCCATCTTCATCAATTTGAATACGTTTTTCGCTCTTCTCGGCTCCGCTTGGTTCTTAGGAGAGACGATTACGCTTTACCACATGCTCGGCTTTGTCGTCATCGTCCTAGGCGTCCTGCTCGGTTCAGGTGCTGCGGAAGAGTTGTGGCGGAAAAGGATCCAGGAAGCAAAACGGTGAAACGCTTGTTTCACGTGAAACCTTCAGCACGTAAAGGAGAATGAAAAATGGAAAGCACAGCGATTTATTTGCGGAGCCTGACAAGTGATGATTTGCCGCGCTTGGTAGAGATGGAAATCCAGAACAAGGAATTGTTCGAAGAGTTCTCCGTCACCCGGCAGCCGGACTTCTATACGCTCCAAGGCCAGGAAAAACGGTTGCAGCGGCAGGAAGAAAACCGGCTGGGGGGCAAAGAATACAATTTCGGCGTTTTCCATAAAGAGGAAGACAAGCTGATCGGCAGCATCAATCTTGTCCAAGTGATGCGCGGGCCGGTGCAAAGCGCCATCATGGGCTACACGATCGACCAGGCGTATAACGGGCGGGGCTATGCCACGGAAGCGGTCAAGCTGCTTGTGGATTATGCGTTCCAGGAATTGCTGCTCCACCGGATTGAAGCGGGCGTTATGCCGCATCACGGGGCTTCGATCCGCGTTTTGGAAAAAGCCGGCTTTCACAAAGAAGGCATCAGAAGGAAAAATGTGCAGATCAACGGCGAGTGGCAGGACCATCAGATGCTCGCAATCATCAATCCTGAAGATTGATGATTTGCGAAGGAAGCAACTTCTTTGACACCCGGATTCCCTAGTGATAAGTTATGATTATAAACTTACTAAAAGTAAGCGGAATTCGAGGGGGACCTACCATGACGACAACAACAGAATCAGGACTATATAAAGTAATGAAAGAACGCAAATCGGTGCGCATCTATGATCCGAACTTCAAGATCCCGAAAGAAGAAATTGAAGAACTGCTGACAATGGCAACAAGTGCGCCTTCATCAAGCAACCTGCAAGCTTGGAACTTCATCGTCATCCAGGACCAGGACGTGAAGAAAGAACTGCGTGCCATTGCCAACAACCAGGCACAGGTCGAAGACTCATCGGCCATCATCGCGGTTCTCGGCAATATCGATGCCTATAAGAATGTAGAGAAAATCTACACGCAGAATGTCGAAGAAGGCTACATGGACGAAGCGATCAAAGAACGCACGATTGCCAATACGTACAAAGTGTATCCGAACGCTCCGGTCGAAGCGCGCATGAACATTGCCGCATACGATGCCGGGCTTGTTTCCATGCAATTGCTGCTGCTCGCGAAAGAACGCGGCTATGATACCATCCCGATGGGCGGATTCGACAAAGCGAAATTCGCCGAACGGTTCGACTTGCCGGAACACCTTTTCCCGATCGTGCTGATTGCCATCGGCAAAGCGGCAGCTCCGGCTTTCGGAACTTCCCGTCTGCCAATTGAAGAAGTGACACGTTTTATCTAAAGGATTTTCAGCCCGGTATGCTTCTGCATGCCGGGCTTTTTTAAATCCATTAACAGGAAATCGCAGGGGAGATGGCGAAAAGGGATAGATGGCAAAAAGGGGGAATCATCATGGAATTGACAGCATTGGAAACTAAAAGGCTGCATCTGGGCGAAATCGGACAGCAGCACAAAGAAGCGGTCTACGCGATTTTATCCCGTGAAGACGTGATGCAGTATTACGGAACCGATGCCTTCACAGAACCGGAACAGGCAGGCACGCTCATCGATTCCTTCCGCGAAGGCTTGATGGAAGGCCGGGCGGTCCGCTGGGGCATCATGCTGAAAGAAAACGGCAGGCTTATCGGCACCATCGGCATCCACAATTGGAACAAGCGGGCGAAAAAGGCGGAAATCGGCTATGAACTGCATCCCGATTATTGGGGGAAGGGACTGGCCAAAGAAGCGGTTGCTGCAGTGCTGACCCATGCCTTCAACGAATTGGACCTCTACCGCATGGGCGCCGTCGTCTATCCGGCAAATACGGTATCGAGCGGCATGCTGAAAGGCATGGGGTTCAAGGAAGAAGGGCTGCTGCGCGCGTTCTTGTACCAAGGTGGAAAATCTCACGATGCGTTAATGTTCTCCCTGTTGAAACCGGAATGGCAAGGGAAGTCCTGAAGCCGCCGTATAGCTGCTTTCGGTCAGCGGCGTGCCAGGAACGATGCAGTCGCTAAACCGCTGGAACAGTTCTGCGTGGCTGGGGTCCGTTTCAATCAGCGGGCTGCTGCTGTCGAATTGCTCTTTTGAAGCAAAAGCGTTCAGTTCGTGCCATTCCGTATCAGTGCCTTCTTTTTTCAGAAGAAGCATTTCCACAGGCAGGTATTTTTCGTAAAGGGCCTGGGACAGCCGGTTATACGCGAGGAAGTCGGCGGTTTTGGATTCTTGGATCTGGTATTCATACACTTTGACGTACATGCAATCAGTCCTTTTATTGTTCAGTATAATGGGATTCAGCTATTTGAAAAGAGGGATGCACCTATGAAACAGATAATTGCACTGGGCGGAGGCGGTTTCCTGATGGAGCCGGAGAATCCGTTATTGGATACATACATTTTGGAGCAAGCCGGAAAGAGGAGGCCGAAGATCTGTTTTGTGCCGACAGCGAGCGGGGATTCAGCAAAAATGATCACCGCCTTCTATGACTTTTTCGGAAAACAGGACTGCGAGCCTTCACACCTTTCGCTGTTCAAGCCGCCGGCTCGGGATTTGGAGGCCTTTGTGCTCGAGAAAGACATCATCTACGTCGGAGGCGGCAATACGAAAAACCTGCTTGCGCTCTGGCGGGAATGGGGATTGGATGCCGTTTTCCGGAAAGCATGGGAGCAGGGGGTAGTGCTGGCAGGGATCAGCGCCGGTTCGCTGTGCTGGTTTGAAGACGGTGTGACGGATTCCTACGGAGATGGGCTCGAACCGATCCAGGCGCTCGGCTTTCTGGGAGGCAGCAATTGTCCGCATTACGACGGCGAAGCGAACAGAAGGCCGGCGTACCAAAAGCTGATCGAAACGGGTGCTGTCCAAAGCGGCATTGCCGCAGACGATGGCGTGGCCCTCCATTACATCGGGACGGAACTCAGCCGCATCGTCAGCTCGCGTCCGCAAGCTATGGCTTATCGTGTGAAGCTGGATGGAAACATCAATGAGACGGGACTTCGGGCAGAATTTTTGGGACCGCAGCAATGAAACGTCAGACGGCATTAAAAGGGGAGCGGGAGATACTGGCTCTTGTTGAGTCGGACAGATGGATGATGAATATTCTGGGAGCAGCCGCAAGCTTGGAGCTTCCTGACTGGTGGATCTGTGCAGGGTTTGTCCGGACGAAAATCTGGGACACCCTTCACGGCTTTGAAGAACGGACGCCGCTTGGCGATATCGATGTGATTTATTTTGATGCCGGCAATATAAACGAAGAGACTGAAAAGCTACGGGAAAATCGGCTCCATCAGATCATGTCCGGACTCCCATGGTCTGTGAAAAACCAGGCAAGGATGCATGTGGTTAATGGCAATCCGCCTTATCAAAGTTCAGTTGACGCCATCTCCAAATTTCCGGAGACGGCAACCGCGCTCGGCGTCCGGTTGGACGAAGGGGGACAGCTGATCTTGGCTGCACCTTGCGAATTAGAGGATGTGTTGGCGATGCGGGTCAAGCCAACTCCGGCGTTCAGCAGCAATGTTGAATTGATGAAGGTATACCGGAGGCGGCAGGAGCAAAAAAGATGGACTGCCAAATGGCCGAAAGTCCGAATCGAGCAGGTGGAAAGGAGGGTCTAAGGATGGAGATAGAGACAGAACGGCTAAGTTTCCGCCGCTACAGGGACGGAGATTTTGAATTCCTGCAGTCTCTTTTGGCCAATCCCGAGGTAGTGCGCTTTATCGGGAACGGCAACACCCGAAACCGTGACGAAGCGTTGGAGTTCCTTTATTGGATATACCGCTCTTACCGGGAAACGCCGGATATCGGCCTCCGGGTGATGGTCCGGGAAGCGGACAACCAGCGGATCGGCCATGCCGGGTTGGTAAGCCAGCTGGTGGATGGCACCGAAGAACTCGAAATCGGCTACTGGATCGCTCCGGAGTATTGGGGGCAAGGCTATGCGAAGGAAGCGGCGTCAGGCATCCGCGATTACGCTATTGGCAAGCTGGGCAAAAAACGGCTGGTCTCGTTGATCCAGCCGGGAAACGAGGCTTCGAAGAAAGTCGCCCAATCTGTCGGCATGTCCTTGGAAAAGGAGATTGCCATGGGCGGAAAAGATGTCTGTGTGTATGCACTGAAAGTGGAATAGCAGGAGGGCGGATATGGCGAAAAGGCTGTTGATCTCATTTGGTGCGCTATTGGCCATCAGTTTCCTGGGCTTCAGGATTTTTGGTTTATTTATGGCATATGAACCGGAGCCGAGCAAGAGGGAGGCAGAGGCACTTACTCATGTATACGATCTCGAAGAATTTGGCCCGGTGGAAGGATCCCTGCTGTATACACCCGAAAACTGGGGCTTTTTCAATGATTATACAATAGCGATAGTTGAGCAGCAGCTCGGCGAAGGCAAGGCATATGCGGATCAATATGTCCTGATCAAAGCAGGAGAAAGACTGACGGAAAATGAAAAAGGAGAACTTGGGAAAAGGCTGGTCGGCCGAAATGCAGATGTCCGATCAAAGCATAAAACCCAGGTTTATCAACAAGGGAATAAAATAAGTGAAGCATGGTACTATAAAACCGTTTTCACTTCAGGCAATGAACGCTATCTGTCTTTTATTCCGATGGATGCAGAGGACGGACAAGGCTTCAACTTCTCGAGGGAAGGATACATGTATTTCAAGGATTTTTAAGCTAAGCCAGGAGGAATATCAATTATGTTAAGCAAGCAAGGTTTCGATTTATGGGCAAACGAGTATGACCGGACGGTCCAAGTGAGCGAGGAAAGCAATTTATACCCGTTTGCCGGCTACAAGGAAATCCTGAACCGGATTTTCAATGAAGTGATGCGAAAAGAAGGGTCCCGTGTATTGGATATCGGCTTTGGGACCGGAATTCTGGCAGCCAAATTATACGAGAACGGATATGCGGTGGACGGAGTAGACTTCTCGCCGGAAATGATCGCGATTGCGGAGGAGAAGATGCCGTCTGCGAACTTGGTGGAATGGGACATTACAGAAGGCTTGCCGCCGGCGATGGACGGGAAGGTATATGACGCCATCATCAGCACGTATGCCCTTCACCATTTGAATGACGAAGAGAAGACGCCGTTCATCGGAAGCTTGCTGCAGCGGCTTGCGCCGGACGGGAAGCTGTTCATCGGCGATATCGCTTTCGGGACACGGGCAGAGTTGGAGCAGTGCCGGCTGGACAGCATCGACTATTGGGACGGCGACGAATTCTATTTCGTTTTCGATGAATTGAAAGCTGCATTGAACGGAATCTGCCAATGCAAGTTCCATCCCGTTTCGCATTGCGGCGGAGTGATTGTGATTTCAAGGTAAATCAACGATTATGCAGCTGCTTTTTCCATAAGTAAAGCGAGAAGTTAAGGGGAGGGGGATTCTGTTGAATGCAAAGCCATCCGATACCCGTAAAGCGCAAATGAAGCACCAAGCAGCAAAGCGGCCGCTGCTGACGGCGGCCGCAATTGCTGCAATCGGCTCGCTCCTTTGGAGGGCGGCAACCGCACGGAAGAAGTAATGCTAATGGAAACGCAGCGAACAGATTTTTCCGGGAAATAAATAAACAGGAAGCTCAAGCAGATGCGGGGGCTTCCTGTTTATTGGTTGGGGACAGACCTCAGTCCATAAGGAGCGGCACTTCATGGCAGTTCGGGCACTTCATGTACGATTTTCCACTTTCGAGCTGGCTGATGTAGTCGGACGAGTCGGTATATTCTTTCGGGCCTTCAAGGGTTGTATGAGTTTTGCAGCGGTCGGTGGCATATTGGATTTCATGGACGAATTTGCTGTTGTGGTCGATTAGGTACTTCATTGATTTTCCCTTCTTTCCTGAATTTTTGAAGACGCCAAAAAGCCGGAAGAATTCAGTGAATTCCTCCAGCGTTGTGTACAGCGCTACTGTCTGTCCCATCCTGCCAGCAATGGTATGAAATTAAGGTTTACTTACTGCTTCTACCGGCAACGCAAATGTTCGCCGGGTAGTATCAATTTACCCAACTTTTTTTGCATCTTAAACTTTTCCGGAAGAAAAGACGGAATATTGCTGCAGTGCAAAGCCGTCTGATATAGTAGAAGAGAGGACAGTATCCTAACCGAACTGTACCGGCAATTCCTAAAGCGCCAACTGAATAAGTTCGCCTTGATCTGAAAACGACAGGGACGGAGAAAACCAGCTATCAAAATCCTGCCCTCCTGTCTTGTTTCATCTACAGGAGGGTTTTTTACCGGTTTTCTCCCCGGAAGGAGAGAAAAATATGAAGAACACAGCATCATTGATGAAAATGAAAACACAAGGCGAGAAGATCGCCATGCTGACGGCTTATGATTATCCGTCTGCCAAGCTCGCCGAAGAAGCAGGGGTGGACGTCATCCTGGTCGGCGATTCGCTTGGCATGGTCGTCCTCGGCTATGACTCGACAGTCAACGTGACCATTGAGGACATGGTGCACCACGGCAAAGCCGCGCGCCGCGGCGCAAAAAATACCTTCCTCGTGGTTGATATGCCGTTCGGTTCGTTCCATGGCAACCTCGACCGGACATTGCAAAATGCCATCCGGATCTTTCAGGAGACCGGAGCGGAAGCAATGAAGCTGGAGGGCGCTGATGAAGTGCTCGATGTCATTCGCTTGTTGACGCGCACCGGCATCCCGGTCGTCGGACACCTCGGGCTCTTGCCGCAGACAGCAGGCGTTCTCGGCGGCTTCAAAGTACAGGGCAAAACGGCTGATGCTGCACAGAAGCTCATTGAAGATGCAATAGCAACTCAAGCGGCCGGCGCCTGTATGCTCGTGTTGGAATGCATTCCGTACCAGCTTGCGCGTGAAGTGACAGCTGCGGTTTCGATTCCGGTCATCGGCATCGGGGCAGGTTCGGAAACGGACGGACAGGTGCTTGTTTACCACGACACACTTAAATACGGTTCGCATCATCTGCCGAAATTCGTCCGCTCTTATGCAGAGACCGGTGAAGACATGAGAAGCGGCATCGCGGCATACGTAACGGAAGTGAAATCGGGGGCATTCCCGGCAGAAGAGCACCGCTTCACGATGAAAGAAGAAGAGCTTGAACAATTATACGGAGGCAAATAACCTGCGGGGAACGCATCGCTGAAAACAGTGCCAACCCGCTTGAAAGAATTGAAAAAGGGCAGTCCCGGATGAAACCGGGACTGCCCTTTAGATTTATTATTGGAGATATGGTGCAGGGTTGACTGCATTCGAGCGTGCGCCGTTCCAAGAGCCGATGTGGATCTCGAAGTGGAGGTGAGGACCGGTAGAGCGTCCTGTGTTGCCCATGCCGCCGATATACTGCCCTTGAGAAACTTGCTGTCCGACAGAAACGCCGATTGAATTTAGGTGCGCATAAGCAGTTGCATATGCACGGCCGTTGATCGAGTGGTTGATGATGATGACATTTCCGTATCCGCCCATTGAGCCGGCGTATGATACGTAGCCGCCTGCTGAAGCGCTGACTGGTGTGCCTGGTACGTTTGCGATGTCTTGGCCAAGGTGTGATTCATGCCCGGCACCGATGTCACGCCCGCCGAATCCGGATGTATATCTTCCTGCTGCCGGTCTGATGAAGTTTGCGCTGCCGGCTGCAGGTGCTGCTGCCGGAGCTGATGCATAAGTGACAGCCGGTGCGCTTGAGGCAGCTGCACTAGCAGCCGCTTTAGCTGCTTTGGCAGCAGCCGCTTTGCGCGCCGCTGCTGCTTCGCGCTGGCGCTTCAGTTCCGCTTCTCTTGCAAGTTTTGCAAGGCGGGCCTGTTCTTTAGCGATTTTCGCTTCAAGGTTCGAACTGATATTCATTTGTTTCTGGTGTTCTTTTTCAAGTGCTGATTTTTCTTTAGACAAGCGGTCTTGTTCCGCTTTCAATTCTTTTTCAAGTTGTGCCTGCTTCTTTTTCTTTCCATCAAGATCAGCTTTCAGATTCACAAGTTCTGCTTTGCGCTGTTCTTGTTCTGCAAGTTTTGTCTCCACTTGTGCTTTCTGTTCAGCCAGAAGCTTTTTGTCTTCGGCTTGTTCACGCATGATCTCGCGGTCCGCTTCAATCAGCGTGTTCACTGCTGAGAACCGGTCGATAAAGTCTACAAAGCTGTTTGCGCCAAGCAATACATCTATGTAATCTACAGATCCGCCGCTCAATTGGATGGCACGCGCACGTTCCTGCAACAAGGCTGTCCGTTCGTCGATCTTGCGCTGAAGTTCTGCGATGGAAGCCTGTAATGCTTCAATCTCCGCTTTTGTCACTTCGATCTGTGCTTGGACATCTGCGATTTTTTCTTGAGTTTCCTGGATTTTGCCGTCAAGCTCCATGATTTTGCTCATGATCGATTCAAGCTTTGTCTCATTTTTGGAAATTTCGCTTGCTTTTTGCTGGATGCCGGAGTTCAATTCGCTTTGTTTCTGTTGTGCTTCCTGCTGCTTGCCTTTAAGGTCGCCTAACGTGTCAGCGCTCACTGAAGGCATGAAAATCGATAAAGCGAGTACCGCCGCGGTTGCTGCTGCGGTCCATTTCGATAATAAATTCACGATTTGTTTCCCCTCTCTGCTTTCGTTGTTTCTGTCTGTATAATGATTCATCTATATTAAGAAAATAAAATACGCTATAAAATCCGTCTTAAAAAAGCCGGCAAAAGTATTGTAACATCAAGAAACCTATTTTTTTATTACAGTTTCATATCAAAAGTTTAGAATCCTGTAATATGGGTAAGGGCTTTAGTTGCGGTTTCTGCATTCGGACACAGAAAAACTCCTCATCCTTGTAAAAGGAATGAGGAGTTTTTTAAATTTTCTATCATTATTGTGAAATTGTATCTTGGTTTCTCACAACGAGCACATCGCATGCCGCTGCACGCACAATCCGTTCTGACACACTGCCTAAAAAGATGCGTTCTGCCGCATTTTGCCCGGTAGCACCGCAAATGATGAGGTCGGCATTTACACGCGGCGCCACTTCTTCTGTAATTTTCGTCTTCGGCGAACCAAGTTCGATAATGACGTTGACGAAAGTGATGCCGGCGTCCGTTGCTTCCTGCTTATAGCGCTGCAGCAATTCTTCCGTGGATTTCTGTGTTTCCTTTGCATATTCACGGGCGTAGGCTTCTAGTGATCCGAATGAAATATCGATGATGCTCACCAAGTGCAGTGCCGCATTGTTCCGAGAAGCAATAGCCACCGATTTCTTAAAAGCAAGCTCCGCTTCTTTCGATCCGTCGATCGCCACTAATATTTGGTTGTATTCTAATGTCATGATAAATTCCTCCTTCTCCGTCTCCCTGTTACATTTCGATAAAGAATCACTCAGTTCCTGCTTTGCAGAAAGCAGGGCAATAAAGATTCGTCGAACCTGTGACGGGGTAAAAAAGTAAAAAAGCGGAAATTCCTTCAGCCGGGGAAAAGCCAGTGTGTTAAAATTGACTTAAAAGGATGCCGCAATCCATCGGTGCCGGAGGAGGGTTGATTTTGAGAAAACAATTGTCTGATCAAGATTTATCATCTGAACTGGAAGAGCTTCGATCGATTCGCCACAGCATAAAAGAATATCAAAAAGGGGCTTATTTGTTTCAAGAAGGCGACCCGATCAAAGGCGTTTATATTGTGCAGGCCGGAAAAGTGCAAATCGGCAAAATCACGCCGAATGGCCGCGAGCTGACCTTGCGCATCTGTGGGCCGCAGCAATTGGTCGGGGAAGTCACGGTCTTTTCAAACCAGTCGGCCTACATGCTCGATGCAAAAGCAATCGAAGACGTGGTGTGCATGAAGATCCACATCGAAGACTTGGAGGAAGCGTTGCTTGATAACAGCCGGCTGGCAGTCGCATTCATGAAATGGATGGGGATCGACCAGCAAAAAACCCAGACCAAGTTCCGGGATTTGATGCTGCACGGCAAAAAAGGCGCTTTGTATTCCACATTGATCCGCTTGAGCAACAGCTATGGGGTGCCGCATGGCGAAGGGGTGCTGATCGACATGGTCCTCACCAACCAGGAACTGGCGAACTTCTGCGGCATGACGCGGGAAGTAGTCAACCGCATGCTCAACGATCTGAAAAAAGTGAAAAAGATCTCTTATATAGAAGGGAAAATCGCCATTCACGATCTTTCCTATTTAAAGCACGAAATCAATTGCGAAAACTGCCCCATCTCGTTCTGTAAAATTGATTGATGCCATATGATGAAGCTCCCTTAACAAGGAGCTTCTTTTTTTATGTCAAAAATATGGCGCGCCTTCAAAATAAAGTTGTCAGGTGTGATATTTCTCACAGTGCCGGCTTTGGGCAGCGATTAATCTGTAGTCAAGAGAAGAATATACGAGGTGAAGAAAATGAGCAAAAAATACGATGAACATCAGGACATGGATTTAAAAGGGACGCTGGTGAGCGTGTTTTTCGTCGGTGCCGTCATTATCGCGATGTGGGTCATCGTCTATCTGATGTATGTAGCAAGATAACCACTGGAATGAAACAGGAGAAAAAAGGAGAAGATACACATGCATCTGCATAAATTTGAAAAAATCTGGCTGATCTTCGGGATCGCCTCACTAATTGTTTTTCTAAGCGTCGTCGGCGTCAGCGCATTCTCGCACGACCATACGCCTTCAGGCGGGATGGACACCATCGATCCGAAGAAGGTGAACGAAACGGCGCCGTTCGACAAGCCCGGCGTCAGCCAGCTTGACGACGATACGTACCAGGTCACATTGATCGCGATGGCATTCGGCTACAATGCGCCGGATCTGAAAGTGCCGGCAGGCAAGGAAGTCATTTTCAAAGCGACGAGCACAGACGTGGTCCACAGTTTCACGATCGATGACACGAAAGTCAATATGATGGTCGTTCCTGGCCAGATTACCACAAAGTCCTACACATTTGAAAAACCCGGCAAATACCTGATTCTCTGCAATGAATACTGCGGAACCGGGCACCACATGATGTTTACTGAAATAGAGGTGTTTTAAGATGATCGCTGCACAAGACCGCAAAATCGCATTATGGAATATCGGAGTCGCCTATACGGCGTTCTTGATCGGCACACTCGCCGGTTTGCTGCAAGTCTTTATCCGCAATGACGCCCTGCAATTGCCCGCTTGGCTGGACTACTACCAAATTCTTACCGCACACGGCGTTCTGCTTGCACTTGTTTTTACGACATTTTTCATTTTCGGCTTTTTCATCACCGGCATGAGCAAAAGCATCGGCACATTCGGGCCGAAAGTCCGGTTGTTTTCCTGGATCGGCTTCGCAGTCACCCTGCTTGGCACCATTCTTGCAACGGTCATGATCGTTTCGGGCCAGGCATCGGTACTCTACACGTTTTATGCGCCTTTGAAAGCGAGCGGCTGGTTCTATGTCGGCCTTGCGCTTTGGGTCGTAGGAACGTGGATCAGCAGTTTCGCGCTGATCGGCCATTACATGGTATGGCGCAGAAAGCATAAAGGTGAGCACAGCCCGCTGTTTGCTTTCATGACAATCACGACGATCATCATGTGGATCATTTCATGCCTCGGCGTAGTCGCAACGGTTCTTTTCCAATACATCCCTTGGGCATTCGGCTTCACGGATACGATCAACGTTGAACTCAGCCGCTCGCTGTTCTGGTATTTCGGCCACCCGCTTGTGTACTTCTGGCTGCTGCCGGCATACATGGCCTGGTATTTGATCGTACCGAAACTGCTCGGCGTGAAAGTATTCAGCGATTCACTCGCACGTCTTTCATTCGTCCTTTTCATTCTCTTTTCAATTCCTGTCGGCTTCCACCACCAATTGACGGAGCCCGGCATCTCGAATTTCTGGAAATTCCTTCAGGTAGTTCTGACGTTCATGGTTATCGTGCCGTCGCTTATGACCGCGTTCTCCATGTTCGCAACGTTTGAAATCTCAGGCCGCAAAAAAGGGGCTACCGGCTTGTTCGGCTGGTTCCGCCTGCTGCCTTGGAAAGATGTCCGCTTTACATCGATCTTCATCGCTATGGCGTTCTTCATTCCCGGCGGCGCAGGCGGCATCATCAATGCCAGCTTCCAGCTGAATGAAGTCGTCCACAACACGCTTTGGATTGTCGGCCACTTCCACATCACCGTCGGTACGCCGGTGGCGATGACGTTCATGGGCCTTACCTTCTGGCTGATCCCGTATCTGACCGGCCGCAAATTTACGAAGACGATGCAGCGCCTCGGATTTGTCCAGATCATCACCTGGTCGATCGGCATGCTGCTGATGTCGACAGCGCAGCACATTCTCGGGCTTCTCGGCGCACCGCGGCGTACAGCTTATTCCGGCTACAACGACCATCCGGCTGCAATGGAATGGTTTGACGGCCTGCTGACCAACCACGTCACCATGGCTGTCGGCGGCAGCATCCTGTTCCTGTCAGCGATGATCTTGATCTACATCGTCATCATGACGATGTTCCTGTCGCCGAAAGCGGAACGTCCGGAAGACTTTGTCGAGTTCCCGCTTGCGGACAGCGACAAAGAAAACACACCGAAATTCCTGGAACAATGGACCATCTGGATCGGCATCGCATTCGCGCTTATCTTCATCGCCTACGCCATCCCGATCGGCGACATGATCCAGAACGCACCTCCTGGTTCAGCAGGATTCAAAACTTGGTAGGAGTTGATGACAATGTTCACAATGGTCTTGGCCTTAATGGCGATCTTCATCGTGTTCACCGCGATGCTGGTTGAACTGTCCACTACAGAAGAAGAATAAAACACCAGCAGGCTTTCTCTCCGCAACCGTCGGGGAGAGAGCCTGCTTTGTTTTGGGCAGATGGGCTTAAAGTTGTAATCGGAGGGGATGTTCTCTATATTTTAGGAAAGTGACAGGAAAATGAGGCGTGGCTATGACATGGATTGATTGGGTATTTAGCGCGGTCGGCTTGGCTTGGATCGCGGAGTTTTTGTTTTTTCGGAACCGGAGCTCTTCGGCGAGCGATCCGGTGGAAAGAGGCTCGTTCTACCGGATATTTGCGGTGTTGTTCGGGACGATCCTGGCGGCGTTTTTGCTGCAGGAAATGCGTTCGGAGGCAGCGGCGCCGGTTCTTCGCGTGGCGGGGACGCTTCTATTTGCAGCCGGAGTCTTTCTCCGGCTTTGGGGCATCCTGCACCTGAAGGCCCAATTCACGCGGCACGTCACCGTCCGTGAAGGCGATGAGATCGTCAGCTCAGGGCCGTACCGGAAGCTTCGGCACCCCTTGTATACAGGCCTTCTTTTCATCGCCATCGGCATGCCGCTGTTTTTCACCAGCCCTATAGCGGCAATTGTCGGGGGTGCCTTGATGGTATGGGCGCTTCTGAAGCGGATCGATTATGAAGAAAAACTTCTTGTTGAAAAGTTCGGTCCCGAGTATGAGCATTGGATGAAGCAACGTGCGCGGCTGATTCCGTATGTGTACTAATCGGAATACGGTGAAGTAAGAATCTACAGAAGCCGATATTCCGCAAAACAGCTGGCTTGCCGCGGGCTCGCGTCTAAGCCTCCTCAGTCGCTTCGCTCCCTGCGGGGTCTCAGCCGTCTCGCTATCCCGCAGGCGTCTGCGCTGTTTTGCTCCATATCTTAGATAGTACTGCTAACTAGGTAAGTCATTAGTTTTCAAACAACTATACCAGCGCTGGTGCGCCCATGGGCTAGGCGAAGCTATGAGACGAGCGGTCTTCTCGGCTCATGGCGTAAGCCATGCCCTAAGCACCAAAGCGGCATATTAGTATTCTCCTCACTCCTTCACCGTATCCCGAAACGTTCCGCCTATTGAAAGGTATTTATTTCAAACAACAGAACCATCAGTAAACCCTTTTTGCCTGAGCGGCGGAAAGGGTTTTATTTTTTAGGCGGATGTCTTTTTGCCTATTTTCCATTGTATAATAAGGATAAATATGGTTCGAAGGGGTGAATGGGAATGGCAATAAAGCTGGAAAAATCACAAGAAACCGATGCGCTGCGGCTCTTGGAAATGCAGCATGCCGCTTTTTTGCCGCTCCTCGAGAAATACCGTGATTTCGAAACCAGCCCGGCCATTGAGCCGTTGGAGAAGATGGAAGCGCGCATCCTGGAACCGGACGGCGGGGTTTACAAAATCCTAGCGGACGGCGAGCTTGCAGGAGCGATCCGGATTCGCCGGAAAGAAGGCGATCGGTTCTGGATCGGGCCTTTGTTCATCGCGCCGTGCTTCCAAGGAGGCGGCTTTGCCCAGGCTGCTCTTAGGGCTGCAGAAGAACTCTATCCGGAAGCGGCTTCATGGCATCTGGGCACCTTGCTGGAAGAAGCGGGCAATTGCCATCTGTACGAGAAGATGGGTTATGCAAGAAACGGCAGGCAGGAAAAGCTCAATTCCCGGGCGACGCTTGTGCATTACGAAAAGCTTGCTGCGAAGGAGGGGCGTCTGTGAAGTATCTCAAATTCTTTTTGGGGCAATTGGCGCTATTTGCCATGATTCTGCCCTTCATCTATTTATTTGATTCCTTGATCAATCCGCCGTTAACATGGAAGGATGTGCTTTTTGGCGCATTGAGCATCCCGTTTCAATATTTGGCATGGAAAGCGCTGGAGCGACTGGGTGCCCATTTTAACGAAATCCACCTCGCTTTGAGAATCCTGTTGTCGGTTCCGGCATTTATCTTATCGGCGCTGCTGGTCGGCTATACCGGCTTTGCAGTATTGCAAATTCAGTAATGGAGGGATAGGTCAACATGGAGTACACCATAAAACCGGCTTCGGGCTATTCGGAGAAGATCGGGGAACTTGTATTTATGCTCGTGCATGTCCGCTCGCAGACGTTGAAGGACATCGAAGGTCTGCAGCAAGCTCAGCTGGATAAAAGGGATGCAGGAAACGGCAACTCGATCGGCGCGCTGCTTGCCCATATTACCGCCATCGAAAAAGTCCACCAGCTCATCTCGTTCGAAGGCCGCGATTTTACGGAAGCGGAATTTGCCGAGTGGGGGCCGGCGCTGATGCTCGGTGAAGGGAGCCAGCCATTACTTACGGGCAACACGTTGGATTATTACATAGAAGGACTCAGCGCCGTAAGGGAAGCGACGCTGCAGAAGCTGCAGGAAAAAGACGATGCCTGGCTTTATGAGGAACGCAGCTGGCCAAACGGCACGGCATACAATATGTATTACTTATGGTTTCATGTGCTGGAAGACGAAATCAGCCACCGGGGGCAGGTCCGCGCTGCCATGCGCCGCCTTTCGGAAGGTGGCGGTCTTTCCTGAGGGAAGGAAGTCTTTCACAATCCGAAGATAATTATGGGGTACCGCTAACGATTCGGAAAAACATGCCGATAAAAAAGGAGAAGCCCTTTTTTTGTAGAAGCTGTGTTAGGCAGTTGGGATCACCGGAAATGGCTGTGCAGTGCAAGCAGGGAATCAAATGACGAAGACTTGGGAGAAAAGTTATGAAACTGAAGATGAAAACAGCGGGAATGATCGGCATCACAATGGCTGCGTTCATCGTTCTGCTTTTCCTTTTGATGCGTCCTGTGATTCTGGAAGATGCCAAAAGGATGGACGAAGAATCGCTGAAAACCGATATGGAACGCGCCGAAAAATACATCGCTTCTGAAAAAGCGAATTTAATGCGCCACAACAAAGATTGGGCGGTCTGGGATGACACGTATGAATTCATGCAAAACCGCAGCCCCAAATACATCGAATCCAATTTGACCCAGGAAAGCTACCGGAAAACCGGTACGAATTTCAAGCTCTATCTCAACAATAACGGGGATACGGTTTATTCAGCCGGCTACGAGCTGGGCATGGGCACGCTGATCGGCGTGGAAGAGGACTTGGGGGACACGTCTGCGCTTCTCAGCCGGATCGACGAAGAAAACGGCGTTTCCGTCCTGTGGAATGACAAATACGGCCCTGTGCTGCTGGCGGCCGAAGAGATTTTGACGAGCGAAGGCAAAGGCCCGGTTGCTGGCCGCCTGATCACCGGTGCCATTTTGAACGATGCGTTTTTCGATAAGATGGAGGATGACCTGGCCATCAATGTCCGGACCGCCGGAAACGCGGAAGAAAGCGGCGGAATCCGGGAAGTGGACGGCAATACCATAAGCGGGGTATTGGCAATCGGGAACGGCTTGAATATTGAAGTCGAACGGGAGCGGAAGTATTACGGGCAGAAAGCGAAAAGCATGAACGACCTGTTCCTCGCATTGTCCGTTGCCACCTTGCTGCTTGTGCTGCTCGTGCATTATCTGCTGGACTTGCTGATTGTTTCACGGATCTCGTCGCTGTCCCTGCAGCTGAAAGACGTCAATTTCGATGAAGCGCATTCATTGGCAGTGCGCAAATCGCAAGCGATTCCAGACGAAATCACGGACTTGGAGACGTCCATTCAGGACATGCTCGACAGCCTCGAAAAAGCCCATATCGACGTATCGAAGTTGGCGTTCTTCGACCAATTGACGGGTTTGCCGAACCGCTTCAGCCTTTATCGAGAGTTTCTGAGCCGCGCCGAAGATCCGGAAACTTCATTTGCCGTCCTGTTTTTCGACCTCGACGGCTTTAAGCGCATCAACGATCTGTATGGCCACAGCAGCGGCGATGAAATGCTCAGGCAGGTTGGGGAGCGGCTGACGGGAAGCCTTCTTCATACTGGCAGCCAGCTATACCGCATCGGCGGGGATGAATTCGTCCTGCTGAGCCCGGCAACCGGCCGTGAAGAACTCACCGGCCAGATTGAGGAAGTCATGGGAGCAATCCAGAAAGTCTTTGTCCTCGACAAAGTCAAGACGACGATTTCCACGAGCATCGGCGTCAGTTTTTATCCCGCAAACGCCGGGACGCTTGATGACCTGCTGCAATATGCCGACACGGCGATGTACACGGCAAAGAAGAACGGCAAAAACACCTACGTCTTCTACGAGGACCTGACAGACCGCCATCTGCACAAATACCTGCTGAACCTGAAAACGGACCTGTCCGATGCCATCGCGCTGGACCAGTTTTTCCTGGAATACCAGCCCATCATGGACAATAAAGGCCGGAGCATCAAGGCGGTCGAAGCCCTGATCCGGTGGAACCATCCGAAAGAAGGGCTCGTTGCGCCGCTGCGCTTTATCCCGCTCGCCGAAGAAAGCGGGATGATGCGGGAAATCGGCGAATGGGTCATTCGCCAGGCCGTTGGGGAAGTGCAGAACTGGAATGCCACATACGGCCAATCGCTCAGCCTTGCGGTGAATGTTTCCAAAATGCAGTTGAAGTTTAAGGACGAGCTCTTGGCATTGATCGACGACGTGCTCCGGGAACATGATTTCCCGGCCGACAAGCTGCAGATTGAAATTACGGAAAGTGACACGGTGGCGGAACAAAAGGAGATCGTGGCGTTCATCACCGCCTTGAAAGAGCGCGGCATCCAAGTGGCTCTGGACGATTTCGGGGTCGGGACATCGGCGCTGTTCCACTTGCTTGAACTCGATGTCGACATTGTCAAAATCGACCGGAGCTTCCTGCGCCAAGTGCCTTCGAGCAAAAAAGACACCGCGCTGCTGAAAGGCATCTACAGCACCTTGGACGAACTCGAGATCAAACTGGTCACCGAGGGGATTGAAACAGCGGAGCAGCGTGATTTTGTGACCGCGAAAAACGATTCCTATCTGCAGGGGTATTACTTCAGCAAACCGCTTCCGCTGGACCGTTTGCGGGAAGTGCAGGATTCGCTCGAAGGGGCTGTGCTCTGATAAACTGCAGGGGATGCCGAAATGGCAAGAACCTGTTATGATTAGAGGAATTCCCTCGCATTGCTGCGGGAAGTACGGGAGTGAAGAATATGAGTAAAGCAAAAGGAAAAGGCGGGACTGGCCGGGGTACAGGCAAGAAAGGCTGGACACGCTGGGAAAAAGGCGCCAACAAAGCCAAGAGCAACAAGCCTTACAAGAGCAAACAAAACAAGAATGCCGCACCTCCAAAAACCGACAACGCGCCGAAAAGCGAAGAGCCGGGATGGATTGACGGCTAAACCTGCCATAGACCAATGGAAGCTGCCTGCCGGGCGGCTTTTTTTATTTCCGTAAAACAGCAGAAAATGATGAGCCTTATCATTTTACATCGTAAACGATATAGTTTAATATACATCGTGTACGATATAAAAGAGCGGAGGCAATCAAATGAAACCATTATACGAAACGACCATTATCAACACAGGCGGCAGACAAGGGGAAGTATATTCAGAAGACAATATCTTCTTCATGGACGTGGCAAAGCCGGCTGCACTCGGCGGCAGCCCGACAACGGCGACAAACCCGGAGCAGCTTTTCGCAGCCGGATACAGCGCATGCTTTAACAGCGCATTGGAATTGGTGCTTGAACATGCTAAAGTGAAAGTGGAGAAAACCGAAGTGAAAGCGACGATTTCCCTGCTTGGGGACAAAGAAAACGGCGGCGTCAAATTAGCTGCACGGCTTGAGGTGGACATCACCGGCCTGGACGATGAGCAGAAGCACGTGTATGTAGAAAAAGCGCATGACTACTGCCCGTATTCCAAAGCGGTCAAAAACTCCATCGATGTGGAGATCGTCATACTATAAACGAGTAATAGGTGTGAGCGAATGGAAAAACTTTCGAAATTGGATCAGCAATTATGTTTTGAAGTCTATAAGGCTTCAAGCAATTTTACGAAAATGTATGCCCGGGTCCTGGAGCCGTTCGAGCTGACGTTCACGCAGTACTTGGTGCTGCTCGTGCTCTGGGAAGGCGACCGCCTGATGGCGAAGGAGATCGGGGCAAGGCTCGGACTCGGCATCGGGACGTTGAACCCGATCATCAGCCGCATGGAGGCTGCCGGATGGCTCAGCAAGGAGCAATCGCCCGAGGACAAACGCGCCTCGATCATCTCTTTGACCGAAAAGGCGAAAGGGAGCCACGATCCGATTGAAGCGGCAGTGGCGGACAAGCTTGTCAGCTGCAATTTCATGGAAGATGTCAACGCAATCGCGCTGATGAAAAACTTGAAGGAACTGAATGCGTTTTTCAAGGAAATGAATCTTTAGGAGGAGCGATGGACAATGGGGATTTATGATATTGAAGTAAAAGATGCGAGCGGCAAGACCCATCAATTGGCCGAGTACAAAGGCAAAGCGATGCTGATCGTCAATACGGCGACGAAATGCGGTTTGAAGGACCAGTTCGATGGCCTGGAAAACCTCTACAGCAATTACAAAGAAGAAGGGCTCGTCGTCCTTGGCTTCCCGTCCGACCAGTTCAAGCAGGAAGTCAGCAATGCGGAGGAAGCGGAACAGTCGTGCCGCATGACCTATGGCGTCACGTTCCCGATGCACGACATCGTCAAGGTCAACGGCAAGGAAGCCCATCCTTTGTTCAAATACCTGACGGCGAATACGAAAGGCCTTCTCGGCAGCAGCATCAAGTGGAACTTCACGAAATTCCTCGTCGACCAGGAAGGCAATATCGTCAAACGCTTTGCGCCGAAAGATGCTCCGGAATCGTTCGAAGAGGACATCCGGAAAGTTTTGAATAAATAGCAGAAAGGCCGCTGATCCTTAGGGATCGGCGGCTTTTTTCATTTCAGGAAGTGCTTGGGGCCGGTAAAAAAGCTTTCTGCTGCATCCACTCCTTGATGCAAGCGGCAGTAGCGCCGGGTGCATCCCATGGCAGCATATGGCCTGCGCCGTCCATGGCAGCAATGGAAACGTCGTTCATGGCCGATTCCATCTGGTCCATGCCGAGCCTGCGCGCCGGTGCTAGCTCTTTGGGCAGCTCTGCATGGACCAGAAGCGTAGGAACCTGTATATAGGAGTAAGCTTCGTTGAAGGGTTCGTCATAAAATGCTTCAATTATCGACAAAATGCTTTTTTCAGAAGCGATCAGTCGATAGCCCCCGTCCCCGCTTTTCCGAAAAATCGATCTGATGCCGCGCTCGATTTCTGCATTCCACCGGGAAGTATAGGCCCGGTATTCCGCTGCGACGTCTTGCCAATTGGCGTAATCTGCGTTTTTCATGTACTCCGCCCAACCGGCAAGCGCAACGCTTTTGGTCAGGCCGGGCTGGTTTTGAGGGAATGTGAAGCCGCCGTCGAGCAAAATCAGCCCGCGGACATTGTCCGGAAAGTGGCGGGTGAAATGAAGTGCTGCGTCGGCTCCCCAGGAATGGCCCATAACAAAGAAAGGCTCTGAAAGCAGGGAAAGGATGGCTCCGTGGAACCAGGCCGCCAAATTGGAGAACTGGTAATCTTTTTCCGCTTCAAATGCTTGCGTCCCGCCGTGCCCCGGGCTGTCGATCAAAACCAGCCGGAAGCGGTCTTCGAGGAAAGGGGCCAGCTCGCTGAAAGTATAAATGCTGCTTCCGGCCAGTCCGTGAAAGCAGACCAGCACCGGATTCTCGGGATTGCCGGATTCATAGTATTGGAACGGGATGCCCAGATGGGAGCCTGTCTTTTTTTGCATGGGTAACGCCTCCGATTCGAAAGATTGGCTACAGGTTTAATTCTTCAGCTGCCGCAGGAATCCTCTTTCCCGTGGCAAAGGCGCAAGCTGGAAACAAGAAAAAAGGATTTACAGAGAGGCGCGAAGAAAGAATAGGCTATAACGGTTTTAGGGGGAAATGGACTTGAACATGGAGAAAACGGCATTGGTGATCGTCGATGCCCAAAAAGCGTTCGCCGATCCGTCATGGGGCGAGCGGAACAATCCGCAGGCGGAGGCGAATATGGCACGCATCCTCGAGGCTTGGCGGCAGCGGGAAGGCTGCGTCATCCACATTCAGCATCGGTCGGAAGATCCGGATTCGTTGTTCTTTCCGGAAAAAGAGAGCTTTGAAATCATCGAGCCGCTGCAGCCGGTCGATGAAGAACCGGTATTCACAAAGAAAGTGAACAGCGCCTTTATCGGCACGGACCTTGAAGGGTTCCTGCGGCTCCGCGGGCTGGACAGCGTCGTCATTGTCGGATTGACGACACCCCATTGTGTTTCGACCACCACCCGCATGAGCGGCAATCTGGGCTTCAAGACATATCTGGTGTCGGATGCTGCGGCCGCTTTCGCATTGGCAGGACCGGACGGAAGGCAGTACAGTGCAGAGACGGTCCACGATGTTACGTTGGCAACGCTGCACGGGGAGTTTGCAGAAGTGCTGACAACTTCGGGATTGCTGGGGAAAATCCGCATAGCGGAAGACGGCCAGGAGCGCGCGGCAAATGGATGAAGGGGCGTTCTACGATCAAATAGGCGCCGTTAACGGATGGGATTTCAGCCGGATGGAATGCAGCGTCGAAGGTGCCGCCTGGGATTTCTACAGCGAAGCGGCGGAGCGTTCAGCAGCCGGCAGTGTGCTGCTCGACATCGGGACAGGCGGCGGGGAACAGGTGCTCAGCACCGCGGACCGGTTCGCCTTTATCGTCGGAATCGACTCATCGGGTCCGATGGTGGAGACCGCCAATGCCAATCGGCAAAGAGTGGCAAGGGAAAATGTCTGCTTTTTGCAGATGGAGGCGGAGCGGCTTGAGTTTCCAACCGCCTTTTTTGACACGGTGACGAGCCGCCATTGCCCGTTCAATGCCCATGAAGTGGCACGGGTGCTGCGCCCGGGCGGAATATTCCTGACCCAGCAAGTCGGCGAAACCGACAAAGCCAATCTGAAGACGGCATTCGGCCGCGGGCAGGCATTTGGCGAACGGGACGGCTCATTGCTTACACAATGCCGAAGAGAGATGGAAGCGGCAGCGTTTGACCGGATCGAATGCTTCGAATATGATGCACAGGAATATTACCGAAGGCCGGAGGATTTATTGTTCCTGCTCCGGCACACGCCGATCATTCCAGATTTTGGGCAGTACCCGGAAGACCGGGAGGCGTTCAATCGATTCATCAGGAAAAACCGGACACCCAAAGGCATACGGACCAATTCCAGGCGGTTTCTCTTGATCGCACACAAGTGAGGAGCTAGGTTGATGAAAAAAATGCAGGCAGGGAAATTCATTTATCATGTGGCAGAGCCGGGTGAAAAAACCGGCAAGACAGTCCTCCTTTACCATGGCTGGGGCGGGACTGCTGGAAGCTGGCAGGCATACGCGGAAGAGCTGGCGAAACAAGGCCACCGGGCAGTGGTGCCGGAGATCGCCTATAACGACTCGCGCAATCCGGTGGCCAATCCCTTCGAAATGGAGACGGTTCAAATCTATTTCTGGAAAGCCATCATAGAGAGCATCGAAGAGTTCGGGGAATTCCGGGAAGCGCTCGGCGTTCCGGAATCCGATATTGTGCTGGTCGGCAGTTCGATGGGCGGCTTTATCGCTTCCGGCATCTTTGCGCGTTATCCGGAAATCGCAGGGCTCGCAAGCATCAACGGCTCCGGGGCATTCGTGCTGACCGAACAGCTTTTCCGCGAACGGCAGGACCGGTCGCCGCTCCGCAAAGAAGAAGCGGAACTGCTCAACGGGTTCGACCCGATGCAGCAGGGAGCGGGCACAGGCGCCGTGCTCCTCATCAACGGCGAACAGGACCGGACGGTGCCGCTCGAAGGACATGCGGCATATTACCGGCATCTTTTAGAATCCCGCAATACAGGCTATACAGACAGAAAAATCGTTAAAGGCGCCGGCCATCAGTTTACACGAGAGATGGAACAGGAAGTGGCAGACTGGCTGGCAGGCATCAAATAGGGGGATTGGCATGCAATTTGCGCTCAAGGCAATGGACAATGAAACAGCTTTAGAAATACTGGGATGGCGATACGAAGAACCGTACGATTTCTATAACAACGAAGTTTCGGAAGAATCGCTCCTTGAACTGCTCGGCGGTACCTATCAAGCCGTGTGGGCGGAAGGCAGCCTGTTCGGGTTTCTGTGCGCGGGCAAAGCGGCTCAAGTGCCGAAAGGGCGGCTTGCCGGCGCTTATCCGGACGGGTTCATCGATATCGGCCTCGGGATGGATCCCCGAAAGACCGGGCAAGGAAACGGCCGGCCGTTCTTCAGCTTCGCTGCCGCGAAGGTGCAGGAACAGCATCCAGGCCTGCGCTTACGCTTGACGGTCGCGGCATTCAACAAACGGGCGATTCATTTGTACCGCCAGTCCGGTTTTGCAGAAGCGCAGCTGTTCAGCACGGATTCTGCAGACTTTATCACCATGGAAAAAGGAGAGTGACCGCGTGCAGGAAATCACATCTCCGGAGATGGCCGAGGAGGTGGGCGTTTTGCTCGCCTACGCCGCTTCTGTCGAAAAAGCGGCCTTGGAATACAGCCGCTACATCGAGATGCCGGACATGCGGCTGTTTGGAATGTGGGAAGGGGGCCGGTTGGCTGGCTGCATCGGCATTGAATGCCTCCATCCGCAGGCGCTCGAAATCAAGCACATCGCCGTCGCTCCAACCCAAAGAGGCCGGGGAATCGGGAAAGCACTCGTCAAGGCGGTCCGGAAAGAACTTACCCCAAACGTCATAGTTGCAGAAACGGACGGCGAAGCGGTCGGCTTCTACCGCAGCCTCGGTTTTGAAATCCGGAGCCTAGGAGAAAAATATCCCGGCGTGGAGCGCTTCAGGTGCCGTTGCCAGAAATGAAGAACAGCTCCTGTGTCATAGGGGGCGCAGAAACACTGACAAAACGTCCATGTTGGAAATCCGGCTAATCTGCTAAAAAACGGTGCTTGAAAAAGAAAAAGAAGTAGTTTATAGTTTAGGAATACAATATTTAGTGAATTGTATACATAACAACACCATATATAGTAAGACCAATAATGATGGTGCCTGAAAAGGCTTAATAGGGAATCCGTTGAAAACCGGAGCTGTACCCGCAACTGTAAGTGCCGACGAACTATGGCAATCCACTGTCCAATGGACGGGAAGGACATAGTGTAGGAGGACGCACGAGCCAGGAGACCTGCCATCGTTATAAGTTAATGCCCTTCTCCGGGAACTGGGAGGTATAACGAAGGTATTCTGCGCGGTGCAGCGGCTTTTGCCGGTTTCCGCCGGATTATTTACGTTTACCCAACCCATCCTCTCCCTGAGAAGATGGGTTTTTTGTATGCCCGCATACCGACTGGAGGACTGAACATGACACAGCAAATCGCAGCAAGCCGTTCCCGGACGATCCAGACCAAATTGGTTCTGCCGCCGGACACGAACCACATGGGCACCATTTTCGGCGGAACGGTCCTTAGCTTTATCGATGAAATCGCCGCTATCACGGCCATGAAGCACAGCGGCAAAGCCGTGGTGACCGCATCAATCGACACCGTGAACTTCCTGTCATCCGCTCGGGTCGGCAATGTCCTGCTCCTGGAAGGCGTCGTCATTTCCACTGGGCGCACGTCGATGGAAGTATACGTGAAAGCGGAATGCCAAAGCATCGAGACCAACGAGAAAACCTTGACGACGACCGCCATTTTGACGATGGTCGCCGTCGATGAAGTCGGAAAACCGACGCCGGTGCCTGGAGTGGTGCCGGAAACCGAACACGAGAAGCAGCTGTTCCAAAGTGCACAGGAGCGCAAGCAGCGCCGCATGAAAATCAACGAACACGCAAAGGAGCTGGTTTGATATGAATACCATCATCCATACAGAAAAAGATGCCGTGACAAAAGCGATCCTGCGGGCGAGAGATGTCTATAAGCTCGATGCCGCACCGCTGCTCGAAAAAGTGGCAGACCTGGAAAAGCAAGCAAAAGGCGAGCAGTCTTTGATTTATGCGCTCAACCGCATTTCCATGGCCGAGCCGGATTGGACATTCGTGGCTGCGGAGCTTTATTTGAACGAGTTGTACAAAGGTGCGGCGAAAAGCCGGGGCTATCAGACAGAAGCCAAATACGGCGATTTTTATGAACTGGTCGAAAAACTGAGCAGCATCGGCATTTATTCCGGCGACTTGCTGAAGAGTTATTCAAAAGAGGAAATCGGGGCGTTGGGCAATGAAATCCAGGCAGACCGGGATCTTTTGTTCAATTACATCGGCTTGTTTTTACTGGCAGACCGCTATTTGGCAAAAGATTACGAAGGGAATGTCCATGAATTGCCGCAGGAGCGTTTCCTCGTCATTGCGATGACCTTAATGCAGAACGAACCGCAGGAAAAGCGGCTGGACATGGTGAAGGAAGCTTACTGGGCGATGAGCAATCTGTATATGACCGTTGCGACGCCGACATTGTCAAACGCCGGCAAGAGCTTTGGCCAGCTGTCTTCCTGCTTTATCGATACGGTGGACGATTCGCTTGACGGCATTTACTTGAACAACTGGGACATCGCGCGCCTCAGCAAAGACGGCGGCGGCATCGGCGTCTATTACGGCAAAGTGCGCGCTTTGGGATCGGACATCAAAAAATTCAAAGGCAACTCGTCCGGCGTCATTCCGTGGATCCGCCTTGTCAACGACACGGCGGTCAGCGTCGACCAACTCGGCCAGCGCCAAGGCGCCGTCGCGATTTACCTGGACGTGTTCCATAAAGACATTATGAACGGTTTCCTGGATTTGAAGACGAACAACGGCGACGAGCGTCGGAAAGCGCACGACATTTTCACGGGCGTGGCGATTCCGGACCTGTTCATGGAAAAGCTGAAGGAAACAGATAGCAGCGGCCGCAGCACAGGCGAATGGCATACGTTCTGCCCGCATCAGGTGAAGACGGTCATGGGCTGGAAAGATGAAACCGGAACTGCGCTTGGCCTGGAAGACTTCTACGATGAAACGGACATCAAGCATTTTACGGAGAAATACGAAGAAGCGGTGGGCAATCCGCTATTGCCGCGGAAAACTTACCGGGCGATGGACATCATGGCGCGCGTCATGGTATCGCAGCTTGAGACCGGTACGCCGTATATGTTCTACCGCGACGAAGTCAACCGCCAGAACCCGAACAAGCACCTGCGCGGCAAAGGGCTTACGTCGATTTACTGCAGTAATTTGTGTACAGAAATAACCCAAAATATGTCAGCTACTACTATCACTAAAGAATACACCGACGAAGACGGCAACCTCGTGATGATCCGCAAGCCGGGCGATTTTGTCGTCTGCAACTTGTCATCGATCAACTTGCCGCGTGCGGTGAAAGCAGACGTGCTGGAGCGCCTTGTGCCGATTCAGATGCGCATGCTGGATAACGTCATTGATTTGAATACCATTTCCGTCGGCCAAGCCGATGCAACAAATAAGAAATATAGAGCAGTTGGTTTAGGAACTTTCGGATGGCACCATCTTTTGGCGCTCCAAGGCATCCACTGGGAAACGGAAGAAGCCGTGGCGTTCGCTGATAAATTGTACGAAGAAATCGCCTACCATACGATCCGCTCTTCGATGGAACTCGCCAAGGAAAAAGGCGCATACCGCGAATTTGCTGGCTCCGAATGGGAGACCGGCGAGTATTTTGACCGCAAAGGCTATACAAGCGTTCGCTGGAACGAATTGCAAAGCGCCATTACGGAAAACGGCGTCCGCAACGGCTGGATGATGGCGGTGGCGCCGAACTCATCAACGGCCAAAATCGGCGGCTCAACGGACGGCATCGATCCGCTTTATGCAGTGGAATTTGCGGAAGAAAAGAAAAACTTCAAATTCAAAGTGACGGCGCCGGACCTTGACCACAACACCTATGACTATTACCGCCGTGCGCGCCACGTACTCGACCAAAACTGGAGCATCCGCCAGAACGCGGCCCGCCAGCGCCATATCGACCAGGCCATCAGCTTCAATTTCTATGTGCCGCACACGATCAAAGCGAAAGAATTGCTGGGGCTGCATTTTGAAGCATGGGAGCAGGGCTTGAAGACGACGTACTATGTCCGCAGCACATCCCAGGCGGAAATCGAAGAATGCGAAGCTTGCCAAAGCTAAGGAGGAACCACTATGTCCATTCACGCACCATTGCAAAAGATCAAGTTGCTCAATCCCGAGCAGCCGAATAAATCCACCGGCATCATAAACGGGGAGTCGTCCGGTTTACTGAACTGGAACGATATCGCCTATCCGCAAATGTACGATTTGTACCAAACGCTGCTGTCGAACTTCTGGAAAGCCCAGGAAATCAATATGCAGGACGACATCAAGCAATGGGATCATTTGACGGACGTCGAACGCGACGTGTTTCTGCGCATCAACACGCAGCTGGCGTCGCTCGACAGCCTGCAGACGCCGACGATGAGCCAGGCGATGGACTACGTCACCGACTCGAGCTTCAAGGCGATTTTCGCGGTCATTTCCCAGCAGGAAGCGGTGCACAACGAGTCGTATTCGTATATCCTGAGTTCACTGGTGTCAATCAGCGAGCAAAATGCGCGCTTCAACCAGGCGAAAAGCGATCCGATCGTAAGAAAGCGCAATGATTTGATCCTGGATGCCTACGAAGCATTTCGCCAGAACCCGACGCCGCAGACCTTGTTCCGCTTGAGTGTCAACTCGATCAACCTCGAAGGCATTTATTTCTACGCCGGCTTCGCCTTTTTCTATCATTTGGCGCGCCAGCAGAAAATGCTCAAGACGAGCACGATGATCAGCTATATCCAGCGCGACGAAATGCAGCACGCGTATTTCATTTCCCAGTTTATCCGCATCATGCTGACAGAAAATCCCGAACTGAATACTGAGGAAAACATTCAATACGTCTACGACGCTGTAGACAAAGCGGTAGGGCTGGAGAAAGAATGGGCACACCACATTCTGAAGGACATCCAGGGGCTTGATCTAGATGAGTTCGAAGGCTATGTCGAATACTTGGCCAACAAACGCCTGCGCCAGCTCGGTCTCGACAATCTGTACATTGAACAGAGCAACCCGATGCCGTGGATTCAGGTATTTGGCGATGACATGATGAATGAAACCAAATCGGACTTTTTCGAGCAGAAATCCCGGACCTATTCGAAAGTGTCGCAGTCGAATGGCTTCGACGAACTATGACCCGCGGATTGCCATCGTCTACGCATCTGTCACTGGGAATACAGAAGCGGTGGCGGAGATATTGCAGGAAATCTGCCTTTCCAAGGGGCTGGAAGTGGAGCTTTGGCCAATAAATGCCTTTTCGCTCTCAGAACTCTCACGTTACGATGCGGTTCTGGTCGGCACGTTTACATGGGGCAGCGGCGAGATTCCGAAAGAAATGCACGGCTTGTTCGAAGCATTCGAGCACTTGGGGAACAATCGTATCATCACCGCGGTCTTTGGAACCGGCGACAGCTTTTTCGCCGAATTCTGCGGCGCCGTCGACCGTTTCCGAGATATGCTGTTTGTGCAGACTGACCTTGCAGCTACGTTAAAAATCGAACTGGCGCCACAGGAAACCGACGTTGTCCGCTGCGAAAAACTGGTGGCCAGCGTCGAGAACAAGTTGGCAGTGTTTCCTGGGGAGATAAGCGGGTATTAATGTCAGTAAGGCAACGCAATTCCGAAGGAGGGACCAGGATGGCGGTTCATAAATGGTGGAAGCTGAGCGCGGCAGCACTGCTGTCGGTCAGCATGCTTTCAGCGTGCGGCGGCGATGGCGGCGGAGAGAATGAGGACGAAGAACACGAAAACATGGAGAATGAAGACGAAGAAGAAGACGATTGATTCAAGAGAAAGAAGCCGAGAAGGCTTCTTTTTTTATAGGAAACGGCTACGGAATCCTATGCTGCACAATAGAAACAGGAAGCGACGGATGAACTCCTTCAATAAAATACGAGTATCCGGCTCCTTAAAGGGTATAAAAAGAATATACTGAAAATTCCTGGCTTTGAAAGAAAGCGGAAGGGAGGAATTCTTATGGCACAGGCGAAATGGCTGAAAGTCGGAGCAGCAGCATTTCTGTCGATCGGGATGCTTGCAGCTTGCGGTGATGCGGAAGACGAAGCGCCGGTGGACAACGACGCCGATGTGACGCCTGAAGAAGGCGAAGAAGAAGTCATTCCGGAAGGCGACATTACGGATACGGATAGTGAATTTCATGACGACGATTCGGATGATAAGGAAAAAGACGATTCAGGCGGATGATGGCATGGAACAGAGGCAGGCAGCTGGTTTTCGGCAGTCTGCCTTTTTCTGATAAACAAATGCCGACCTAAGGAATAAAGGAGCAGCAAGGAGACTAAGAAGAACCAGGAAATCTGATGCGAAGAAAGGAGAACTTATGGGAATCCAGACGATTGATGACTATATCCGGCAAGCGCCGGAAAATGTACAGGAAATCCTTCAGACACTGAGGCATATCATCCGAGAAGAAGCGCCGCATGCCCAGGAAGCGATCAGCTATCAAATGCCGACATTCGTATTGAATGGCAACCTGGTGCATTTTGCCGCCTTCAAGAACCACATCGGGTTTTATCCGGTCCCAACCGGCATTACGGCGTTTCAGGACGAGTTGGCTCCGTACAAACAAGGGAAAGGATCGGTCCAATTTCCGCTCGATCAGCCAATGCCATATGATTTGGTCCGCCGGATCGTCCGTTACCGGGTTGCGGAAAATCTGGAGAAGGCAAAAAAATAACGGCAGGCAGCTGCCGTAATAAACATCAAGAGATACTGTAAAGCAGGACAGGCCGGATGCACAAGTCCGGCCTGTTTTTAGTTGCCGGGACGGCGGTACTTGCAGCAAATCGGGCTTTACTTGCGGCAATCAAGAGTTTACTTGCGACAAATCGAACCTTACTTGCAGTAAATCAAAAATACTTGCAGAATATCCAACTTTACTTTCAGCAAACCGGAATTTACTTGCACCAAACGTAATATCGCCGGCTGCCCGCCTTTTTCCCTTAAAAAAGGATCTGCTGAATGCCAGCGGATCCTGTCCGTATAATTAAACCCTCAAATTCTCCACAACCGACGCAATGCCCATGCCGCCGGCGATGCACAAAGTTACAACGCCGTATTTCATGCCGGTGCGTTCGAGTTCATGTACGAGCTTGGTCAACAGGATGGCGCCTGTCGCACCGATCGGGTGGCCCATCGCAATGGCGCCGCCGTTCGGGTTGACGCGGCTTCGGTCGGCACCAAGTTCGTTGATGCAGGCAACCGCCTGGGAAGCGAACGCTTCGTTCAGTTCGATGATGTCGATGTCTTCAATCTTCAAGTCCACTTGCTTCAACGCTTTAAATGTCGCATGCACCGGGCCCATTCCCATCAGTTCCGGGGAGCAGCCGACTGCGGCCTGCGCAATGACGCGCGCTTTCGGCTGGAACCCGCGTTTCAATGCTTCGTCTTCTGACATGACGAGCAAGGCGGCCGCGCCGTCGTTGCGCCCGCTGGCATTGCCCGCTGTGACCGTGCCGCCTTCTTTGAACACCGGTTTTAACGAAGCCAGTTTCTCGGAGGAAGTTTCACGCGGGTGCTCATCGACCTTGAATTGGACCGTGCCTTTGCGCGTCTTCACCGGATAAGATGCGATTTGGGAATCAAACAAGCCGTTCCGGATGGCGTTCGCTGCCCGTTCTTGGCTTTCGAGCGCAAATTCATCCTGGTCTTCGCGTGAAACGCCGTACTGTTCCGCAACGTTTTCCGCTGTGATGCCCATATTTAATTCGCCGTAGGTTTCCACCGGCTGTGAACCGGGCTGGCTCGCTGTGTTCGGGTCTTTCAATAAGACGTCGCCGGAACCTGTGCCGAAGCGAACTTTATTGACGTAATAAGGAGCGGTGCTCATCGATTCGGCGCCGCCTGCAATGATAATGTCGCCGAGGCCCATGCCGATCTGCTGGGCAGCAGAATTGACGGCCTGCACACCCGAACCGCATTGGCGGTGCAAGGTATAGCCCGGCACTTCCACCGGGAGACCGGCCCGCAGCAAGGCGACGCGCGCCAAGTTCGAGACGTCCGCACTTTGCTTCGCCTGGCCCATGATCACTTCTTCGACAGATGCGGGCTCGAGCCCGGTGCGGCGCAGCAATTCTTCAATGACGTGGGCGCCGAGCAAATCGACGGTTTCATTGCCGATCGTGCCGCCCAGTTTGCCGATGGCGGTTCTGACGGAATCAATTATGACGACATTCTTCATGATCCTTCTCCTCTTTTCATTAGTAGCTTTTATGTATGCTGGAACTTCGATGTTATCACCCATCATAGCAAATTATCAGATTACTTACTTGTTTTGAAGGAAAGAGGGATTTTTCAGGTACTGCATTGTTTATAATAATTCTCTTCGCATTTCAGAGCAGGTATAATAGACACACCTGAACTATAGAAAAAAGAGGTGCACCCATGATTGTCATCATCGACAACCACGATTCATTCACGTACAATCTCGTCCATTACTTCAAACAGCTCGATCCGGACGTCCGGGTCTACCAAAATAGGGGGATCACCGCTGCAGAAATTGCGGATCTGTCGCCCGACCTGCTCGTGTTGTCGCCGGGGCCTGGCCGTCCAGCCGAATCGGGGGCAACGCGCGAAGCGCTCGGCTCGCTGAGCGGCACGATCCCGATCCTCGGCGTCTGCCTTGGGCACCAGACCATTGTCGATCATTTCGGGGGACGCGTCGTCAAAGGGCGCCAGCCGATGCACGGCAAAGTGTCGTTGGTCAACCATGACGGAATCGGATTGTTTGAAGGTATCGTAAATCCGGCGACTGTGACGCGCTACCATTCGCTCATCGCCGAACGGGAAACGATGCCGCCGTGCCTAAAAGTGACAGCCGCCACTGAAGACGGCGTGGTCATGGGTGTACAGCACACCGAATTGCCGGTCGCCGGCATTCAGTTCCATCCGGAATCGATCCTGACCCATGACGGGTTTGCGATGCTTCGGAACTGTTACAGCCAGGCAAAAGCCTGGAAGCGAAACGCAGAAGGGAGCAGCCCTGAATGCCAAACCCTTACCTAATGTTCGAGTTTAAAAATAAAGAAGATGCGGCCGAACCGCTCGCTTTCACCGATCCGGTCCAAGTGCTCCAAACGCATGACCTGTCTGAAGTTCCAACGATCCTGGAAAGTGTGGAAAAGGCGGTCGGTGAAGGCTTCTACGCTGCCGGTTATGTGGCATACGAAGCGGCTCCAGCATTCCACCCGGAAATGGTGGTGCACGAGGGAGCGGAACTTCCGCTCGTCTGGTTCGGCATTTTCCCTAAACCCGAACCCCCGAAAACTGAAGGGGAAGAAGACGAGTTCGAGGTGGCGGACTGGCGCTTGGCAGGCTCAGAGGAGCTGTACCGGAACGGCATCGCCCGCATCAAGGATGCCATCGAGGAAGGGCATACGTACCAGGTCAATTACACCGAGCGGCTGCAGGCGGATTTCACCGGCAGCAGCCGAGCGTTCTACCGCCAACTTGCCCGAAACCAGCAGGCGGGCTACGGCGCCTATCTGGACCTCGGCCGATACCAAATCCTGTCCGCTTCGCCGGAGATGTTTTTCCGCGTGGACGACGGCAGCATCACCACTAAGCCGATGAAAGGGACGGCTGTCCGCGGTCGCACCGCGGAAGAAGACCGGGAACAGGCGGAACGGCTTCTCTCGTCGGAAAAAGAACGGGCAGAAAATCTGATGATTGTCGATCTCCTGAGGAACGACATGAGCCGGCTTGCGGCCCCATGCAGCGTCAAGGTCTCCAAGCTTTTTGAAGTCGAAGCTTATCCAACCGTATTGCAGCTGACTTCTACAGTAGAAGCGGAACTCTCGCCAAATCTGTCCGTTTTTGACTGGTTTTCAGCGCTGTTTCCGTGCGGCTCGATCACCGGTGCGCCTAAAATCAGCACGATGCAGACGATTGCGAAACTTGAAAGCTCCCCGCGTGGCGTGTATTGCGGGGCGATCGGATTTATTACCCCGGACAAGAATGCCGTCTTCAGCGTGCCGATCCGGACGGTGGTCATCGACTCGGAAAACGGGACAGCCCAATATGGCGTCGGAGGCGGCATCACGTGGGACTCGACGCCGCATGGCGAATTCGAGGAATTGTATGCGAAGGCGAAAGTGCTGACTGCCCGCAGGCCGGAGTTCAGCCTGCTTGAATCGCTCCGGCTGGAGGACGGCAAGTATCCGCTGCTTTCCTATCATCTGAAGCGCCTTTCCTTATCCGCCGCTTATTTCGGCTTCCATGCAGATGCCGACAAAATCGAAGCGCTGCTCGCGAAGCTTGCCGGACAGTGTCCGGACGGCATCCACAAAGTGCGCCTGCTGATGGACCGCACGGGCGCCTGCACCGCAGAAGCGCAGCCGGCATTGCCTGTCGTGGGACCGGTGAAAGCGGTGCTCGCAGAAGAACCTGTCGATTCGGCAGATCCGTTCCTGTTTCATAAAACCACTCACCGGAAAGTGTATGAAGCCGCCCAAAGGGCAGCAGGCGATGCGTTTGCGTCCCTGCTGTGGAATGAAAACGGCGAACTCACGGAATTCACGATCGGCAATCTCGTCGTGGAAAAAGACGGCAGCTTTTTCACGCCGCCCGCCAAATGCGGCCTTCTAGCCGGCACATTCCGCCAGCAGCTTCTCGACACCGGCAAAATCACCGAGCGGGTAGTTCTGAAAGACAGCCTCGGCGACTGGGACGCTATCTGGTTCATCAACGGCGTACGTGGCTGGCTGAAAGTGGATCTTCAGCGATTGCCGGCCGCAACCAAGCAGGTTTAAAATCGAAAAGAACCGGGAAAATTTGTGGTAACTCCTCTTTTAACCGCAGTACTGCAATCAGGAAAAAACCGCAGATCTTTTTGATCCGAATGCTTTACATTAACCCTGATTTTACTTATTATTCAGATAGAGCAAAAAAGTATGTCGTTTATGTGAAAAAATATCATTTAGCATCAAATGAAGAAGCCAATTAAATAACTCAGGTTGGATGTGCCAGACGATAGAGCTGGAAACAACGCCAGAAAAGGACGCACCATTTCTTTTCGGCGTTTTTTGTTTGGAATCATTTAAGGCTGAGGAGCGATTCCGATGATGTATTTTATCGCCCACGATAAAAAAAGGATTCACCGTCAGATCTACGCTGGCGACCGGTGCGGGTTCACCAGCACCCCGATCGGGCAGCGTGAATTTACTGATTGCCCAGCATATGCAGAAAGGCTGATAACGAAGGAGCCTTACCACAGGTGTCCGTACTGTGTTTCCGCCCAGACAACATTGGCGGAAGGCAGCAGGGCATACGCAGACTAGAAGAAAGGGATGGTCACGATGAATGGCATGGAACAGTTAGCGGAAAAAGTCGGCCTGCTTATGAAGGCGGAGACGGAGCTTCAGAGCGGGAAGTGCCAGGTCAAAAAGAAGCGGACGCTGGAAATACGGGCAAGCAAGTCCTGTTTCATCTGCAAGCTTGATATGGATATTTCCTTCCGCCATTTGAAGGAAGACGGCATTGCTTTGAATGAAGCGGAAATTTATCTGCTGCCCGAGGAATTTCCGGTGTTCGCGGAGAATTTTTGGAACCACCCGATTCCGCTGCCGACCAATTACTCCCAGAAAATGAAAACGAATCCGAACCTGGTCTGCATTCGCATGGAATCGAAAGAACCACCGGAACATTTTGCCGAACGCCTTGAAGCGGTGCTCGAAGTACTTGAAGGTTTAGGACACCAAGTTTATTTAAATTAAAAGCAGTTGAAGCGGAGATCAGTCTATGTTGATCCGTATAAAAAGTCATTTGAGAAATTGCGATGGGTTTATTGTCACTGATGCGGAAAGAGAAGAACATCAAACATCTTTGCCGTACGAGAGCACGGAAAACAAACTGGCACATAACCGAAATTAAAAAAACGGCCCTTTAAGTAGAGAGCCTTATTGAAATTGTCCATATAAGTTTTGCTTCATTAGGATCAAAATTTCCAGTGGAATAGCAGGCGGCAGGTACACCGTATAATAATGAAAGGACAGATGGCAATCCAATGCCGTCTGTTTTTTATTGGGCAAACAACGAAAGGGGATGGGAAATAACAAAAAAAGGATAAAAGATTTAATATTCAAAATAGTATTGCAATTTAAAAATGATAAGAATATACTAAAAAAAATCAGCGGAATAAGGGGTGAGGCAGTGCAAAGTGTTAACAGTTTACAGTTAACTTTCGAAAATCGGGTAGCCGTCGTCACGGGTGCGGCCCACGGCATCGGCCGGGCAATCTGCCGGGAGCTCGCCATCCGCGGTGCGCAGGTGGCCGCCGTCGACATCCTCGAAGACGCGCTCGATGAATCCGGAAAAGAAGTAGAAGAAGCCATCGCCGCCCATGGATCAGCCGGAGCGATCCGCCTTTACCCTTGCGATGCTGCCGATTCTGCCGCAGTCAAAAGCCTGGCGGAAAGCGTGGTAAGAGATTTCGGCAAAGCGGACATTCTGGTGAATGTGGCGGGCGGCGTTGCCGGCCAAGTGCACCAGCCGATCGAAGCGGTGTCGGATGACGACTGGAGGAAAGTCATCGACATCAACCTGAATACCACCTTCTACATGATCCGGGCATTCGCCCCCTATATGAAAGAGGCGGCATACGGACGGATCGTCAATATCTCCAGCGGCGCCGGAAGAAGCAGCAGCCTCACCGGCATCCAGGCCTACACCAGCGCCAAAGCCGGACAGATCGGATTGACCCGTCAGATGGCGAGGGAACTCGGGCGCTTCGGTATCACGGTGAACAATGTAGCGCCGGGTTTCGTCCTGTCGAATCCGTCGACCGAACGCCAATGGCAGGCGATGTCCAAAGAACAGCAGGACGGGCTGATCGAGTCCATTTCGTCCAGGCGCCTCGGCACACCTGAAGACATCGCGCATCCGGTGCTCTTTTTCGCTTCTGATTTCTCCCGCTACGTGAACGGCCAGATTATATCGGCTGACGGCGGGCTACAACTTTTCTAGGGGGGCACAAGATGGCAATTACAATCATCGGTTCAGGTGCGATCGGCGGAGTCCTCGGGGCATACCTTGTCCGGGCAGGAGAAGACATCATCTTCTGCGACATCGCACAGGACCATGTCGATAAAATCAACCAGGACGGGCTGACCATCGAAGGCCCGGACGAAACATTTACCGTAAAAGGCATAGCCTTCACTCCATCTCAGCTGATCGAAAAGCGTAAACCGCTTGAAACAGTCTTCCTTTGCGTCAAAGCCCAGCACACCGAAGAAGCGCTGACGCCTTTTCTGCCCCACTTAACCTCAACTTCCCAAGTCGTTTCTTTGCAGAACGGCTTATGCGAACGGAAAATTTCAAAATTGATCGGCCCGGAACGCACCATCGGCTGCTTCGTGAATTTCTCGGCCGATTATCTCGGGCCCGGGAAAATCCTCTACGGAGGAGTCGCTTCCCTGTATCTCGGCGAACTCGACGGCTCCGCTACAGCGCGCATCGAGGCGCTCAAAGACAAGCTTCAGGCATGGGGCCCGGCACAGGTGACCCGAAACATCTGGGGATACTTATGGGGCAAGATGTCCTATGCGGGTTTATTGTATGCCACGGCTTTGGTCGATGAGACGATGGCCGCGGTCGTCGAGAGGCACGACCTGCGGGACATGCTGATGGAGCTGTGCTCGGAAATCCTGGAAACCGCAGACAAAGAAGGCATCACGCCGCTCGGTTTCGACGACTGGGAGCCGGCGCTGGTCTACCCGCGGGAAACCCGGGACAGCGAAAAGCTGGATGCCCAATTGGCGAAACTGGCCGAACGGATGGCAGCCAATAAAAAGACGAAAAGCGGGATTTGGCGTGACCTGGCCGTCCGGAAGCGCGAAACGGAAGTGGACGCCCAGCTGGTGCCCATCCTGGAGATTGGCGAAAGCCATGGGGTGGAGATGCCGCTTCTGTCGGCGCTGGTGGCGGCCATCAAGGAGATTGAAAGCGGAGAACGGAAAATGAGTTGGCAAAACCTCTACGAACTGCAGAAAATATACGAATCGTTGCCCCGCAAGGCAAGTTGAGAATAGGAGTGGAAGCAATGATTATTCCGGACCAGAGAACCTTATCGGACGACGTGGCCAAAATCATCAGGAAAATGATCCTGAACGGCGAACTGCAGGCGGGCAGCTGGATCAACCAAGCGCAGCTGGCCGAGAAGTTCAATATATCGAGAGGGCCGATCCGCGAGGCCTTGAAGCTCCTGCAGAACGAAGGGCTCATCAAGCACGAGACCAATAAAGGCACTTTCGTGGCCACGCTTTCCGAACAGGATGCCTTTGAAATCTATACGCTGCGCGCGCTGATCGAGGGGGAAGCGGCCCAACTGGCGCTGCCGAACCTGACGAGCCAGGATCTCGCCGAACTCGAAGCGTATATCGAGGCGTTCACGGAAGCGATGCACAACCACGACATTGAGCAGCAAGTGCAATGCGATATCCTGTTCCACGGAAAAATCGTGGCGGCTTCGCGGCATAACCGGCTGATCAGCATCCACAAGCATCTGGATACGCAAGTGGGGGTCATGTACCTGACCGTTGCCAACCAGGTGCCGATGCGCGTGGACCAGGTGGTCGCGAACCACCGTGTCCTGCTGGATGCCTTGCGCACGCGGGACAAGAAAAAAATCCAAAAAGCGTTCTCCAATCATTACACGGCAGCGCTGAAGGATTTGGCAAAAGTATCTTCAACCAAAGATTGAAGGGTGGTGGAAGCATGTTATTGGAAGTCCACAATATGTCGCTGGCCTTGAAACGCGCAGGGAGATACTCGAAAATCCTGGAAGACCTCTCGTTCACGATGGAGCAGGGGGAAACGCTCGGGATTGTCGGTGAATCGGGCTGCGGAAAAAGCATGACCGCGTTATCGCTCATGCAGCTCTTGCCGGAAAAAGCACGGCTCGGCGGGGAAGTGAAGCTTCAGGGGGAAGCGATTTCGGGCTACTCGAAGCGGAAACTGGAAAAAATCCGCGGCAACCAGATGTCGATGATTTTCCAGGACCCGTTGACCTCGCTGAATCCGCTGCAGACCGTCGGCGTCCAAATCGAGGAATCGCTCATTCTGCATACGAAAAAAAGCAAAGGGGAGCGCCGGGCCCGTGTGCTGCAGCTCCTAAAAGCGGTCGGGCTGCCCCGTGCCGAGGAATTGATCGATGAATACCCGCATCAGCTGTCGGGCGGGATGCGGCAGCGGATCATGATCGCCATTGCGATGGCCTGTGAACCGCAGTTGCTGATCTGCGACGAGCCGACAACCGCTCTCGACGTCACAGTGCAGGCGCAGATTCTGGAATTAATGAACGATATCAAACGGCAGACCCAGATGGGCATCATCATGATCACCCACGACATGGGCGTCGTCGCGGAAGTCTGCGACCGGGTCATCGTCATGTACGCCGGGAAGATTGTGGAAGAAGCGCCGGTCGTCGAATTGTTTGAAAATCCGAAGCATCCCTATACCCAAGGGCTGCTCGCATCCATCCCGAAACTCGGACAGCGCAAGGAAAAGCTCGGATCGATCCCGGGGACGGTCCCGACGCCGGGGAGCATGCCGGTGGGTTGCCGGTTTGCAGACCGCTGCCCGCATGTCATGGATATTTGCCGCAACGTCACGCCGGAGATGATCCGCATCAAAGAAGGCCATCAGACCGCCTGCTGGCTCTACGATGAAAAGGAGGGGAAAGCGGATGCCGCTGCTGGAAGTCACGAACTTGAAACAGCACTTCACAACTAAAAAAGGCTTTATGGGCGACAAGACGGTGGTCAAAGCAGTCGACGGCGTCTCGATTACGATCGATGAAGGCAAGACGCTCGGCGTCGTCGGCGAATCAGGCTGCGGCAAATCGAGTTTGGGCCGCTCCATCCTCCGCCTGGTGGAACCGACCGAAGGAAGCATCAAATTCGAAGGCAAGGAAATCGTCGGCATGTCTGCGAAGGAAATGAAAGAACTCCGCAAAGAGATGCAGATTGTCTTCCAGGATCCGTATGCTTCCCTGAATCCGCGGCGTACCGTGCGCCAGATCCTGGAAGCGCCGCTTATCATCCATGGTGCCGGGGATAAGGCATACCGCAAAGAGTTGATCGAAAGCCTCGCCGGCAAGATCGGGCTGCGCAAAGAGCAGCTGAGCAATTACCCGCATGAATTTTCCGGCGGCCAGCGCCAGCGGATCGGCATTGCCCGGGCGCTCACGCTCAATCCGAAGCTGATCATCGCGGATGAACCCGTTTCAGCGCTGGATGTATCGGTGCAGTCACAGGTGCTCAACCTGATGCTCGATCTGCAGCGTGAGCGGAACTTGAGCTATATGTTCATTTCGCATGATTTGTCGGTCGTCCAGCACATTTCGGACAAAGTGGCGGTGATGTACCTCGGTAAAGTGGTGGAAATCGCCGATGTCGCCAAAGTCTATGATACGCCGCTCCATCCGTATACGCGGGCGCTGCTGTCGGCGCTTCCGGTGCCGGATCCGACCCGCATCAAGAGCCGGATCATCCTGCAGGGAGACCTGCCAAGCCCCTCCAATCCGCCGTCGGGCTGCACGTTCCATACGCGCTGTCCGATGGCCACAAAGGAATGTGCGGAGATCGTCCCGCCGCTTGAAGAGAAGGCGCCTGGCCATTTCGCAGCCTGCATCCACGTGTAGAAAAAAAGTGAAGAAAAGGGGGACGGCCCAATGCATGCTCTGCGCTTTATCGGTAAACGCCTGCTGCTGATGATCCCGATCCTGATCGGCATCAGCATCCTGACTTTCGCTATTTCCAATACCATTCCCGGAGACCCGGCCCGGCTCATCCTGGGGCCGAAAGCGACGCCCGAAGGGCTGGAAGCGCTGCGGGAAGATATGGGGTTGAACGATCCGCTTTATGTACAGTACGCCAAATACATGGGCGGAATCTTCCAGGGCGACCTCGGGGAAAGCACGTATTCCCAGCGCCCGGTCATGGACGATCTGCTGCGGTATTCGCCGGCAACATTCGAACTGACGCTGTTCGCGATGTTCATCACATTGCTCGTCGGCATTCCGTTCGGCGTCATCAGTGCAAGCCGGAAAGACAGGATCGCCGACCAGTTCACCAGGGTGTTCGCGCTGATCGGCGTGGCCATGCCGGCGTTCTGGCTGGGCCTGCTCCTGCTGCTGTTCTTCTACCTGAAACTGGGCGTGCTTCCGGGGTCCGGCCGGCTCGACGGAGGGATGTCCCCGCCGGAGTACATCACCGGCATGTACACGGTTGATGCCCTCCTGACCGGGAATTGGCCCGTATTCTACGCCGCCGTTATGCATTTGATCCTCCCGGGGATCACGCTTGCGGCCGTGACCGTCGGCATGATCACCCGGATGACGCGTTCGAGCATGCTGACAGTTCTGCAGAGCGATTACATCCGTACAGCCTTTGCAAAAGGCGCACCGGAAAACCGGGTGCTTTACGGCCATGCGCTCCGAAACGGTATCATGCCAGTCATCACACTGCTCGGGATGGCGTTCGGGCACGCGCTCGGCGGCAGCGTCCTGGTGGAAGCCGTATTTTCCTGGCCCGGGCTCGGGCAATATGCGGTCAATGCCATCAACTACTTGGATTTCCCGGCGGTCATGGGCGTGACGATGCTGATTGCAATCATGTTCATCATCGTCAACCTGATCGTCGATACGCTGTATTTCTTCATTGATCCGCGCTTGAAACATAATTGAAGGGAGTGGTCGAGTTGGCGCGAAGAATCTTCAGCAGCCCGTTGACAGTGCTTGGGCTTTTCATCGTATTGGTCATCGTGATCTCGGCGGCGTTTGCTCCGCTGATCGCCACCCACAGCCCAACGGAAGTGGATTTGCTCAGCAAGCTGGAAGCGCCGAGCGCCGAGCATTATTTCGGCACGGATGAAGTCGGCAGGGACATTTTCAGCCGGATCATCTACGGTACGCGGATTTCATTGCGCATCGGGCTCTTGGTGGTTTTGATCGCCTTCCCGATCGGCACCATCCTCGGGGCGATCGCCGGATATGCGGGTGGGCGCATCGACCAGGTCATCATGCGCATTACCGATGTGTTCCTGTCGTTCCCGGGCATCATCCTGGCGATGTCGATTGCGGCAGCGCTCGGGCCGTCCATCGAGAACGTCATGCTGGCGCTTGCCGCCACCTGGTGGCCTTGGTATACGCGGATCGTCCGTTCGTCGGTGCTGTCGATCAAGCATTCGGAATTCATCGAAGCTTCCCGTGCGCTCGGCGCCAATCCGTTCCGGATCCTGTTCAAGGAAGTCATTCCGAACTCGATCGCGCCGGCCACCATCCAGGCATCGCTTGATCTCGGCTTTGTCATCCTCTCCGCTGCCGGCCTCAGCTTTATCGGCCTCGGCGCCCAGCCCCCTTCTCCGGAATGGGGAGCGATGCTGTCGAACAGCCGCGAAATACTGCGCGAAGCCTGGTGGGCGGCAACGTTCCCTGGCCTTGCCATTCTGTTGACCGTGCTGGGCTTCAATTTGCTCGGCGACGGCTTGAACGACATTTTGGATCCGAAACAACGCTGAGCCTGTGCTGAAACCATTGAAAGGGGGATAGAGGTTGTCTGCTGATGCAGTTTCCGTAAACACCATTCAAAACAAAGGGGGAAATACAGTGAAGTTCAAAAGCCAATGGTCGAAAATATTCCTATTCCTTGTCATCGCTGTGTTAGTGCTTGCAGGCTGCCAGAATTACAATGAAGAATCAGAAGGTGCAGAAGGCACGGATTCCCCGGAAGGCACTGCAGCAGAGTCGAATGAAAACTTCGATGCAGAAGTCTTCAATTTCGCGACCAACCAGGACATTCCGGGGCTCGACCCCCATGGATCAGCGGCAAATACGACGTTCCGTGTCATCTATGAATTTTACGATCGCCTGGTGACGTATGAAGGCACATCGACTGATCCGACGCCGATGCTGGCTAAGGAATGGGAAGTATCCGATGACGGGCTCGAATACACATTCCATCTTGTCGAAGACGCAAAATTCCATGACGGCTCCCCGGTGACAGCGGAGGCGGTGCAGTATTCCTTCACGCGCGCCATCGATGTCGGGAAATCCGCAGCAGGGATCTTCAGCAAAGTCATCGACAAGGACAGCTTTGAAATCATTGATGACTATACGATCAAAATCACCTTGAAAGAACCGTTTGCACCGTTCATCAGCACACTCGGCACGGCATTCGGGAACATCATCAACCCGGCGCTGGAAGAAAACCACGGCGATGACCTGGGCGAAAGCTTCCTGGCTGAAGCCGAAATGGGATCCGGCCCTTACGTCCTCGAGAGCTGGGACCGCGGCGAAACGCTCGTCATGAAAGCAAACCCGGATTATTGGGGAGAAGCGCCGACGATGGAAACCGTCAACATCCGGTTCATCACGGAAGCTTCGACTTCCCGCCTGATGCTGGAAAAAGGGGAAATCGACTTGATCGACAACACGGTCATTTCGCCTGAAGTACTCGAACAGATGAAGGACACGGAAGGCATTGAAATCCTGGAAGCGGACAGCTACCAGATCGACTATATGCCGATGAACACGGAAAAAGGCGCATTGGCTGATCCGAAGGTGCGGCAGGCGATCGCCCACAGCATCAATTACGATGCGCTCTTGGAAAGCGTTTATCTTGGCCAAGCAGAACGCATTGTCGGAGCGGTTCCGAAAGGGATGTTCGGGTTCAGCGAAGAAGCCAAGCTTTATGATTATGACCTTGATAAAGCGAAGCAGCTGCTGAAAGAAGCAGGCCATGAATCCGGCCTGACGCTAGAAATCGCGATTTCCGAAGACAACGAAGTGCGGAGCAACACCGCGCTCCTCCTGCAGTCCGACCTGGAAAAAGTCGGCGTGACGCTGAACATCAAAACGTACGCATGGCCGACATTCCTGGATCTGGTGACAAGCGGCAAGCACGATTTCGGCCTGGTTTCCTGGACGCCGGATTATCCGGATCCCGATTATAACTTGTGGTACTTTGCCCATTCATCAAGCAAAGGCCCGGGATTCAACTTGGCGTTCTATGAAAACAGCGAAGTCGACAGCCTCTTAGAGGAAGCGCGGACTTCGACAGATGAAGCGCTCCGCGAGAAGAACTACGTGGAAATCCAGAACATCATGGCGGAAGAAGTTCCATATATCTTTGTCGCTCAGCCGAAAGTGCAAGCACCGATGCGCACTTGGGTCAAAGGGTATGAATTGAACCCGATGAACTCGTGGTACGTCCCGTTCCACAAAATCACAAAAGAAGAATAGGCAGACTGGGAGCGGTTGTGGACACACAGCTGCCTCCCTCTTTTTTAGAAAATGGAATTTAGTGCATCTTGAACAATGCTGAAGGGAGGAAGACTCGTATGGGAGACACCTGGAAAATTGCCAATTTATCAGCTGCTGCCGAGGAAAAAACAAAAGGCCGCCTGGAGCTGCCGTCAATCGAGGAGAAACTGCCGGCGTTTTTGGCGAATGGATCCCAAGAAGGGCCGGCTGTCCTGGTGATGGGTGGCATCCACGGCTGTGAATACACATCCATCGACGCTGCTTTGAAAATCGGGGCCGCCCTGGAACCGGAAAAGCTGAAAGGGAAAGTGGCGGTCCTGCCGATTGCCAATCCGGCATCCTTTTACGCGCGCAGCATCTATGTGCATCCGCGTGACGGAAAAAACCTGAACCGCATGTTTCCGGGAAGTGAACACGGGACGGACGCAGAGCGGCTGGCTTTTTGGCTCAACAAAGCGGTCTTCAGTGAAATGGATTACATCATCGACCTTCACGGAGGCGACATGATTGAAGCGCTCGTGCCGTTCACCATCTATCACGTTACGGAAGACAAGGGAGTCCAACAGGCTTCGAAGGAAATGGCGTCCCTTTTTGATATCGAGTATGTGATCGGCAGCAGCGGCCAGGTGCCCGGGTCTACATACGGCTGCGCCGCGGAACGGGGAATTCCGGCCATCATCGCAGAAGCAGGGCAGCAGGGGATTCTGGGCAAAGAAGAATCCCGGGTGCTGCAGGACGGCGTCTGGAAGATCCTTGCGTCCATCGGCGTCCTGGAAGGCGGAACCGAAGCCGGTGAGAAGACGGATATTGCGGTGTTCGACTGGTACCGTTCCGATCTGCAGGGGCTCTGGTATCCGGAAATCAGCATCGGGGAGCGGGTGGCAGAAGGGCAGCTTCTGGGCCGCCTAGCAGATGAATTCGGCGAGACGGTCCGGGAAGTTTATTCAAATACCTCGGGAGTCGTCCTGTTCCTTGTCAGTTCGCTCGCCATCAATCCAAACGATCCGCTGCTTGCGGTGGGGGCGTAGCTATGGATCATCTCCTGGATCTCCCGCTAACCGACCTTGCCAAGCTGTACCGGAAGACCGAAGTGTCGCCGGTCGAAATCACAAAACTGGTTTTCGAGCGGCAGCGGAAGCTAGAACCCGCGCTCAACGCATTCACTGAACTGGCGGAAGAGGATGCGCTGTTGGCGGCGAAAACGGCGGAAAAGCGGTTTTTGGCGCATAAGCCGTCCCATCTGCTCACCGGGGTTCCGTATTCTGCGAAAGACCTGTTCTATACAAAAGGCATCCGGACGACCTGCGCCTCGAACGTGCTGAAGGATTTTGTGCCCGACTATACCGCCACTGCAATCAGCAAGCTCCAGGCAGCGGGCGCCGTGCTGATCGGCAAGAACAACATGCTCGAATTCGCCTATGGCATTGTCCATCCCGATTTCGGCAAGACCAACAATCCGTGGGACCTCACGAAAACCTCCGGCGGCTCGTCAAGCGGCTCGGCGGCAGCAACCGCGAGCGGCATCGGCTTCTTCTCGCTCGGCACCGATACCGGAGGGTCCATCCGGATTCCGGCGTCGTACTGCGGTGTGGTCGGCTTGAAGCCGACCCGCAGCCTGGTCAGCACGCACGGCGTTTTTCCGCTGTCGTGGTCGCTCGACCATGCCGGGCCGATTGCGCGCAATGCGCTGGATGCGGCCGTCGTGCTCGAAGCGATCGCCGGGTTTGATCCGGAAGATCCGCATTCGCGCGCCGGAAGCCTCGGGGAAGTGGATGCCGGAAATTTTGCGGCGCTCGGTGCCAAGCATGTCGGCGTGCTGCCCGAGCCTTTGCTTGCCGGGCTTTCGCCGGATGTCCGCCGCGTCTACAAAGAGGCGCTCGGCCATATGGAGGCGCTTGGCTGGCACATCGAAGAAGTGGTGATTCCGGGCTGGCAGCACACGGAATCGATCATCATGGACGTACTGCTCCCGGAAGCGGCGCAGATCCACCAGCCATGGCTCGCACTGAAAGCCGACTACGCCGAGATGACGTACCGGCAGATCCAGATGGGGCTGGAAGCGAAAGCGGTCGATTACCTGAACGGCTTGCGCGGCCTGCGGCAATATACGGACGCGGTATCGGAGCTGTTCACGACAGCGGACCTCCTGATGATGCCGACGGTGGCATTTGCGGCGCCGGCAGAAGATCCGGTCATCGGAAGCGAAGAGGAAGACGAAATGGTCTTCACGGGCCCGTTCAATGTTTCCGGCCATCCGGCAGTCACTGTCAATATGGGGTTCACGGAAGACGGGCTGCCGGTCGGCATGCAGCTGATCGCCCCGCATTTCCAGGACATCGAACTCCTTCGGGCCGCCCATCAGCTTGAAGAGCGGCGGCAGATGCCGAAACCGCCATTGATCAGAAAAGGAGTTTAGCCGATGCCAACTATTCTGGAATACCTGAAACAGCATTCGACAGATATGGAAGAGACGCTGGTCCGGCTCGCCCGGGCAGAATCGCCGTCGCGCAACAAGCGGCTGTCCGACCGCTGCGGCCGGGTGCTGGCGGATTTGTTCAATGAACTTGTCGGCGGCGAAACGGAAATGATCGAACAGCAAATCGTCGGCAATCAGTACCGCTTCACGTTAGGCAGCGGCCCCGGGCAGATCCTCATCATCGGCCATTACGATACCGTGTGGGACGAGGGCGACATTCCGCTGCGCGAAGAAAACGGGCTGCTTTACGGCCCGGGGGTTTTCGACATGAAAGGCGGGCTTGCTATTACTTTATGGGCGCTGAAGGCACTCAAGCATGCGGGCGTACCGTTCAATAAAAAAGTCGTCTTCCTGGTGACGTCGGACGAAGAGATCGGCAGCCTCCATTCGCGCACGCTGATCGAGGAAGAAGCGAAAAAGAGCGAATTGGTGCTGGTGCCGGAATCGAGCATCTCAAATTCGGGGGCGGTGAAGACATTCCGCAAAGGGATCGGCATCTTCCGGCTCGAAGTCAGCGGCAAGGCGGTACACGCCGGCATCAATCCTTGGGAGGGCGTCAGCGCGATCGATGAACTCGTGCTGCAGCTCCAGGACCTGAAAGGTCTCGATGACCGGGAAGCCGGCGTGTCGGTGAACATCGGCACGATTTCTGGCGGCACCCGCACGAATGTCGTGGCCGATTATGCGGAAGCCGTGATTGACGTGCGTTTCCGGACCCGGAAACAAGGAGAGGCGCTCGAAGCTGCTTTTCGGAGCCGTCCGGCATTCACGGCGGGAGCGGCTGTCCACGTCAAAGGCGGCATCAACCGCTATCCGATGGAAGAAACCGAGGAGGTCCTCGCGCTTTACAGCGAGCTGAAAGCCATTGCCGCAGAGCACGGCTATGCACTCGGACACGGCGGCTCCGGCGGGGCGAGCGACGGCAACTTTACAGCAGCGCTCGGCATTCCGACTATCGATGGGCTGGGACCGGTCGGAGACGGCGCCCATGCCGTGCACGAACAGGTCCTGCTTGAAAATCTGCCGTACCGCGCAGCTTTGATTGCGCAATTGCTTGCACGCCATTTGGACTGAAGGGAGCATGCCGCTAATGGATATGATGACAATGAATTTAAGCGATTTTGAAGAAATGCAGAAAACCGTCAATACGGTGCTCTTGCCGATCGGCATGATCGAAGCGCACGGGCCGCATTGCGCGCTCGGGACGGATGTGCTGATTCCGCGCGAATTCGTACGGCGGCTGGAAGAAGCGAGAGGGGACCGCATCCTGATGGCGCCCGAAGTGGCATACGGCCATTCCTGGGGCCTTGCGCCGTTTCCGGGGACGATCGACGTTTCCGCGGAAGCGTTCGGCAATTACGTATTAGAGATTTGCAGAGGGTTCCACCAGAACGGCTTTACGAACATCATCCTGTTCAATGGGCACGGCGGCAACATCTCGAGCCTCGACATTGTGACGGAGAAGCTTGCAGACCTCGGGGTGCGGACGCTGACGATCAATTGGTACATCGACTACCGCGAAGACATCAAGAAAATCGCCCCGGATCCCGGCCATGCGGGGGAAGATGAGACGTCGCTCGTCCTGGCGATCGATGAGCGCTATGCGTTCACTGAAGGGGTCGGCAGCCATGAAATTCCACTGGCGAAGCGCTTCCGGTTCAAGAACGGCGGCATCGCCCTCTACCCGGAAGCCTTTTCCGGCAATGCAGAAGCGGCGACGGCCGAAAAGGGCGAGCAGCTATACCGCATGATGGTCGATTTGGTGCTCCAAGACATCGACACGCTTTGGGAAATTGAACAGCAACTCGAAAGGGGATAGAAGAATGACGTTACGTTGGACTCCGCAGCCGACAGGCGATGCGATTGTCGATATTGTACTGAGCTTGAACGAACAGGCGAAAGCGATGCACGGAACCGAAGTGGCGACGGCAAGCTACAGCAGCTTCAAGCCGTCGCTTACAAGCCTCGATGCCATCGCCCGGAAAATCGAAGAGGTGGAAAAGGACATCCGGAACCTCGGAGGCCACCCGGGCAGGTACCTGCGTTCGATGCTCAACGCCAAAGGCTATTTCGTGCGCAGCCTGCAAGGCGACGATCTGCCATATGCCGAATACATCGCGAACATCCAGGAGCTTCCATCTACGCTGATTCCGGAAGAGGCCATGGCCAGGCACCGCAATCTGGTGGAAGAGGGGCTCACGAATCTCGGCTACCAGGGAACTTTAAAGGAAAAAGCGGAAAGCTGGCTGAAGGAGACCTTGATTGCGCCGGACAAAGTGGTCGAAGTGGCGGAATCGATGAAAGACAAAAGCAAAATCGGCACGCTGCAGCGTGTCATCGGGCTGCCGGAAGAGGACGAAATCGATTACATCAAGTCCATCCGCGGGGTGTTTTGGAGCGGCTATTCCAAGTACACCGGCGATTTCCGCGGAAACCTGACATTTAATATCGACCGCCCGTGGACCGAACCGGTACTGGCGCAGATTATGACGCATGAAGGCTATCCGGGCCACCAGGCGTTCTATTGCCGCTGGGATTACTTGTTCCAGCAAGGAGAACTGCCGCTTGAAGCGTCGTACTACCTCATCAACACCCCGACAAACGCCTTGTTCGAAGGCGGGCCGGAAAGCGCCCTGCATTTCCTCGGCTGGGACCGGGACGAAGAAGAGACGGAAGGGATTCCGCTTGCCCAAAAAGCGCAATACAAGCTTGCGCGCGACTGGATCGACATGCAGCGCATGGCGATGACAAACGCCTGCTATCTGTTCAATACCGGCGAGATGGACAAGGCGGAAGCGGTCGCCTACATGATGGAGAAAGGGCTGCTCGGGGAAATCGAGGCGAACAATTGCTACCGGTTCTTTTCGGACCCCATCCAGAAAACTTATTATCCGTCCTATTATTATGGCCGGTGGATGGTGGGCAAAGCGTATGATTCGGTTTCGAAAGAACAGCGCGCCGACTTTTTCAAAATCCTTTACGACACACCGCATACCACGAACACCTTCATTGATGCCGTCAGCGAGTTGAGCGGCAGGAAATTCCAGCCGTTTGAACAGGTGAAGACCGCCAAAGAGGATTTCGTCCTTTAATCGCCGGAGGGCAAAGGCAGCTTGTCAGAGAAAGGAAGTGTTGGCATGGCCACCGATTTGAATGAATTGCAAAAGGGTCTGGTGGAGGCCGTTTCTGCCGAGGGGCTGATGGCCTTCACTGCGGAAATCGCAAAAGAAGTGCGGCTTTCGGGTTCGCCCGAAGAACTGCGGGCGTTCGAATATGTGAAAGGGGTGCTTGACGGCTTCGGAGCAGAAACCGCGTTGACGTTCCATGACGGGCTGATCAGTCTGCCGGTTTCGGCAGAACTCGAAGCCGGAGGCGTCCGCTTTCCGTGCATCACCCATTCGATGTCCGTTTCGACCGGCGATGGAGGGATGGAAGGGGAACTGATTTACAAAAAATCGTTGGCACCGGGCATGGAAGCGGCGGGTAAAATTGTGCTGACCGACGGCATTGCGACGCCCGGCGGAGTGGAAGCCCTGGAGAAAGCGGGGGCTCTTGCCGGCATTTTCATCAACGGGTCGATTACCCACGAAATGACTGTGTCGCGTGTATGGGGCAATCCGACCCCGGAAACGAAGGGCGAATTTCCAAAAATCCCGGTGCTGTCGGTCACGGAAACCGAAGGCGCGGTGCTGCTTGAGCAATTGGCGCGCTCCGGCGAACCGGTGAAAGCGTGGCTGAAAACGGTGGTCGATACCGGATGGCGAAAGCTTCCGACGCTGATTGCGGACTTCAAGGGCGAAACCGAACCCGAGAAATTCATCCTGTTCAGCGGGCATATCGACTCCTGGCATTACGGGGCGATGGACAACGGCAGCGCGAACGCGGCGATGCTGGAGACGGCAAGAGTGCTGGCAGAAGCGAAAACGCCCCTCCGCCGGACGCTGCGGCTCGCGTTCTGGTCCGGGCATTCGCATGGCCGCTATTCGGGATCCGCCTATTACAACGATATGCACTGGGAAGAGCTTCATGAAAACTGCCTCCTGCACGTTTACGCCGATTCGCTCGGCGGCAAAGGTGCGGTGATCCTCGGCGAAAGCAATTGCATGGCCGAAACCCGCGAGTACGGGGGTTCATTCGTCAAGGCGCTGACCGGCGAAGAATTCATCGGCAAGCGCTTTGGCCGGGGCGGCGACCAGTCCTTCTGGGGAACGGGAATTCCGGCGCTGTTCATGGGCATGTCCGAACAGCCCTTAAGCGACGATGTGGCTTCGCAGACGCTGGTCCGGCTGTTCGGCGGCATCAAATCCGGCGGTTTCGGCTGGTGGTGGCATACGACCGAAGACACGCTCGACAAATTGGACCCGGCCAACCTGCGCCGCGATTGCCAGGTCTATGTGTCGGTGATCCACGATGCCTGTACGCGGAAGGTCCTGCCGTTCGACCATGCGGCGGGCGCCAGGGAAATCCGGATCGCGCTTGAGGGCTATCAGCAAATTGCCGCCGGCAGGCTGGACTTGTCGCGGGCGCTTGAAAGGGCTGCCTTGCTCGAATGGCTTGGTGAAGAGCTCAAGAAAGCCGTGGAAGAGAGGGACTGGACCGACGAAGCGGCCAAAGCGTTCAACAGCGGGATGCTTTCGATCGCACATGAGCTCATTCCGCTCAATTACATCAGCGGGGACCGGTTCGAGCAGGATTTGGCGATGAACCAGCCGGTAGTGCCGCTCCTGAAAGACATCGGCCGGCTCGCTTCGGCGGAACCGGGAAGTGAAGAGGAGCTGGAATGGCAGACATTCCTGAAAAGGCGGCTCAATAAAGTCGAATACGGACTCCTGAAAGCATGCCGCATTGCTGAAGGGCTAATTGAATAAGGAGGGGAAGAGATGTCTGAAGTGAACGGAAAAGTCATCGTCATCACCGGAGCGTCAAGCGGCATCGGCGAGGCGACAGCACGAAAATTCGCAGAGGAAGGGGCAAAAGTGGTGCTTGCTGCCCGCCGCGCGGACCGGCTGGATGCGCTGAAGGCGTCCATTGAAAAAGGGGGCGGCGAAGCGGCAGTGAAAGTGACGGACGTTACGTCGCGCCAAGAGATGGAAGACCTTGCGCAATTCGCGATCGGCACTTTTGGCCAGCTCGACATCATGTTCAATAACGCCGGCCTGATGCCGCTGTCGTATATGGACAAGCTGAAAGTCGACGAATGGGACCGCATGGTCGACGTCAACATCAAAGGGGTGCTCTACGGAATCGCGGCGGTGCTGCCGCATATGCAGGAGCGCAACAGCGGACACATCATCACGACCGCGTCAGTTGCAGCCCATGGGGTCTTCCCGTCCGGAACCGTCTACTGCGGCACGAAATACGCCGTCCGCATCTTCATGGAAGGGCTCAGCAAGGAACTGGCGCAGACCAACATCAAGACGACAAGCATTTCACCGGGGGTCGTCGAGACGGAATTGGCGTCATTCATCACCGACGCAGACGTCAAACCGCGCTTTGAAGACCCGAACATCCCGTCGCTGACCAGCGAAGACATCGCAAACGCGGTGTTCTATGCCGCCTCGCAGCCGCTCGGCGTGGCAGTCAACGAAGTGATCGTGCGGCCGCTCCATCAGGGATAGGAACAAAAGGCGGTCCTTCGGGATTCGCCTTTTTCATTTCCCGGGAAATAGGGCTAGCTCCGAACCGGAACGGGTATACGGAGAGCAAAGGGAAATTTACGAAGGAGGCGAAGGCATGCCGAAACTTGGAATGGTCGGCGGGACCGGCCCGGAATCGACAGTTGAATACTATCAGGCAATCATCAAGCGCTATCAGGACAAAACCGGCAACCCGGAAGAACTCCCGGAATTCTTGATTCACAGCATCAATATGTATAAAATCTTCGACTTGGTGGACAGTGGTGAAGAAGGGGAACTGGTGGCATACTTAGCGGCAGCTGTCCAGGACCTGCAGAAAGCAGGAGCCGATTTCGCCGTGCTCGCTGCCAATACGCCGCATATCGTCTTCGAGGAAGTCCGGCAGGAAACCGGCGTTCCAATGATCAGCATCGTTGAGGAAACGTTCCGAGAAGCGGACCGGCTGAATCTCGGAAATGTAGGACTGATCGGCACGAAATTTACGATGGAAAACGACTTTTTCAAAGAGCCCTTTCTGGCGAACGGTAAGAAGCTAGTGGTGCCGAATGGGGATGAACAGGATTACATCCACGAAAAAATCGTCGATGAACTGGAAAAGGGTATCGTCAAGCCGGAGACGAAGGACGAATTCCTGAACATCATCTCCCGGATGGTGGAAGAGGATGGAATCGATGGCATCATCCTGGGCTGTACGGAACTGCCGATGCTCATCAAGCCGGAAGACACAAAAATCCGTCAGCTGGATACACTGGAAATCCATGCCGCTGCAATTGCAGAAGCGATGGTGGGGGAATAAAACCGGTACAGAAGAGGCGGAAAAATCCGTAACAGCCTGAATTTTTAAAAATGCACCTTTTCCTGTAACCATTTTTTTCCTGGAAGCGTCTACTCAGTGAATTATAAAACCACTGGGGGTTTTTCCATGAAAAAATTATCATTTTTATTGCTCTTTTCCATAATGCTCTCAGCTTGCGGATCGGCTAATGCTGTCCCCAACCAGAGCGGGGAAGATGTTGAAAAACAGAAATTGCACCAAAAGGAGGAAACGGCGACTATCATTGATTGGGTGGATTTCGTCCAATTTGAAGGCACGCATTATGTTTCAGCCGACTCTGCTGTCCTTGCCGAAAAGAACAGCATCGGAAAGGAGATTGGAGTTGTAGCTTTCCAAATGGCAGACAACATTAATGACCCGTATTACAAAGTTAAAAATGGCGATGCGGCTTTTTGGAAGGAGGGCACCGCGCTTTTCGGCGTCAAGGAGATGCCGGACTTCCTCGCTATCGCCGATGAAAGCAAAGTGAATGGCTACCGGCTCTATTTGGCAGAACCGAAGGGTGAAGAATTTCCCCATCATTTCAAAGACGTTAAACTCGAATCGGTGGACCTTGTTGAAATATACACAACCGCCAATGAGCCGAAACTGCTGAACCGCATTGAGGGAGAGAGGCTGGATACCTTCAAAGAGTTGTTGAAGCAAGGAGCCGAACCTCCCGCTGGAGACCGGGCTTACAGCCAAGAGGACCCCGAAATTTACCAAATGATCCTCTATACCGATGAACCGTTTGCCCACGCCTTCCATATTTACAACGAAGGCGGACAGTGGTTATGGTATCCGTGGGATGAAGAACTTCTTTCCGGAGAGATAGAGCATTTTATGATTCCATAACTCTGATATCTTTTTAGAAAGCCGGAACATTTGAAGCACTGCTTGGCAGCCGATACACTGAAAAAGCAATAACTTATCAAGCGGAAGGAGGTTCAAAACATGGTGAAAGCGATAGACTCAGCAGAATACGCCGAGCGCGTGAAGAACAGCAAGCCGTTCGTGCTCGATTTCACTGCCGACTGGTGACCCAGCTGCCGTTTTTTGGGGCCGGTGGTCTCAAGCGCAGCTGAACAACTGGATTCAGCAGATTTTTATGAAGTGGACGTTGACCAATCGCCGGACTTGGCCCGGCAATTCGGTGTGCAAAGCATCCCGACATTGATCCTGATCAAAGACGGGGAGGAAGCGAACCGGTCGGTCGGCTTTATTCCGGAAGAGGCGATCATCGAATTTGCCCGCTCGTAATCAAAAAAAAGGATTCCCAAATTAAGGGAATCCTTTCTTTTTGCATTTGATTTTAAAAATTCGGCAGCAAAGAAAATCCGTAGCCTTGGTCCCGGATGGCTTGTATCAGTTCCGGCAGGAGATCGGCGGTGTGCTGCAGTTCGTGAAGCAGGATCACGGCGCCATCTTCGAGGTTGTCGATGACGGTCGAAATCACCTTTTCCGGCGATTTCTGAAGCTCCCAGTCCATCGAAGCCACGCGCCACATGACCGGAACCATGTTCAAAGCTTTTGCCGCTTTCAGCGTATCGTCATTGAACTGGCCGAACGGGGGACGAAAATATTTCACATTGCCCCCAGTTACGAGCCGGATCTTTTCGACGCTGTTCTTGATGTCATCGTGCTGTTTGGCATACGGGAGAGCCGCCAGATTGTTGTGCTTGACGGAATGCGAGCCGATCTGATGGCCTTCCGCCAAAACGCGCTTCCATGGCCGCGAGGGGTGCAGGAGGCGGCTTTGCCAGAAAAAGACCACCTGCACATCCGCATCCTGCAAAGCGTCAAGAATGCGCGGCAGTGCCCGGCTCGGGCCGTCATCAAATGTCAGAACAACGCTCTTTTTGCCCGGTGAAGGGCTATGTGTCAGGATGTCAGGGTTGGAAGAGCCGTACACGACTCTGGAAAAGTCAACTGCTCAAGGGCTTTTGGTCATGCCCGTTCCTCCTTGTCCGTTCAGATTTCAGCGCCAAAGAAATAATCCTGGGACTGAGATTCATAGGTTTCCTGGTATTCCGCTTCCGTGAAATCTTGCGGCAGGCCGTCAAAAATCACTTTGCCATCCTTCAGCGCAACGATGCGGGTCGCATAGCGCTTGGCAAGTTCGATGTCATGCACATTGATGACCGTCAGGAGGCCATGCCGCTCGTGCATCTCTTTCAGCAGCGTGAAGATCCGGTTGGACGTCCCAGGGTCCAGGCTTGCGACCGGCTCATCCCCGAGCAGCACATTCGGCTGCTGGATCAGGGCACGGGCGATGCCGACGCGCTGTTTCTGCCCGCCGCTCAGCTGTTCGACCCGGCGGTCCATCATTTCGGAAAGGCCGACTTCGGCGATGACGCTCTTTGCAAATTCCAATTCCTCGGCGGAAAACCAGCCGATCAGGTTTTTGAACGACGGCCGGTAGCCGAACGTGCCGGTCAATACGTTCTGCAGCACGCTGAGGCGGGGGATCAAGTTGAAATGCTGAAAAATCATCCCCATTTCGCGTCTGATTTTCCGCAGCTCGTCTTCGCTGGCGTTCGTGATGGTGTTGCCATCCAGGAGGATTTCCCCGGACGTCGGCTTCTGCAGGCCGTTGATGCACCGGATGAACGTGGACTTGCCGGCGCCGCTTTTACCCAGCACGCAGATAAAGTCCTCTTTCTGAAACGACAAGTTCACGTCAGAAAGCGATTCCTCGGTATTTCCCTCATACAGGACGGAGAGGTTTTTTATTTCGATCATGGAAAAGGCCTCCTTCATATAATCCGCTTCCGGACGGAGCTGGCCAGGAAGTCGATGATGATGACCATGATCATGATGATCAGCACGTCCAGTGAGACGGAAGAGTACTGGAAGGTTTTAAAGTCGTTGAACAGGCGCTGCCCGATTCCGCCGCCGCCGATAAACCCTAAAATCAGGGACGTGCGGATGGCCACTTCGAAGCGGTAGAAAAACTGGGATAGCACGTTCGGCCAGATTTGCGGCAGGATGCTGAAAAGATTGGCGACCCAGGTTTTCGAGCCGACCGCTTTCATCGCTTCCTGTGGCCCCGGATCTGCCGCTTCGATCAATTCGGAAATCAATTTGCCGAAGACGCCGACATTATGGAACATGATGGCAATCACGGCCGGAAACGGTCCAAGCCCGAGCGTCGTCAGCAGGATCAACCCGAAGACGATCTCCGGAATCGAGCGGACAAAGCTCAGCGCAATGCGCGAGGTTTGGAATAAAAACGGCGAAGGCGACGTGTTGCGGGCTGCGATAAAGCTGATCGGCAATGCGATTACAAGGCCGAGCACGCTGCCGAGAAAGGCCATTGCCAAGGTCTCGAGCGTATCCTGCACCATGTCCGGCAGCAAAGAGAAGTCCATCGGGAACCATTGCGACAGGAAGTCGATCATATTGCGGAAATCCTTGAATTTCGACAGATCGAATTCCGTCAGCCGCATGCTGAGGAACACGAACAGGATCAATATAGCCAATGTCAGTAGATTGCTTTTTTTAAACCACACCCGTAATCAACTCTATTCTTTAATGATTCCCTGCTTGATGGCTGCCTGCTTGATGCTTTCGTAATCGGCATTGGTGGCTTCCGTGAAGCCGCTGGCTCCGAAAGCGTCGAGGATTTCAGGATCTTCGATGGCCAGGAACGTTTCCTGCAATGTCTTGATGGTTTCCTCATCTGTGCTCTCTAAGACTGCCCAAGGGTATTGGAACAACTCCTCAGATTTCCAGATGGTTTTGAATTGGCTGCCGTCGATTTTTCCGGACTCAACCAGCTGGTCGTAGATGGCGCTGTCGATGGCGCCGGCATCCACTTGCTTGTTCAGGACCGACAGCGCTGTCGCGTCATGTGAACCCGTGAAGCGGACTGTGGCGAATTCGTTGTCATCTTCCGACGTATAGACGCCGCGGTCCTGCAATTCGATTGAAGGAATCAGGGAGCCGGAAGTCGAGTTCGGGTCGCCGAATGCAAAATCGGTTTCGCCGGCTTTGGCCACCAGGTCTTCAATGGATTCCAACGGGCTATCTTTATGGGTAATGATATATGAATGGTAGAACGGCTTGCCGTCGATCAATTGCGTGATGATCGCTTTTGCGTTGCTGTTTGCTTCTGCAATGACATACGTCAACGGCCCAAGATAAGCCATGTCGATCTGGTCATAGTTCATCGCTTCAACGACGCCGTTATAATCGGGATAGACTTCGATGGAAACTTCGCGGCCCAATTCCTCTGTCAGGAGGGTTTGGAGTTTTTTCATTGCCGTATCCATTTCCCCTTCAGTCTGGGCAGGGATGACGCCGATTGTAAAGGCATCCTTTTCCGCTTCGCCGCCCGATGCTGCATTTTCTTCTTTTTCTGAACTGCTTCCGCAAGCTGCCAAGACGATTGTCAGGCACAAGAGGAAGGTTAATAGGCTCCATTTTTTCAATGGGAGCACCTCGCTTTGTTTTTTATTTTCTTCATATAAAAAGTGATGGTTTTTCCATCCGCTATTCCGCAAAACGACGCCAGCTTGGCCAAGGTCCGGACAGTAGCCCTGCCCCATAGGGCCAATAAAAGCTTATGCGTTTGGGCATTATGTAAAACAAGGACTCGGCTTGAGTCCTTGTTCCAGAATTAAATCACGTGGATGCGGCCGGCGTTTTCGCTGGTCACTTCACCGATGACAGCTGCCTGGACGTTTTTCGCCTGCAAGTCGCGCAGCAAAGCGTCGGCTTCTGCAGCCGGCAGGGAAATCAATAATCCGCCGGACGTCACAGCGTCGCAAAGGATCAACTGGTCGAGCATGGAGATGCTTTCATCGTAATCGATGTCTTTGGCCAGCCAGCTGTGGTTTTTATACGTTCCGCCTGGGATGACTTTCTTTTCCGCAAGCTCTTTCGCTTTTGAAAGGACCGGCACGTCTTGGTTCGAAATGGTCACGCCGACGCTGCCGCCTTTGGCGATTTCCATCGTGTGGCCGAGCAGGCCGAAACCGGTGATGTCCGTACAGGCGTTGACCGTGTAAGAGTCCATGGCTTCTGCTGCCGCTTTGTTCAGCGTCGCCATGACGTTCATCACTTCATCCAAATCCTCTTTGTCCAAGAGTCCCTGCTTGAGCGCAGTCGTCAGGATGCCGACGCCGATCGGTTTTGTCAGGATCAGACGGTCGCCCGGGCGTGCACCGGCATTGGAGCGGATGCGGTCCGGATGGATCGTGCCGGTGACCGAGAGCCCGAACTTCGGCTCCTGGTCATCGATGGAATGTCCGCCGACCAAGGTGGCGCCGGATTCTTTCACTTTATCGGAAGCCCCGGCCAGGATGTCTGCGAGGATGCCCTTATCAAGTGTGTTGATCGGGAACGCGACGATGTTCATGACGGTCAGCGGTTTGCCGCCCATCGCATAGACGTCGCTGAGCGAGTTGGCGGCGCCGATCTGTCCGAACATGTACGGATCGTCCACGATAGGCGTGAAGAAATCCAATGTCTGGACGAGCGCGACGTCCTCGCTGATTTTATAAACGCCTGCATCGTCGGCTGTATCCAGCCCGACGAGCAGATTAGGGTCTTCTACATTTCTCGGTAAATGGCGCAGAACCTGCGCCAGGTCCTCAGGACCAATTTTGCAGCCTCAACCGCCTTTAGATGATAAAGATGTCAATTTAACCATATCTTTTTCAGTCATTTCGATTCGCCTCTTTTCTTTTTGTTTTAACGCTCTTGCTGCAGGATGCTGCGGTATATTTCCAGCAAAGCTTCCGCTTCACATGAGGCGGAATGCCGATCGGCGGCATATTGTTTCGCTTGCTGACCGATCTGGCGCCTTGCGTCGCCGTTGTCCATAAGCGCTCGGGCAAAGTGGAGGAATTCTTCCTCATCCTTGTACAAATACCCGGTCCTGCCATTCTCAACCATGCCGCTGTTGCCGGGGACGTCCGATACCAATACCGGCAATCCATAGCCCATCGCTTCGGTAATCGCGGCAGGCTGGCCTTCCGATAAGGAAGAGTTCAGCACGGCATCGGCATTTTCATAAACGGCACCCATCTCTTCGTGGGGCAGTTCGCCGAGATAGCGGACCCAGCCGGCATGCTGCTCGACAAGGCGGAGCACGGTTTCCGCTTCCGCCTCTTCAAGCACCGGACCCACGAGCCAGAGCCGCAGCTGCGGGAACTCCGCGTGCAGCTTGGCCAGCGCCGATATGGCGAAGGGGATGTTCTTCACTTTGCGGATCCCTGCCGGCAGCACGAATAAAAACGTGCCCGCTTCCTTGCGGATTTCCGGATGGCCGGAAGGAAATTCGCCGGCGCCTTGGGGGATCGGGAATACCTTGCCGTCAAATTGCGGCGCTTCCTTAAGAAGCGCTTCTTTAGCCGCTTCGTCGAACACGTGGATCGCTTTTGCGCCGGCCAGCGCTTCCAGGACACCGCTGCGTTTCTCGGGATGGTACAGGTCCACATTCAGATCGGTGCCGGTCATCGTGATGATATAGGCATCCGGCTGTTGGCCGAGTTGCTGCAGAAACTGATGGAAATAATAAGCATGAAAGCCGTGCACCAGGTCGGCAGGGGGCAGCGAATGCGCCCTGTGGCTGCCGGTCGCAGCGACGATTTCGGTCTCGACGCCGAGTTTCTCCAAGTTTGCGGCAATTCGCCGGACCGTAACAGTATTGCCCCGCGGCTGCGGGTAATTGGGCGCGGCCAATACGATTTTCATGGAAGAATCACCCCCCTTTTTCTGCTCCGTACAGTATGGCATGTGGCCAAACGGCGGAAGTATTCATTCCATCCTTTGATTATCCTGAAACTAGGGGAGTTTGTCATCTCTGGACCCTCCGGCCAGCCGGATTATTTTGATAGAAAAAGGCCGCCCGGCAGGCGGCCTTTTTGAGTGCTCGAGAAATACAATTCTTCCGCTCTCTATTTAGTATCCGGACTCGGGCGCCTCGCCCCTTCGGATCCGTCGTGTAGTATGTATGGCGGGATCGTGTGGGAATCGAACCCACCGAGCCTGGCACGCAGGCCCCTCAGGGTTTTGAAGACCCAGGAAGACACCAGTCACCCATCCAACCCCGTATCGTTAAAGCGTATTAATTGTATATCGGAACGGCCTGAACTGCAAGGAAGGTGCTCCGGAAAACAGCATGCCGGACCATTCGGAAAGCCGTTTTTGCGATTCAGCGCGCCCCTCGCTTGAAACCCCTGCGGCGGAAGCTTAAAGTGAAGATAAGATCAATCAAAAAAGGCGCGTGAGGGCATGGAAGAGACTTACTACACAATCGGCATGGCCGGGCATATCGACCACGGCAAGACAGCGTTGACGAAAGCGCTGACAGACGTCGATACGGACCGGCTGAAAGAAGAAAAAGAACGGGGCATCTCAATCGAACCGGGCTATGCGCCGCTGCAGACGGAAGACGGCACGCACATTTCCATCATCGACGTTCCCGGGCATGAACGTTTTATCCGCCAGATGATTGCGGGAGTGGCCGGCATCGATTTGGTGGTGCTTGTGGTAGCAGCGGATGAAGGCGTCATGCCGCAGACCGAAGAGCATATTGAAATCCTTCGTTTTCTCGGCATCAAACAGTGCATCGTCGCGATCACCAAAATCGACCGGGTGGATGACGTCATGCTGGAACTGGTCAAGGAAGACATTGAAGAGCGCCTGGCGGGGACCATTTTCGATGGAGCGCCGAGCGTCATGGTCGACAGCCTGTCGGGAAAAGGCATCCCTGAATTGAAGCGAACGATTTTCGAAGAACTGAAAAAGGTGGAGTTCCGCGATGCCTATGGTTCATTCCGACTGCCGATCGACCAGGTCTTCACGGTGCAGGGGCAAGGGACCGTCGTCCGAGGCACGATCTACGAAGGGGCTATCAGAAGGGGCAGCCAGCTGACGCTGCTCCCGAAAGGGTTGAAAGTCAAGGCGCGCCAGATCCAGGTCCATCATGAGGAGCAGGAGGACGCACGGGCAGGCCAGCGGACAGCGATCAACCTGGGCGGAGTCGACCGGGACCAAGTGGCACGGGGCGACGTTCTCGTTGCGTCCGATCATTTTCTTGCGACCGGCACGATTGATGTGGCGCTCACGCTTGCTGGCGGAAAGTTCACGCCGCTCAAACAGCGGGCACCGGTGAAAGTCCATACCGGCACTTCGGAAGTGATGGGGAAGATCGTCTTTTTCGACCGCAACGAACTGAGCGGCACGGACGAGGAAGTGCTGTGCCAGATCCGCCTCGATGAAGAGATTGTCGTCCGGCGCGGCGACCGTTTTATCCTGCGGCGGCCGACGCCCGTCGAGACGCTCGGCGGAGGCTGGATCATCCAGCCTGAAGGCGGAAAATACCGGTTCGGCGCAGAAACGGTGGAAAAGCTCCGTTCAATGAAAGAAGGGACGCCGGAAGATCTGGTCGAAGACGCGCTTGCAAAAGCGATCCTGCTGGATGCGAAGGGGCTGATCCAAGGGACGTCGCTCGATGAACACGTGCTGCAGGAAGCGATTGCGGCCGGCTTGGACAGCGGGCGGCTGCTCGAATTGCCGCAGCAGAAATACGCCCTCGCCAAAACATTCTCGAAAATCCGGGGTGAAATCACCGGACGGCTCGAAAGCTACCATGCCGAGTTTCCGATGCGGCAGGGCATCCCGAAAGCGGAATTGCTCCAGTCGCTCGGAGCCGGCTATCCGAAAACGTTCATTGAATACAGCCTGAACGCGCTGTCCGAAAAGGGCGAAGTGCGGAAGGACGGCCAATTCATGGCGCTGGCTGGTTTCAGCCCGCACTTGCCGAAACAATGGAAAGCACGGATGGAAGGGATCATCGCGTCGCTTGAGAAGGACGGGCTTCAGGCGAAGAAATGGGATGAATATATAGAAGGGACGCCGCTGCCAAAAGGCGGCATCCCGGATTTCACCGCCTATCTGCTCCAGAGCGGAGAGGCTTACCGCTTGGCGGAAGACAAGCTGATTCACCGGACCGCATTTACCGAATCGGTTTCCAAACTGAAAAGCGGCACTGGAGCTGCGTTCAGCTTGAAAGAGGCGAAAGACGCACTCGGCGTCTCGAGAAAATACCTGATTCCATTTTTGGAGCTGCTCGACTCGCTTGGCGCCACAGTGCGCGAAGACGAACAGCGCCGCTGGGCGGATCCGGCACAATAAAGGAGGTGGCACGCATGAAGCACGAAATCAGAATCGAATTTTGTATGCAATGAAACTACGCACCCAAAGCCGCAAGTTTTGCGGCAGAACTGTTCAATCATTTCCGCACGGACATCGCATCACTGGAACTGGTCCCGAGTTCCGGCGGGGCATTTGAAGTTTTTGTGGATGGACACAAGATCCATTCGAAACTGGAGACCAAACAATACCCGGTGCTTGATGAAGTCATCCGGGCAATTGAGACATGAATGCTGCAGCTGGAGGAGAAACGGGACGCCCCAGGCAAAGCAGTTAATAGATGGAGGATCCCAAAATGAAACAATATTTGCGCCAGCTCCCCCCCATACATGAATTGCAGAAAGACCGCCGCTTCCAGGAACTTTTGGCCGCATCCGGACTTTCTGCCGAACAAGGAACAAAATTCATCCAGCAGGAAGTGGACCTTTTGCGCAACAGCCTGCTCGAAGGAGAGGCGCCTGTTTCTCCGTCCCTGGAAAATTTCAGCGGCCTTATTTTCAGCGAGGCAAGCAAGAAGGCGTCCTTGTGGACCGGCGACCGCCTGAAAGGGGTCATCAACGGAACCGGGACGGTGCTGCACACCAATCTTGGGCGGGCCAGGTTGAGTGGACGGGCGGTGGACCATGTCGTCCGTGCAGCAGAGAACTATTCGAACCTTGAATACCGGACGGCTGAAGGCAAGCGCGGTTCGCGGCACGATATCTTGGAAGATCTGCTCATAGGGGCGACCGGGGCGGAAGCGGCTATGGTCGTAAACAACAACGCTGCGGCAGTGTTCCTGGTGCTGAATGCGCTGGCGAAGGACCGGGAAGCCATCGTCTCGCGCGGCCAGCTGGTTGAAATCGGCGGGTCTTTCCGCATTTCTTCGATCATGGAAGAAAGCGGCGTCCGGCTGGTGGAAGTGGGCACGACAAACAAGACGCACTTGGCTGACTACGAGCGGGCGCTGAGCGGCGACACCGCCATGATCATGAAAGTCCACACGAGCAATTTCCTGATGCTTGGTTTTACGGAGACGGTGGAGACCGAAGCTCTGGCGGAATTGAAGGAGCGAAGCGGGGATGTCATCTTTTACGAAGACCTCGGAAGCGGGGCCCTCTATGATTTCAAGAAGTATGGCATCGGGGACGAGCCGCTGGTCCGGGACGTGCTTGCAGCCGGCGCCGATCTTGTTTCCTTCAGCGGCGACAAGCTGTTGGGCGGCCCCCAGGCCGGCATCATTGCCGGAAGGAAGGACCTGATCGACCGCTTGAAAAAACACCAGCTTGCACGGGTGCTGCGGGTCGACAAGCTGACGTTTGCCGCACTGGAAGAAACGCTCAAAGCTTACCTCGATGGAAGCGCCGAGCGGGAAATTCCGGCTGTGCGGGATATCATGCGGCCGGCTGAAGCGATCCGGCAACAGGCCGAAGCGTTTATCCGGAACCTGGAAGCGCGGACATCCGCATACCGGCTGGAAGTGCTGGAAAGCACCTCGCAGATCGGCGGCGGCACGATGCCGGGCGTCGAATTGCCGACTTTTGTCGCGGCTGTCAGCCATGGCGATATGCCGGCGCACGAGCTTGCAGCCCGGCTCCGCGAATGCCGGACGCCGGTCATTACCCGGGTGCAGGAACACAAGGTCTGCATCGATTTCCGGACGGTAAGCGAAACGGAAGCGGCGGCAGTGGTGGAAGGGTTGGCGCGCATTGCCCGGGAAGCGGGCGCTTGAACAGCAGAAAAAGAGGACCATCCGGGCCGCCAATCCGAACGAAGGGATTGGCGGCCCGTTTCTGCATGCGGGGCAGGCCTTTGGAAGAGACATGAAGCGTGCAGCCGCTTTTCTATGGAAGCCATTTGACAACGCGGGGCAATGCGAGTAGATTTTAGCTAACGAAGCATGCTGAGGATAAGTTCAGCAGGCGATCTTATGGACATCTTAGAAAAGAGGGAATGCACGTGAAAAAGCAAGTGGTGGTCATCGGCCTTGGCCGGTTCGGGACCAGTGTCGTCAAAGAGCTTAACCGCCTTGGCCACGAGGTACTGGGAATCGACTCAAATATGGAGCGGGTGGACGCGGTCCGGGACTTCGCGGCGCACGCAGTTGTCGCAAATGCCACCGACGAAAGCGAGCTCAAGTCGCTCGGCGTCCGGAATTTCGAACACGCCATCGTCGCAATCGGCGATGATCTGCAGGCGAGCGTACTGTGTACACTCATGCTGAAAGAAATCGGCGTCGCGAAAATCTGGGTCAAAGCGCGCGACCTGCAGCACCAGAAAATCCTTGAGAAAGTTGGCGCTGACCGGGTCATCCAGCCGGAATTCGAGATGGGCGTGCGCGTTGCGCAGCATGTGGGCTCCGAGAAAATCGTCGATTACATCGATTTGTCGAAAGACTACAGCATCCTCGAGTTTGCGGCGACAAGCAAAATCGCCAACAAATCGCTGTCGGAGCTGAATATCCGGGACCGTTACAAATGCATCGTCCTTGCCATCAAGCGGGGAGAAGAAGTGAACATCGCACCGGTTCCAAGCGATCCGGTCCGGCTGAACGATGTCCTGATCGTCATGGGGCACCGGGATGATTTAAAGCGCTTCGAGGAAAGAGGCTTATAAGGGAGAAACCACCGTTCATAAGAGCGGTGGTTTTTTATTTGGCATACCATTTTATTTTATTCAGTAATAATATTGCCTTTTTTAAGACTTATCTATATAATTAAGATTAATATGGTATACCATTTTATAGAACAAGGGGTTTTCCTATGATTGAACTGAATGAAGTGAAAAAGAACTCCGTCTACGACTACCTTTTCAATGCCATCCGTTCTGGCGACATCAAGCCGGGACAGACGCTGACGGAGCGGGGGCTTGCCGAGAAGATCGGCGTCAGCCGCACACCGGTGCGCGAAGCGATCCGCAAGCTCGAAGAACAGGGGATCGTGACGCACGAACCGCATAAAGGCGTGAAGGTCATTACGCTGTCAGAAGAAAAAGTGGCGCAGCTCTATGATGTGCGGGAGCTGCTCGAAGGACTTGCTGTCCGCAGGCTCGCGGAGTGCCAGACGCCGCAGATGATCGAAGAGCTGCGCGGTTTTATCGAAAGGGCGGAAAAAGAAGCGGTCGAAAACAATATCAGGGAATTGGCCGAGATCAATTCGGAATTCCATCTGGCACTTGCCCGCTTGTCAGGCAATGTCTACCTCGAAACGATCATGAACATGCTGCAGACGCAGATCAGCCTGATGATGTCGGCTTCCTTGTCTACATCCGGGCGGCCGCTGCAGAACATCGAAGAACACAAGGGGCTGATTGACGCCATCCGTTCAGGCGACGGGGAGTTCGCGGAAAGCATCGCCAAGCACCATGTAAGGAAAGCGCGTGAACACGCAATGAAAAAATTAGCAGGAGGCGAATGAAGATGGTGACACAACAATTGGTGGAAAACTTATTGAAGACAAAGATGGACGATATTCCGGAAGAGGTCAAACTCCATGGCAAAAAGAGCCTCTATAACTGGATGGGTGTGGCGATCGGCGCGGCCCATCACCCTTCAGTCGATATGGTGCTGGGGCTGAAAGAGGATATCGGGTCGGCGGGGCAGGTTTCGGTATTCGGTCGCACTGAAAAAGTGGATATCTTGCTGGGAAGCCTGATCAACGGCATGTCCTCGCATATTTTCGACTATGACGATACCCACCTTGATACGATTCACCATCCGAGCGGCCCGGTGGCTCCGGTCGTTTTGGCGCTCGGAGAGAAGATGAATTTGACGGGCGAACAGGTCCTCCATGCATTCATCCTCGGCTGTGAGGCGGAACTGCGCATTGCGAACGCCGTCTATCCAAGCCATTACCATCTCGGCTACCACATCACGAGCTCCACCGGGGTATTCGGAGCGGCTGTCGCGGCGGGCATCCTGCTCGGGCTGGACGAAGAACAGATGGCTTGGGCTCTGGGCATCGCCGGTACGCAATCGTTCGGCCTGCGTGAGATGTTCGGCACGATGACCAAGCCGTTCCATCCCGGGAAAGCGGCGCAGAACGGCCTCATGGCGGCGCTTCTGGCGAAGAAGAACTTCACGAGCTCCACGGAAGTGCTGGAAGCAAAACGCGGGTTTGCGAATGTCCTGGCGCCGCAGCATGATTTGTCGAAAGTGAACGTCCGTTGGGGCACCGATTGGGAGCTTTTAAAAAACGCCTTCAAACCATACGCATGCGGGATTGTTCTGCATCCTTCCATCGACGCGTGCATTGCACTCGGAAAACAGGCGAAAGCGGAAGACATCGAACGCATCGAATTGACCGTCAATCCATATGTGCTGGAGCTGACCGGGAAACCGACGCCGCCGACCGGGCTTGCCGGCAAATTCAGCATCTACCACACCGGTGCCATTGCATTCCTCGAAGGCGATGCCGCCGAAGCGCAGTACGCAGATGAGAAAGTCCGTGATCCGGCGGTGGTGGCATTCCGGGAGAAAATCAAACCGAAAGTCGATCACTCCGTGAAAGAAGAAGAAGTGTATGCGAAAGCGTACCTGAAAGACGACAGCATCATCGAGCACACCGTCAAATATGCCACCGGCAGCATCGAGAATCCGATGGACGACGCAGCACTGGAGCGCAAGTTCAACAACCTGGTGCATCCGATTATCGGAGCGGAACGGGCGGAAGCGCTGCGCGGCCTGATGTACCGGATGGAAGAACTGGGCCAATTGGAAGAATTAATCGGATTGACGAAAGCTGAAAAAATCTTCAACTGACGAATCTGAGGAGGAATGGACGGATGGAAGAGACAAAAACGTTTCGATTGGCCGTGATACCGGGAGACGGCATCGGCAAGGAAGTGATCGCTGCAGGGCTTCAGGTGCTGGACCATATAGCAGAAGAATCAGGTGGCCGCTTCGCTTTTGAAAAGGACACCTTCCCGTGGGGATGCGAATACTATCTCGAGCATGGCAAGATGATGGACGAAGACGGCGTGGAAAAGATGAAGGGCTACGACGCCATCTATTTCGGGGCGGTCGGATTTCCGGGCGTGCCGGACCATGTATCGCTGTGGGGACTGCGACTGGCGATCTGCCAAGGGCTTGACCAATGGGCGAATGTGCGCCCGATCGAGTTTCTGCCCGGGGTGCCGCGGCGCCTCAACCATCCCGATGTCGATACGCTCAATTGGGTGCTTGTCCGCGAGAATTCCGAAGGGGAATACTCCGGCATCGGCGGCCGCAATTTCGCGGGACGCGGCCCGGGCAAGGAAGTCGCGGTCCAGTCCGCGCTTTTCACGGAACACGGCTGCGAGCGCATCATTCGCTTTGCGTTTGAACTAGCCCGCACGCGCAAGCGCAAACGGGTGCTCAGCGTCACGAAAAGCAATGCCCAGCAATACGGCATGGTCTTGTGGGATGAAGTATTCGCCCGTGTCAGCAAAGAGTACCCGGACGTCGAAGCGGAACAGGGGCTGGTCGATGCCGTCGCCGCCCACTTCGTGCTGCGTCCGGAAGAGCTAGAAGTAGTGGTGGCGTCGAATTTATTTGCCGACATCCTTTCCGATCTCGGCAGTGCGCTTGCCGGCAGCCTCGGCCTTGCGCCGAGCGCCAACCTGGACCCGGAGCGGAAAGCGCCGAGCATGTTCGAATCGGTCCATGGCTCGGCGCCGGACATCGCCGGGCAGGGCATTGCCAACCCGATCGGCTCGATCGCCAGCGCCGCGATGATGCTCAGCCATCTTGGGCTCGAAGAAGAAGCGGAACAGCTCAACCGGGCGATTGCCGAAACAACGCGCCAAGGCATCATGACGCGCGACATCGGCGGCACGCACGACACAGCAGGTGTGACGGAAGCCATTATCCGGAACCTCGCAGCAGTCAAAGCAACCGAATAAAACCTAAAACCCCCGTTCCGGAAAGTTCCTGGGACGGGGGTTTGTGCGTCACTCCAAATCCAATTCAACGTAGACGAAATATTCATCAATGGTCTCTCCATCGTCAAAAAGTGTCAGTACCAACTCCTCTTTAGCGTTTGAGAAGGTGAGGGTGCCTTCGGGTTCCGGCAGCTCCCATTCGTGCGTCTCCTCCCGGCGCCCGCTGTTGATGGCATCAATGGCTTCTTCAATCTCGCGTGAATCTCCGGTTTCAAATAGAAGGGCATCGTCCCTTTCGGCTTCCATGCGGCTGTACTCTTCAGTAATCAAAGAAGGGGCATTGAAGCAGCCGGACAGCAGAAAGAGCGGCAGCCCGAGCGCAGCGATTCTGCTTATATTTTTCATGGTAATCTCCTTTACTATTCTCTTAAATTTATACCGAAAGGTAATAATTTACAATAAAATAAATCAAAAATTTTAAATGTTTGGTTGACTTATCCATATCCTAGTATTATGATAGGATTTAAATTTAATAATCTTATCCAGAGAAGCCGAGGGACTGGCCCGTTGACGCTTCAGCAACCTCTGACATTTGTCAGAAAGGTGCTAATTCCAGCAAGATTTTTTCTTGGGAGATAAGAGAGCGGAAACCGTCCATTTAATTTATGCGGCCCTCTTTTTCTCATTTTTTGAGAAAAAGAGGGCTTTTATCTTTTCTGCTGGCGGAGCCGTGCAAATTAAACTATCAAACATGAGGAGGAAGAACATGACGAAAAAACGGATTTACTTGAACGCATTTGAAATGGCTTGTGCCGGAGGACACCAATCTCCAGGGCTATGGCTCCATGCAGAAGACCGGTCCCATACATACACGGATAGCGAATACTGGATTGAACTTGCCAAGCTATTGGAAAAAGGAAAATTCGATGCCGTGTTCCTGGCGGATGTACTGGGCACCTATGATGTTTATAACGGTTCACGGGACGCCGCTCTCCGAAATGCGGTTCAATCTCCGGTCAATGACCCGCTGCTTATTGTGCCGCTGATGTCTTCGGTCACTGAACATTTGAGTTTCGGGGTTACAGCTTCAGTCAGTCATGAACATCCTTATACATTTGCACGGCGCATGTCGACATTGGATCATCTGACCAAAGGGCGGGTTGGCTGGAATGTCGTCACTTCCTATCTGAAAAGCGCGGCTCTCAATATCGGACTTGAGGACCAGATGAGCCACGACCAGCGCTACGACTATGCAGCAGAATACTTGGAAGTCTGCTATAAGCTGTGGGAAGGAAGCTGGGAAGACGGCGCGGTCCTACGCGATAAAGAAGCGAAAGTCTACACGGACCCGTCAAAAGTCCATGATATCCGCCACGAAGGGGAATACTTTAAAGTTCCCGGTGCCCATCTGTCAGAACCGTCGCCGCAGCGAACGCCGGTCCTGTTCCAGGCAGGTGCTTCGCCGCGCGGCCGGGAATTTGCGGCTAAGCACGCGGAATCGGTATTCACTGCCGGCCCGACCACCCAGGTTGTGAAAAAAGGGGTCGCGGCCCTTCGTGAACGGATCCTAGCAAATGGCCGCAATCCCGAGGATGTCATCGTCTACACGACATTCACTGCCATCATAGGCAAGACGGAGGCGGAAGCGCAGGCCAAATACGAGGAATTGAAAAGCTATGTCAGCTACGAAGGCGCGCTTGCCCTCCTCGGCGGGTGGACAGGCATCGATTTTTCAGGATACGATCCCGAAGATACATTGGAGTACATCCAAAGCAATGCGATGCAATCAGCGGTCGAAGTATTTACACGTGCTGACCCGGACCGCAAATGGACCATCCGAGAGCTTGCCACGTTTGTCGGCATTGGCGGAAGAGGCCCAGTCGCAGTCGGAACGCCGGAACAAATTGCCGATGAAATCGAATACTGGGTTGAAGAAACAGGCGTCGACGGCTTCAATCTCGCTTATACACTGGCTCCGGGAAGCTTTGAGGACTTTGTCGAACTCGTCGTACCTGTCCTGCAGGAGCGCGGCCGAGTACAAAAAGAATACACAGAAGGCACATACCGAGAAAAGATTTACGGCAAAGGCCAAAACCGGTTGAAAGGAACGCATCCTGGCGCAGGCTATAAGCAATTGCAGCAGCCGGTCGAAAACTAAGAGGGGGAATGGAGATGATTACAGCTTATTGGGTCAGCGTCGCAATTTTCTGGGTTGCCGGACTGGCACTGTGGAATAAAACCTATCCCAAACCGAAACGGAAAGGAGGAGAAGGCGATGCGTGAAGAGACTTCATGGCTACTGCCGTTTATCGTTATAATGTTGATCGGCTACTTTATATGGACTACATGGCTTGGCCGGAAAGGATCGGTCCATAGCGGTTCAATGAAAGGTTTCGCCCTTGCTAGAGGAAAAGTGAGGCCGTCAATCGTCGGCATCAGTTTCGGCGCTTCCTATGCGAGCGCGAATTTATTCCTTGGCGTTCCAGGCTGGGCCTATACATACGGCTTGTCGACATTATGGTATACAATCGGCTGCTTTGGCGTCACATGGCTCGGATTGCTGCTGTTCACCAAGAAGTTCTGGCGCTATGGGCAGAAAAACGGCGGCAGCCTAACGCTTCCACAGTGGCTCGGCAACCGCTACAAAAGCAAAACCTTGCAGGTGCTTGTGGCGCTTTTGGTGCTGTTCAATATTTACTATATTGTCGGCCAGAACGTCGGATTGGCGACGATGTTTGAAACAGTCATCGGCATTCCATATATGTGGGGGATTGCTATAGGCGTCGGGATCACGATTGTCTATGTCAGTCTCGGCGGCGCTTTTGCCCAAATCGTCAGCGACGGGATACAGGGCACGGTGATGGCAGTGGTTTCAATTCTTTTGTTCGTGTCTTTGCTGTGGACGATTGGCGGCGGATGGAACGTTTTCGGCACACTCCAAACCGAACTCCGTGCAATTGATCCGGCACTGGTGGCACCGCTTTCCACCGGTGGACCTTTCTATAGCGGCTTTGCTATCCTGAGCATCCAGTGGCTGTTGTTTTCGTTCGTGCTGCTGCCGCATTTGATGAACAAAGTGCTGACGGTGGAAAAAGAAGAGGATCTACGAACATTTACCTTAACCGCCGGTATTTCGCTGTTCGTCCTGTCCGTCTTTTCCGTGTTTGCGGGCCTTGCTGCACGCGTGATTCTGCCAGGACTCGCTTCAGCCGACAGTGCCATTCCGGCCTATATCATGGAAGCTTTCCCGGTCATCCTTATCGCTTTGATGGTCATGGGGCTGATTTCTGCCATCCTGTCGACGACCGATAGCCTGTATCTAGGCATCACCAATAGTATCGGCAATGATTTGTATAGAGTGCTGGCGGTTCCGCTACTGTATAAAAACAAAAAATTGACGGAACAGGAACTCGACGGCAAAGTGCTAAAAGCTTCCAAAGTTTCCTTGGTCTTTATCGGTTTGGTGTCATTATACATGTCGTTCCGCCGGCCGGATTCTCTGGCTCTCTTGACCAGCTTCGGCACATCGGCCATCATCAGCGGAATCGTGGCACCGATCAGCCTCGGCTATTTGTGGAAGCATGCCAATAAGTCGGGGGCGATTGCATCTGTGGTGAGCGGCGCGAGCTGCTATATGTTCCTGACAAGCACAGGCACTGTCGAGCACGTTTTCCAGGCGATGTTTTTCAGTTCTGCAATTGGCTTCATTTTTATGATTGCCGGAAGCTTGCTAGCGGAGGTAGTCAAAAAACGAGAAAAAAATGCAGAGCAAGCCATTAAAACAGGCTAAAGCCCGTCTTCTTCAGCTTCCATGCGGCTGTATTCGCCGGTAATCAACGGAGGGCCGTTGAAGCAGCCGGCAAGCAAGAAGAGCGGCAGCAGCAAGATGCCATGGAGTTTTTTCATAAGCGCCTCCGTTCACAGTTTCTTTTCATCATATGCTGTTGGAAACGGATTGACAATAGTGGGAAGAGATTCCGGCAGTGAAAAATGATAGTATGGAAACGGTGCATAAGCGAGGGAGGTTTTATTTTGAGTGGAAATGCCAAGAAGCTGGTGCTTCTGCTGGCAGCGGGAGCGGTCTTTTTTGCCGTCTTGCTGTCGGCCCAAGCCTACTTCAGCTACAAGGAAACCACAGCTGTGGCGGACGCCTGCTATGAAAAAGGCGGCTTCCCGGCAATCAAGAAAAGCGGCATGAAAATTGTTTATTTCGAATGCCACATGGACGCCGCAAATTGAAAACAAGGACTTCCCATTCCCGGGAAGTCCTTGTTTTTTAGAATGCATATTGGTACAAACCGTAATAAAGCGGCCCGAGCAGGATCACCGTCGACAGGGCAAGGAAGAACGTGCCGGTCAAGCCGGCGACTTCTTCGCGTTCGCCTGCGAATTCCTGTTTGAGCTTGAATGCGAAAAGGATGTCCCAGAGCAGTCCGCCGAAAAAAACGAACTTCCAGACAATCGGTTCGAAAAACTGGTTGCCCGTGACAAAGCCGAACAGGCCGATCCATGTCACGACTGAGACGGCCAAATCGAATTTGACCGGAAAATTCAGCGGCCCGCTGTGGATGATGAATCCGACGGTTGCAGTGCCGAGGATAGCTGCATAGATAAACCATAAAATTTGTTCCATTTGGTAAAACCTTCTTTGTTTAAGACTCTCCTCATTATAGAAGAAAAAGAAAGGGAAAGAAAACCTTTTCCGGAAATCGAACCGGAAAAAACAAGGGAAAAGCGCGGCTACGCGTTCCGGGCAGGCTCGGTTTTGCTGAGTCCGACTTTGTGTTCCACGATTTCCCGGATATACTTCATTGTCCGCTTCTGGGCTTCCTCCGGCGTGTAATGGTTCCGGTTGTTCAGCAAGGTGGTGAACATCCCTTGCCAGACGAGATTGGTCAGTTCGTTCACTTCTTCGGCCTGGATTTCGCTCAATAGTCCGGCTTTTACAAGTGGGCCGATCGTAAAGCGCCCGCGGTCTGCGATATTGCGCTCCATCAATGCCGGCTGCAGTTCTTCCGGTATAGCCATCAAATCTGATGGGTAAAGCTCATAATAACTTGCAAGTAGGGTTTTTGGATGGTCTCCCAGGTCCATCAGGAAGACCGTCTGGAAAATATCCGGGATCTTGAACGAATATTCACTGAAGCATTCCCAGGCAATAAGGTACTTCTCAACCGGGTCATCGGTCTTTTCCATTTCCCGGCTGACTGTTTCCAGATATGGCTTCAAAAACTTCAAGGAAGCAAAAAACAGCAGATGCGAGAGTTCGCCGAAGTAATTATAGATGGTGGCACTGTTGTAGCCCGCCTTGTCCGCGACTTTCCGGATGGTCACCTGCTGGAAACCTTCAGTCTTGATCAGTTCTTCAGTGGCGTCGATAAAGAACGTCCACATGCGCCTTTTCTTGAGTTCTTTATTATTCATAATGCCCGCACATCCTTGAAATTAAAATATTTTGAAAATACATTGATTATTATTATAGTCTCATGATACCCTATTTAACAACAAAAGTAATCATGATTATAAAATAACTTCGATTACTATTGGGGAGAATTCAAAGGGGGAGTATTCATGGGGAAAGTAAAGATTGATCCACTAGTATTTTGGTTATCGTTGAGCGTCATCGTTGTAGCAACTCTGACGCTGGTCATTTTTCAAGATTCCGCTGAACCGGTACTGAACAAAATGATGACAGGCATCACTTATAATCTGGACTGGACGTTTCAATTCCTGACGTTCGGCTTGTTCATCCTGCTGATCTGGCTGGTCTTCAGCCGTTACGGCAAAGTGCGCTTGGGGGAAGAAGCGCCGGAGTTTTCCACATTCAGCTGGGGCGCCATGCTGTTTTGTGCAGGCATGGGGACGAGCATCATGTTCTGGTCAATGATGGAACCGATGTATTACTATATGGGGCCGCCATTCGGCATCGAGCCGAACAGCGGACAAGCCGCGGAATGGGCTGTCGCATACGGCATGTTCCATTGGGGAATTTCCGCCTGGTCGCTTTACGCACTGCCGACAGTGACGATTGCGTATTCCTTTTTTGTGAAGAAAAACCGCTCGCTGAAAATAAGCACAGCGTGCCGCGGCATTTTGGGCAGGCATGCAGACGGCCCGATTGGCAAAATCATTGATATCCTGGTGATTTGGAGCCTTGTGGGCGGCCTCGGGACTTCGCTCGGGTTGGGTGTTCCGATGGTCTCTGCAGTCATCGGCGAAATATTCGGCGTCCAGCAATCACTGCAGCTGAGCATCATCATCATTATCATCTGGACCGTCATCTACAGTGCCAGCGCTTATATGGGCTTGTACAAAGGCATCCGGAAACTGAGCGACTGGAACGTCTACCTGGCGCTGGGCCTTGCGCTGTTCGTGCTGTTAGCCGGTCCGACTTTGTTTATCCTTTCAAACTTCACAAATAGTTTCGGGTTGATGCTGCAGAATTTTGCGATGATGAGCTTTTCGACAGATCCGGTCGCCAAAGGCGGATTCCCGCAGGCATGGACCGTCTTCTATTGGGCCTGGTTTGCTGCGACGGCACCGTTCATCGGGTTGTTTGTCGCGCGCATCTCCAGAGGCCGCACCATCCGCGAGCTGATCATCCACATCCTGTTATGGGGCTCGCTCGGCAGCTGGATTTACTTCGGCATATTCGGCGGCTACACACTGAACCTGCAATTGACCAATCAATTGAATGTCGTGGAAATACTCAATAGCAGCGGCGGTCCGGCAGCCATCGTCGAGGTTCTGAAAACGATCCCGCTCAGCTTTTTGGTGCTGCCGTTCTTCGCGGTTCTCGCTTTCATCTTCCTGGCGACGTCGCTTGATTCGGCCACTTATATCCTATCGGCCATCGCCACCAAAGAATTGGTCGGCGAACAGGAACCGGCACGCTGGCACCGGATGCTGTGGGGAGCAGTGCTGGCGGTCCTGGCGATTTCGCTATTGATGATCGGCGGGCTGAAAGTCATCCAGACTTCGTCCGTCATCGTCTCGGTGCCGGTCATTGTCCTCTATGTCCTTCTGACGCTGTCGCTGCTCAGATGGCTGAAGCAGGACTACCCGGAAGTGCCTGCCCGTGAGCCGGCAGAAGTGCAGGAAATCCGCCACACAGCCGCTGAAGGAAGAGAGAAAAACGCATCAAAAGTCGTTCTGAGACAAGCTAAAGAGGTGAAGGAATAATGGTTTTTAACGTACGGGAAAGCACACGCGGCACGAGAAGGGAATTTCCGCATGAAGTGGAAGTGACGGACCATGTCTGGATTCCGATGTCCGACGGCACGCGCCTGTCTGCGAAGCTGTGGATTCCGAAAGGGGCAACCGTCCATCCGGTTCCGGCCATCCTGGAATACCTGCCTTACCGCAAAAATGAGTTCACTGCGCTCCGGGATTCGATCCGCCATCCGTATTTTGCGGGCCACGGCTATGCGAGTGTGCGGGTGGACATGCGCGGATGCGGCGATTCCGAAGGCATCCTGACAGACGAGTACGCCAAGCAGGAACAGGACGATGCACTCGAAGTGCTCGATTGGATCGGAAAGCAGGACTGGGCAACCGGCTCGGTGGGAATGATCGGCAAATCGTGGGGCGGCTTCAACGGCCTCCAGGTTGCCGCGCTGCAGCATCCGGCACTGAAAGCGATCATCACGCTATGCTCGACCGATGACCGCTATGCAGACGACGTGCATTATAAAGGCGGTGCCCTGCTGGCATCCGATATGCTGTGGTGGGCGTCCACGATGCTCGTCTATAATGCACGGCCGGCCGACCCGGCACATGTCGGGGGCGCGTGGCGCGAAAACTGGCTCGAGCGGCTGGAAAAAACGCCGCCATTTGTCGAAGAATGGATGCGCCATCAGCGCAGGGACGGGTACTGGAAGCACGGCTCGGTGTGTGAGGATTACAGCGCCATCAAAATTCCGGTCTATGCCGTGGGCGGCTGGGCGGATGGCTATACCAATGCCGTATTCCGCATGATCCAGAACTTGAAAGGGCCGAAGAAGGGGCTGATCGGGCCGTGGGCGCATGAATATCCCGAAGTCGCTGTTCCCGGACCACAAATCGGCTTTTTACAGGAATGCCTCCGCTGGTGGGATCAGTGGTTGAAAGAAGAGGAAACCGGCATCATGGACGAGCCGGTCCTTCGCGTGTGGCTGCAGGATGCCGTGCCGCCGAAGACCGATTACCATGTCCGTCCGGGCGAGTGGGTGCTGGAAAACAGCTGGCCGAGCCCGAATGTGCAGGAAAAGGCCTACTACCTCGCCAGCCAGCAGCTGTCCGAAGAGCCGGGACAGGGGACGGAAACACTGATGACGCATCAGCACCACGGGCTTTATGCCGGGGTATTCTGTCCGTTCGGCCAGGAAGGGGATATGCCTTCTGACCAGGGAATCGAAAACGGGCTGTCGAACACATTTACAAGCGAGCCGCTGGTGGAAGAGCTGGCAATCCTCGGTTTCCCGAAAATGCAGGCGAAACTCCTAAGCAGCAGCAAAAGGGCAAACCTTGCCGTGCGTCTAAGCGATTTGTCGCCTTCCGGAACGTCGAAATTGATTTCCTGGGGACAGCTGAACCTCACGCACCGGAACAGCCATGAATTCCCGGAAGATGTGCCGGTGGGGGAAGAGTTCATCGTGACAGTGGAGCTGGATGCGATCGGCTATAAACTGCCGAAAGGCCACAGGGTGCAAGTTTCATTGTCGCCCGTCTACTGGCCGCATATGTGGCCAACGGCGGAAGAAGTGGAACTCACGGTGGTGAAGGATAAAGATACGCGGCTCATTCTGCCGGATTACACAAACACCACGGAAGAAGCGGAGATTGTTCCGTTCGAACGTCCGGAAACGGCAGCAGTCATGGAGCGGGAAGTGCTGCGCGAATCCGGCCGTACCCGTGAAATCCGCCACAACACCGTGACGAACGAATGGATCCTGGATGACTTTTCGGATGAAGGCTGCCGGCGCCTGCCGGCAAACGGCCTTGAATATGGCAGCACGAACCAAAATATCTATCGCATCACAGAAGGCGATCCGCTGTCTGCTTCCGTCCAGTGCGACTGGACCCTGACAGTCGGCCGTGGAGAATGGCAGACTCGCCTGGAATCGACGAGCACCATGAAGGCGGACGAAAGGAAGTTCTATGTCTCTAGCCAACTCAGAGCGTTGGAAGGCGATGTGGTGGTTTACGATACCACCCGTAATTTTGAAGTTGAACGCGATTTCAATTGAGGCCATTTTGGAGATAGGCAGGTGACCCTGTGAATTCCATCTTTTTTCTCATCATCATTATTAATGTCTCGTATATGACGCTGTTCACCCTGCGGCTGATCCTGGTCATCAAGGGCTACCGGAAAACGGCATCCTTCCTGTCCATGATCGAAGTATTCATCTATTTGATGGGATTGACGATCGTGCTTGATAATTTGGATGATCCAGTGAACATTGCCGCATATTGTGCCGGCTGGGGGCTTGGGGTCTATCTTGGCGGCATCATTGAAAACCGCATGGCGCTCGGCTATATCGTATTCGACATCATCGTAGATGCGCATGAATCCAGCTTGCCCGCGCTCATCCGCGAGAAAGGCTACGGCGTCACTGCGTGGCCGGCGGAAGGGAAGGATGGCCTGCGGATGTGCATGAAAGTATTGGCCAAGCGGAAAAACGAGAAAAAGCTGCGCGATATTGTTACGGACCAGTCACCAAAAGCGTTCATCATTTCGTACGAACCGAACCGGTATAACGGAGGATTCCTGACAAACCCCATCAAATCCACCGGCTGGACCGGCAGAAGAGCTTAAAATTTCGGAGCGGGTGCAATTGCGCCTGCTTTTTTCCTTGGCGAGCCGCTATAATGGAGGAAACGGGGCGGAAATCGTTCGCCGTTTGGAATCTTCAGGGGGGTGCAGTGATGGGAACGAAAAGCCACGGCCTGAAACACGGCTGGACATTGATTGCGGACAAATCTTTCAAACTGTTCTCCAACGCCAACGACTATATCCTGGTGGATTACGAGCAGGATACCGTACTCCATTTCACAGTCACCGATTCCGAGCTGGAAGTCGTCTCCGCAAACTGGGGGCTGCGCTTTAAAGTGATTCTCGGCTTCAAGACGATTAAAATCCTGGAAGTTGCAGAAGAAGAATAAACCAAAAAGAGCATTCCGATTTTCCGGAATGCTCTTTTCAATTGGGGAAAAATCAAGCTCTGTAGCCAAGTTTAACGGAAATCCGATCGCCCGTCTCTTTCGCCTGATCAATCAAATAATGGAGGCGTTCATCTGTAAGGGTATAACTCACAACGCCGATGCTGAGGGCTCCCTGTACCTTGCCGAACCGGTTCAGGATCGGTACGCCGACAGAAGAGGTTCCTTCCGTCCGTTCGCTGTGGCTGATTGCATAGCGCTGTTCCCGTATCTGCTCCAGCAGCTGGCGGAAAGCGGCGTGGTCTTCTTTGGCAATAAACGCATTGAGGATTTTCTTTACATCGCCATTCGGCATGAAAGCAAGCATCGATTTATTGGCGGCTCCGATATGCATCGGGATCCGGGAGCCGAGCTTGTCATAAACCCGGATGGCGTGGTTCTCATTGTCGATGCGCTCGGTAATCAGCGCCTCATTCCCCATAGGCTGGCTCAGGTAGACGCTTTCTCCGGTCAGTTCCGCGAGCCGCACCAATTCAGGCCGGATCGTACTGACGTAATCGATCGTGTCATACATATGCAGACCGTATTCAAGCCAGATGTTGCCAAGGTTGTAGCGCTTCGTTCTTTCATCCTGCTCGATCATTCCGTGGACCGCCATCGCTTTTAAGATGCGGTGCATCGAACTCACGGGAAGCCCGCATTCATTGGCGAGTTCCGTGATGGACAATCCATCCTCTGAGGCATTCGCCACCAATAATTTCACAATTCCCATAGCCCGGTCGATTGACTGCATAATCCACACCTGTCCTTTGAAAAATAAAGTTGTTGGAACATTTAAAACTTATTGACATTATAACACGGCTATTTTATATTACTAAAAATATGTTTTCGCATTATGGAATAGTTTTCCGTATTGTGGAAAAGGAGGTTGGCAATGAGATATAGTTCATCAATGTTTGAGCCGTTGGAACGGGTGATTGTCAAGCACCCGGCTGATGCTTTCATCAGTCAGGAGCATATTGAAAAAGAATGGCGCAAAGTCAATTACCTTTCAGAACCCGATTTTGAAGAGGCCCAGAAAGAATTCGCCGAATTTATCGCGCTACTGGAGAAGCACGAAATAACCATTGATTATCTGCCCAAATCAAATGCCGTCAGCATGGATTCCATCTATGCACACGATCCGGTCAAATTCACGCCGGAGGGGGCGATCATCCTGAAATCCGGAAAGGCCCTGCGCCAGCCGGAAGCCGAAGTGTATAAGAAGTTCCTTGCAGAAAAAGGGATCCCTGTCATTGGGGAACTAACCGGTGATGCGACAGCGGACGGCGGAGACATCGTCTGGCTCGACGACCGGGTGCTGGCCGTTGGAAACGGTTACCGGACCAATGCGGAAGCGATCCGCCAGATCAAGGAGATGACGGCGCACCTTGTTGATGAATTCATTGAAGTTCAGCTGCCGCATGCAGACGGTGAGGAAGAGTGCCTTCATCTGATGTCATTCATCAGCCTGGTTGATCAAGACCTGGCAGTCGTTTATTCGCCGTTGATGCCGGTCGCTTTCAGGAAGCTGCTGCTGTCGCGGGGGATAAAACTCATCGAAGTGCCGAAAGCGGAATACGACCTTCTTGGCTGCAATGTGCTCGCGGTTGCCCCGCGCGTCTGCATCATGGTGGCTGGGAATGACTCCACCAAACAGCAATTGGAACAGGCAGGGGCGACGGTATACGAATACAAAGGGGAAGAAATCAGCATCAAAGGAACCGGCGGGCCGACCTGCCTGACAAGTCCGGCGGTAAGAGTGCCAATAAAAGAGAAAAGGGGATTGACGCATGTTTAAAAATGTCATTGTTAAAACACCAGGAAAAAGCTATGTAAATGGATTGACCACTTCGGATCTGGGCAAACCGGATTACGGGCGACTGCTTGAACAGCATGCCGCATATATCGAAGCGCTGAAAGCATGCGGCGTCGAAGTGACGCACTTGGCCGAAAGCGAGGAATATCCCGATTCGACGTTTGTGGAAGACGCGGCGGTCGTGACACCGGAATTTGCCATCATCACCAATCCGGGAGCGGAAAGCCGCAACGGCGAAAAAGAGGAAATCGAAGCGGTGCTGAAAAATTTCTATTCCAAATTCCATTACATTACGCCGCCGGGAACGCTTGACGGGGGAGACGTCCTGCAAGTGGACAAGCATTTCTATGTCGGCATCTCAGAACGCACAAACCGTGAAGGCGCTGAGCAGTTCAAGAACATTGCCGAAACGGAAGGGTATACCGCAACGATTGTGGAGCTGCAGGAATTTTTCCACTTGAAAACAGGCATCGCTTATCTTGGGGACAATACGATTGCTGCGGCCGGCGAATTTTTGGATCATCCCGATTTTGCCGAGTATGAAAAAGTGGAAATTCCGGATGCAGACGAATACTCTGCAAACTGCATCAAAGTGAACGACTTCGTCATCATTCCAAAAGGCTTTGAGGAGACAAAACGCAAACTTGCCGAACGCGGACTGGAGACCATCGAACTGGAAATGTCGGAATTCCAAAAGCATGACGGCGGCCTGAGCTGCTTGTCGCTGCGGTTTTAAAAAGCAATAAGGGGTGCAAGAAAACATTGGGGAAGGGGAATGTAAATGATTAAAACACCGGAAGTGCCTGCTGCGAACCAGTTGAACCGTTCCATGAAAAGCCGCCACCTGTTCATGCTCTCACTGGGAGGCGTCATCGGGACCGGATTGTTTTTGAATGTAGGGTATACGATCAACCAATCGGGAGCCGGAGGCGCATTGATCGGCTATTTGATTGGCGGGTTGATTTTGTACATGGTCATGGTGTGCCTCGGGGAACTGGCTGTCCATATGCCGGTCACCGGTTCTTTCCAAGTCTATGCTTCCAAATATATTAGCCCCTCAGCAGGTTTTTCGCTGGGCTGGATGTATTTTGTGGGATCCGCCGCCACGGCAGGAGTTGAGTTCACCGCTGCCGGCATCCTGATGAAATATTGGTTTCCGGAAACGCCGATCTGGATATGGTGTGCTGTATTCGTAGTCCTCCTGTTCCTGCTGAATGCCCTGACGACAAGAGGATTTGCCGAAGCGGAGTTCTGGTTCGCCGGCATCAAAGTGGTCGCGCTTCTGCTGTTCATCGGCATCGGGGCGATGGCGATATTCGGGTTCATTCCGTTGGCTGACCGCCCTGCGCCGTTCATGGAGAATCTGGCTCCGAAAGGGCTGTTCCCGGCTGGCATCGCCATCATCTTCGTAACCATGATGAATGTCATTTTCTCTTATCAAGGCTCGGAACTGGTGGGGATCGCTGCAGGGGAGACGGAAAATCCGGAAAAAAACATTCCGAGAGCCATACGCAATATCCTTTTCCGGATCATCGTCTTCTATATCGCTTCCATTATTATTCTGTCCGCCATCTTCCCAGCGTCAGAACTCGGCCTGCTTGCAAGCCCGTTTGTCACGCTCATGGAAGTGGCAGGCATCCCGTACGCTGCAGGCATCATGAACTTTGTCATTCTGACAGCGATCTTGTCAGTGGGGAATTCCTGTCTATACGCTTCGACCCGCCTGCTTTGGGCAATGGCCAATGAAGGCATGGCGCCCCGGATTTTCAGTACACTGACCAATCGGAAGGTTCCGCTCATGGCATTGATTTTCACGATGTCGTTTTCATTGCTGTCGCTATTGACGAGTGTCATGCAGGCGGATACCGTCTTTATCCTGCTGATGTCCATTGCGGGGATTTCCGTCACGATTTCCTGGATGGGCATCGCCGCATCACAGCTGATGTTCCGCTACCGGTATGTCAAGGCGGGCGGTAAGACGGAGGACCTTAAATTCAAGGTTCCATTCTATCCGTTCGTGCCGATTTTCTGTATCGCTTTCTGCTTGCTGATCCTCGGGTTTTTGGCTTTCGACCCGACGCAGCGGATCGGCTTGCTGTACGGCATCGGATTCTTCGTTGCCTGCATGGTGTTCTACAAAGTGAAATTGGAAAAAGTGAATGGTGCCCCGTCCGAAGTGGAAGTGGAAGCGGAGCCTGTCAAATAAGGAGGAAATGGGAATGGAAAGACTGTTTTGGGGGTCGCCTGCATCGTTGAAATCATTGTTGTGTGAGCTGGTCAGTTGGGAGAGCCGGACATTGACGGAAGGGGAAAAAGAATTTCCCTATAAAGTCAGGGAAAAGCTGCTTGGCCTCCGGTATTTCCAGCAGCATCCCGAGCTCCTGGCAGTCCATGAAGCGGACGCTGGTAGGAATTTGCTGATGGCACTCTATGAGCACCCGGAAGCAGCCGACACCATTGTCCTCATCAGTCATTTCGATACGGTGCAGACAGAAGAATACGGAGATCTTGAACCGCTGTCCTGCCGCCCGGAAGAGCTGACGCATATACTGCACAGCCGCAAGAGTGAATTGCCTGAAGAGGCGCGCCTCGATCTCGAATCGGGTGATTATCTTTTCGGCCGAGGCACGATGGACATGAAAATGGGCTTGGCGCTGCACATGGCGCTCATCGAACGGGCGAGTGTGGAACAGTGGCCGATCAACCTGGTTCTGCTTACAGTGCCGGATGAAGAAGTCAATTCAGCTGGCATGCGCGCAGCCGTCGAGGAACTGGTGAAACTGCGCGCCCTGCACGGGCTGACGTATAAAATGTTCTTCAACAGCGAACCGGCCTTTTCCCAAAAGCCGGGAGACGAGAAGCATTACATCTATTCGGGGACGCTTGGTAAAATCATGCCCGCTGCTTTGTTCTACGGGAAAGAAACGCATGTCGGGGAACCGCTGAAGGGAATGACGGCAAATTACATCGCTTCGTACCTGACCCAGGCGATGGAATGGAGCGAGCTGTTCCACGAGACGGCTTTTGGTGAAAACACGCCGCTTCCGGTCTCGCTGCAGCAGAAAGATTTGAAGGCGCAGTATTCAACCCAGACGCCTTATCGGGGAACTGCTCTCTATAATATTTTCCTTATGAAGCGCAATGCCGCGGAAGTGATGGAACTGTTCCAACAAGCCGCAGAGCAGGCCGCCTTGTTGTGCAATACAGCATATGGCGAGCTCTGCAAGCGGGAAGGCATACAAGGCATCGGCGAGGTTCGGGTTCTGCGCTATGAGGAATTGCTGGCGTATGCAGAAAACAAACGCGGATCGGCTTTTGTCAGCAGTCTCAAGGTCGAAGTTCTGCAGCATACAGATTGGGATGAACGTGAAAAATCCCTCCGCATCGCCGATAAATTGATGATTCAATGCCATGAACTGGCGCCAGCCATCGTTCTGCTGTTCGCTCCTCCTTATTACCCGGCGGTCAACTCTTCGGAAGATCCGCTGATTGAGGAATGTGTGGCCACCGTGAAACAGGCAGCCGGTGAAATCGGCATCGAAGTGGAACAGATCCATTACTTTAACGGACTCTGCGATCTGAGCTATGTAAATTACCAAGACAGCGGAGAAGGCTGGAGCTCCTATGAGCGCAACACGCCGGTCTGGGGAAAAACCTACAGCATCCCGTTTTCAGGCATGTTGCAGCTGCAGGCGCCAGTATTGAACGTCGGGCCGTTCGGGAAAGACGCCCACCAGTATACAGAACGGCTGCATATGGAAAGCGCATTTGTCCACACACCCTATCTGCTGGAGAGCCTGATGAAGAACCTATGCAAACAAGTTGTTGAAACCGTATAAGGATTCCGGGACAACCCGCAAGGACGGACCGCAAATAAAAAAAGAGCTGCCGGGAGTTCCCAGCAGCTCTTTTGCTCTTTTAGATTTGCACTAATTCCTTTGTTTCGCTCTCAGCCTGTGCAGCTTTCGCTTCCTGGCGGTAAACGTCCAGCAGGTCGCACGGGCGGCCGATGAAATCGGTGCAGCCGTCTTTGATCTTGACGATCCGGTCTGCCAGGATGTGGGCATCTTTTTCGTCATGCGTCACAAAGATGGACGTGATGTCGGCTTTTTTCAAGATGTCCCGCAGTTCCTTGCGGATCTTCTCCTGCAATTCCGCGTCCAGATTGCTGAACGGTTCATCAAGCAGCAGAAGGTGCGGGTTCGGGGCGAGCGCGCGGGCGATTGCCACACGCTGCTGCTGCCCCCCGCTCAATTGATGCGGATAGCGCTTCTCGTAGCCCTCCAATTCAACCAGTTCGAGCACTTCCTGAAGGCGCTTCTTCTTTTCCGCTTTTTTCATCCGGAAAAGTCCGAAGAAGATGTTCTCGGCAACGGTCATATGGGGAAACAGGGCATAATCCTGGAACACCATGCCGATGCCGCGCTTTTCAGGTTGCAGGAATGTCCGGTCGTCAAAGAGGACCTGTTCCTGGATGGCCACTTTGCCGGCAGCCGGCATTTCCAATCCTGCAAGCAAGCGCAGGACGGTGCTTTTTCCGCTGCCGCTGCGGCCAAGGATGGAAATGACTTCGCCTTTTTCGATTTGCAAAGAGAAATTGTCGAGTGCGGCGGTTTTTGCGTTCGGGTACGAAAAACATAAGTTTTCAATCGATACAAACATGATTAATCCGACTCCTTTTCCAGAAACTTATAGAATACGATAATGGCTAACGCGCTGATGCCGACGATCAAGAGTGAAGACTGGGAAGCCTCCATGATCTTTTCATCGCTGGCGTATTGGAATGCTTTCGTGGAAAGCGTATCGAAATTGAATGGGCGCAGGATCAACGTCAGCGGGATTTCCTTCAGCACATCGATAAACACCAGGATGAAGCCGCTGGCGATGGCGCCTTTCATCATCGGCATGTCCACTTTAAAGAAGGTTTTCGTCAGGCCGGCACCGAGCAGGCGGGAAGCATCCCGGAAGTTGGTGCCGATCTTGTCGTAGCCGGTCTCAATGGAACTGTAGCCGATAGCGAAAAACCGGATGATGTACGCCGACATGAGAAGGACGATGCTGACGCTGAGGACGAGCGTCGTATCGAGCCCGGCCATTCGGTAGAGCGGCGCCAGGAACCCGTCCAAAGCGATGAAGGCTGTGACGACCGCAACCGCGATGACTGCACCGGGAATCGAATAGCCGAGCACGGTCAGCTTCGGCAAGAGCTTCGCAGCCCGTCCACGGACCATGCGGGCGAAATTGCCGACGATCAACGCAAAGACGATGATCGCGGCGGCGCTGAATCCGGCCACAAAGACGGAGTTCCTGATATAGGAGAGAAACTCATCTGCCGGAATGGTGCCGAATGTCAGGATCGTCCAGTCGATCAACTGGATGATCGGGATGAAGAACCCGAGCGACAAGACCGTCAAGCCATAGCCGGTAGCGGCGAATGCTTTCCAGCCTTTCAGCCGGATCAGCGGCAAAGGCCGGACCTTCGTGGTCGAATAGCTGTACTGGCGTCTGCCGCGCAGCACCTTCTCAATCAGCAGGATGATGATGACAAAGCCCATCAGTGATGCGGCGAGCTTGATTGACGATTCGATGTCGCCCAAACCGAACCAGGTCTGGAAGATCGCCGTTGTGAATGTCTGGATGCCGTAGTATTTCACCACGCCGTAATCGTTCAGCACTTCGAGGACCACCAGGCTGGCGCCGGCGATGATCGAAATCCGGGATATCGGAACCACCACCTGGAAGAACGTGCGCCACGGGCCTTTGCCGAGGAGCCGGGTGCTTTCGATCAGGGAAGCGGATTGCTGCGACAGAAAAACCTGCGTAATGGTATAGACGTAAGGGTACAGGAACACCGTATAGATGAAAATAGCGCCCGGCAAGTTCATGATGTCAAAGAACGCCGGATCCAGCGCCATCCCGAAACGCTCCCGCAGCGTTGTCTGCACCACGCCGGTGTAATTGACGATGCCGTGGTACGTATAAGCGCCGATAAACGGCGGGATGGAGAGGGGCAGGATCAACGCCCATTTCAAAAACCGCCGGAAAGGGAACTCGTACTGGGCGATCAGCCAGGCGAGGCTCAGCCCGATAAAAATCGTCGAAGCCGCGGTCGCCGTGACGAGGATCAAGGAGTTCTTGATAAATGAAGCCAGAACGAATTCCTTCATGTGCTCCCAGTTTTCATTGGAGGGAGTGAACAAGCCCGATACAATCGTCAGATTCGGCAAGAACAGTGCGGCAATAATGACGAGGGCGCCGATTGTCCAAATATTGATGTTCGCCATTCTTCTTTGCATGTCTTTGTTCCTCCCTTCCAATCGCAAGAAATCCCTTGCCGCAAAAAGCTGCAGCAAGGGGATTGCTTATTGTTTATGGTTTATTTCCAGCCGACTTCATTGAAGATCAAGATCGATTTCGCATTGTGCTCTCCAAGAGTGGACAACGGAATATCCTGTTCCTTGAATTCGCCCCATGATTTCAGCAACTCGGAAGGTTCAACTTCTCCGTTTACCGGATATTCATAGTTGGCTTCTGCGAATGTTCCCTGAGCTTCAGGTGCAGAAAGGAATTCAAGCAATTTGATGGCATTTTCTTTGTTTTTCGCTGATTTGACAACGCCGGCACCGCTGACATTGACGTGTGTTCCAGTTGTTTCCTGGTTCGGGAAGAACAGGCCAAGCCCTTCAGCCACTTCCACTTCTGCAGGATCTTCGGAATTCAGCATCTGGCCGAAATAATAGCTGTTCATGACAGCGACATCGCCGACACCGGCAGCAATTGCTTTCGCCTGGTCGCGGTCTCCGCCTTCAGGGTCGCGGGCAAAGTTCTTCACAAGGCCGGCAGCCCATTCCTTCGCTTTTTCCTCGCCATCGATTTCGATGAATGACGCAAGCAGCGACTGGTTATAGACGTTCTCAGAGCTTCGGATCAACACGCGGCCATTCCATTGGTCTTCCGTTAACGCTTCGTAAGTTGACAATTCTTCAGGTTTCACCGTTTCTTTGTTATAGACAAGGACGCGTGCACGTTTCGTCAAACCGTACCACATCTGGTCGGTATCACGGTAGTTTTCCGGAATCTGTTTGTCCAGCGTTTCACTTGAAACGGCCTGCAGCAAACCGTCATCTTTTGCACGGAACAGGCGTCCGGCGTCAGCAGTCAGGAACAAGTCGGCTTCCGTGCCGTCTCCTTCGCGCTTGATGCGTTCAAGCAGTTCGTCTGCTTCGCCTTTGATGAGGTTCACTTTGATGCCGGTTTCTTCTTCGAATTTCTTGTATAGTTCATCGTCCACGTCGTAGTGGCGTGCCGTGTAGAGATTGACTTCTTTGCTTTCAGTTGATTCTTCCGGAGTTTCTGTAGCAGCCGGTTCGGATGCCGTATCGCTTCCGCAAGCCGTCAAGATTAGAAGCACGAATGCTATTAATAGATAAAAAAGTTTTTTCATCACTGATTCTCCCTTTGCTATGTAATTGAAAACTGTTCTCAGTCTCAATTATAGGGACGCAATTGAGAAAGTCAACCGCATTTGGTGAACACTATTAAAAATTTTCTATTTGTGTCGAATTTGAGCAACAGGAACGGGTCTTAAGACCTTTGTCATAAAACGGGGATTTTGGCTGAAAAGAATGGAAATGGCCAAAAAACCAACGAACCGCCGTATAATTCCATTAAAATTCATCAAAAAGCATCAAGCCCCCTTATTATACCCCGTGGTGTAAATTTCTTGAACCAAAAAGGTTTCGAATGCAAAAATCGGGTATAGAAAGAGAAATGCAGCGGTTACAGAAACGCGGCGGTGCCGGATACGCGAGCCGCTGCACGTATGGCCGCTGCATTCCATATTCAATACCGGTACGACCAATTCAAATCAGCAGGCCTTCCTTAATGGAAGGCCTTTTTTGTGTTGAAAAGAGATGAATCCGAAAAAAGGTATAAATAGTTTAAAAAGTTGTATTATTTGCGCAATTAATATTTTAGCCCAATCTCTATACTAAATAATCAACACAGGCATACAGCGACTGAAGAGGAGGGAAACGATGATTGATTTGCTTATGGTGCATGGAACGGTAATTACGATGGATTCCAGCCGCCGGATCATCTACGGGGGAGCAGTAGCGGTCCATGAAAGCAGAATTTTGGAAGTGGGAAGCTCTGCGGAATTGATGGAGAAATACGAAGCGCAACAGACAATTGACTGCAGCCATCATTGCGTATTGCCTGGTCTGATCGATGTCCATGGACACGGGGGGCATTCCATGTTCAAAACGATTGCTATGGAGAACCTGGAGCAATGGATGCCGGTCATGACCAATACATACAACCATTACGTTACGGATGACTTCTGGTATTACGAAGGGAAGATCTCTGCGCTTGAACGGCTGAAAGCCGGCATTACTACAGGCGTTTCCGTAATAGGCTCTACGCCGAGATCAGACGACCCCATTTTCGCGTTGAATCATGCAAAGGCTTATAACGAGGTCGGCATCCGCGAGATCGTCTGCACCGGTCCGGCAAATCCCGTCTGGCCAAAGCTTTACAGTCGCTGGAAAGACGGCAGGAGAATGACGAAAGAAGTGGAATACGAGGATGTCCTGAAAGGGGCGGAAGCGGTCATTGAAGCGCTGCATCATGCGAACGGCGACCGGACGAGGGCGTTCATTACGCCATTTGTCATTGTCACGTCCATTGAAGGTTCGGGGCCTACGCCGCCTTCGAGGCTGCATCAGCTGACTGATCACGACCGCTACCAAGCGCGGAAAATCCGGGAGATTGCCAGAAAGCACGAAACGCGGATCCACTCGGATGCCTTTGGAGGAATGATCCATATGGCGGTCCAGGACAAAGACTATGCCTTGCTTGGACCCGATGTCCACTTGCAGCATTGCCGCGGCATTTCATTTGATGAAGCAAGGATTCTCGCCGATACCGGGACGAATGTCAGCACCAGCCCAAGCGTCACCCAAATCAGCGCGAGAACGCCGATAGTGGAATTGATCGAACTTGGGGCGACTGTTGCCATTTCGACGGACGGAACTTCTCCATCGACGAGTTTCGACTTGTTCCAAGCGATGCGGAAAACCCAGCTGATCCACCAGGCCGCCATGCGGGATGAGCATTATTTGCCGCCGGGGAAGCTATTGGAAATGGTCACCATTGATGCGGCCAAATGCGTCGGCTGGGACGATGAACTCGGTTCGATTGAAGTTGGGAAAAAGGCGGATCTTATCACGGTAAACATGAAGCAGGCGCACCTGACCCCGGAAACCATGCACGTCCATCGCCTGGTCCACCAGGCGGTCGGAGGGGATGTCAGTCACGTCATTGTCGATGGGAAAGTTTTAATGAAAGAAAGAAAGGCAGCGGCAGTGGACGAAAACCGCATTATCGAAGAAGCGAATGCGGTGGCGCTTGAAACCATTGAACGCGCCGGCTTGGAAAAGTACATGGCGCCTACCGATTATTTCTGGGGGCATACCCGGGCATATGTTGACGAGAAACGATTTGATGAAACGGATTACCAATTTACGATCACCGAGGAGGAAGGGCAATGAAAACGAAACTGAAAAGCAGCTATGTTGTGGGGTATGACGGAGGGGATCACGTTCTCTTGAAGGATGCGGAAGTTGTCTACGAAGGGGATTCCATCCTGTATGTCGGAAAAGCGTACGCAGGGCAAGTGGATGAAACGATTGACTGCGGCAACGCTGTGCTAAGCCCGGGATTCATTGATTTGAATGCATTGGGAGACATTGACCATGACATCCTCCATATTGAAGCGGATGCAGAAAAGTCGAAAAATCTATTATGGTCGCAGGAGTATATGGATCATGGGCCGCATGAAGCCATGACGGCTGAAGAAGAGGCGTTCAAATCGCTGTACGCCTATACACAATTGATCTTAAACGGCATTACGACTGCCATGCCGATCACGTCTGTCTTCTATAAGAAGTGGGCAGAAACCTATGAAGAATTGGCGGCAGCAGCCCACCATGCAGGAACGCTGGGGCTCAGAACGTATTTGGGGCCGAGCTACCAATCCGGAATGCGTGCCGTTCAGCCGGATGGCGAAATCCGGTTGGTATGGGATGAAGAAGCGGGCAGAAAAGGGCTGGAGCGAGCCGTTCAGTTCATAGAGGAATTTGACGGTGCGTACGATGGCCTTATCAAAGGAATGCTCGCGCCGGAGCGCGTGGAATGCCAGACGGAGGAAAGCTTGAAGCAGACAAAAACCTATAGCGAGCAATTGGATGTGCCGATCAAGCTCCATGCTGCGCAGGGAAGCTTCGAATATCACACGATTGTCGATAAACATGGCGTGACGCCGATTCAGTTTTTAGGCAAGTTAGGATTTTTGGGACCGAAAACCGGAATTCCGCACGCGCATTTCATCGCCGGCTACAGTGAAGCGAAGGCAGGGGAAGGCGATGACATCGGCATATTGGCGGACACAGAAACGACTGTCATCCATTGCCCGCTCATCATGGGAAGGCATTCGGGCGGTTTGGAGTCATTTGCGAAATACAAACGGTCCGGCGTCAACTTGGCCATCGGAACCGATACGTTCCCTCCCGATATGTTCCAGAACATTCGTACCGGAAGCATGATTTCCCGCTTGCATGAAAAAAAGGTGGAAGATTCCACATTCGCCGATTTCTTCCGGGCTGCAACGCTTGGCGGCGCCAAGTTTTTGGGAAGGGACGATCTGGGCCGATTGGCGCCAGGGGCAAAAGCGGACATCATCGCCGTGGATTTGGACGGCTATCATATGGGAACAACCGATGACCCGATCCGCACCATGATCATGAGCGGTTCCGGCAGGGACGTTAAACTGTCCATCATCAATGGAAGGATCGTCATGCGGGACCAGCAGATTCCAAACGTCGATCTGAAGGAAATTCAGCGCAAAGGACAAGGCTATTTTGAAAAGATGAAACGTGCATACCTTGAAAGGGATTACCAGAAATTGCCGGAGCAAGTGCTGTTCAATTCATCCTTCCCGCTGGTCGATGCGCTCGAAAATGATTCACGTAAAGATTATGTAAAAGTAAGTAAAGAAAGTGAAACTTAATTATCAGAATATTTTTTATAATAAAGCCAGCAAAAAAATCGAAACTCGAGGGGGAAGCAATGTGGGGAAATTGATACGGATAAGAAATGGACTTGTTCTGGCATTGATCATCATGTTTATGGCAGGCTGTTCAACCGGAGAAAAAGCGGCATCGACAGAAGACGGTGAAGCAAAAGCCGCAGGTGCGGAAGATACGCTGATTATCGCCAGGCTGTCAGATGCAGAAAACTTGGATCACCAGTTCATGTCGACCATCAACGCAGCAAGTGTCACGCACGGAAAAATTTACGAAGGCCTGGTCGGCCGTGACAAAAATGCGGAACTGCAGCCGCTTTTGGCAGAAAGCTGGGAACAGCTGGATGACACGACTTGGGAATTCAAGCTGCGCCAGGACGTCACCTTCCATGACGGAACGGATTTCACTGCCGAAGCGGTGAAAGCGACATTCGACCGTTTATTGGATCCGGAAGTCGGATCGCCGCGGGCCGGAGTCTTGGCAATGGTGGATGAAGTGAAAGTCATCGATGACTATACGGTCCAATTCCTATTATCCCAGCCTTATTCGCCGCTCCTCTCGATTTTGGCCAGCCACGAAGGGGGCATTATCAATCCGAAAACAATCGAAGAGTTCGGCGCGGAAGTGATCCAGGAACCGAATGGCACCGGGCCGTTTGTTTTTGAATCCTGGACGCCTGGACAAGAGATTGTTTTGGTGAAAAACGAAAGCTACTGGGGAACACCGGCAAAAGTAGGGAAAGTGGAATTCAAAGTGGTGCCGGAGGAAACGACGCGCACGTCGATGGTTGAAACGGGTGAAGCCCATATTGCCGAGCCGCTGTCCATCTCCCAATTTGATGCGGTCAACGCTTCACAGAATTCCGAAGTTTATCAAAGCGAAGGTTTCGGAACGGAATACATCACGTTTAACGTCGAAAAAGAGCCGTTCAATGATGTCAGAGTCAGAAAAGCGGTATCGCATGCAATCCAGATGGATGCCATCCGAAAAGGCGTCTACAACAATATTGGGGGGGAAGCGAATTCGCTGTTGGGCTCTAAAGTTTTCGGCTACCACGAAGGGCTGAAAACTTATGAATACAATTTGGAAGAAGCCAAACGGCTGCTCGCCGAAGCCGGCTATCCGGACGGCCTTGAAATCAAATTGACGACGATGGACAGCAAAGAACGGATCAGCTTGGCGGAAGTGGTCCAGTCCCAGCTGAAAGGCATCGGTATCAAAGTGAACATTGAAGTGATGGAATACGGAACGTTTGTTGATACGACAAGCTCAGGGAATACGGAAATGTTCATCATCAGCTGGCGGAATGCAACGGGGGATGCGGATTACAACCAGTACAACCTCATGCATTCAAGCTCAAAAGGCGGCAGCGGCAATACCTCCTTCTACAGCAATCCCGAAGTGGACAAGCTGATCGAAGAAGCACGAGTAGAATCGGATTCGGAAAAACGCATCGAATTGTATGCCAAAGCACAGGAAATTCAAATGGAAGAAGCTGTTTATATCCCGGTGCGCGTGATCGAGAACGTAGCGGCGATGTCCAAAGACGTCAGCGGCTTCGCCATCAGCCCATCCGGCTACCTGGATATCAACAACGTATCCATCAAATGATCTGAATGAAAGGGATATCCGAAAGGGTACCCCTTTTGTTTTGTATAATGAAGGCAAAGCGGAGAAACGGGAGGCATGAAGATGTATATATTGAAGAATATTTTATTGGAAACAGGCTACATCAGAGAAGATGGACGGGTCCTTGCAACAGAGACAAAGACCGTCCATCTGAAAATCAGCGACGGGTTCATCACGGAAATCATGGATGCGGAAAAGCCGCTTGCACAAGAAGTGGAAACGGTGGAAGGCAATGGGCTGCTCGCTTTGCCGCCTTTTGCAGAAAAGCATGTCCATCTGGATAAAACGTATATGGGCGAGCCGTGGCGCGCATGCGTCCCGGCAAAATCCGTCATCGAAAGGAGCACCATCGAAAAAAATATCCTGTCCCAAATCGGCACCCCTACGGAAAAAAGGGCGGAAAATCTGCTGGATGTCCTGCTGTCCCATGGATCGACTGCCGTCAGGACCCATGTCGACATTTATCCGGAGGCCGGACTGCGGAATCTTGAAGGCGTCCAGTCGGCGCTGGCAAATTACACGCATAAAGTGGATTCAGAAATCGTGGCGTTCGCCCAGCACGGCCTGCTCCGCGGCAACACGCCCGCCCTGTTGAGAGAAGCGGTGCGAAACGGCGCTGGCCTTGTCGGAGCAGTCGACCCGGCAACGGTTGATCTGAACATCGAAGCGTCGCTCGTCGAACTGATGGACATCGCGGTCGAAGGCGGAGCGGGGATCGACTTGCACCTGCACGACCCGGGACATCTCGGCACCTTCACCATGAAGCGGCTGGCAGCTCTGACAGAAGATGCGGGATGGCAAGGGAAAGTGGCGGTCAGCCATGCATTCGGGCTGGGGGACGTATCGCCGCAGGAAGCAAAAGAGGTGGCGCAGCTATTAAAGGAAGCAGGCGTATCGATCATCTCGAGCTTGCCGGTCGGGCGGAATGTGCCGCCTGTCGCCTTGCTGGATGAAGTCGGCGTCAACGTAGCGCTTGGCAATGACAATATCTTTGATTCCTGGTGGCCGACGGGGAACGGGGATGTGCTGGAGCGGCTCGGAAGATTGGTCGAGATGAGCCGCTGGACCGATGAATTGTCGCTTTCGCAATCACTTCGGTTTATCACGGATGGCCTGACGCCGCTGACGAAGGACGGCGAGCAGGTGTGGCCGGTGGAAGGAGACCGAGCCAATTTCGTGCTGGTCGATGCGACATGTACTGCTGAAACGGTCGCCAGGCGCGCGCAGCGGAAGGCGGTTTTCCATAAAGGAACAATCGTCGCAGGCGAATTGAAATAAAGAAAAGAGAGAAAGATATTAAACGTCTTTCTTTTGATTATTGAATCGATATTCGGCAAACAGCACGGTTTTCTCCACTGTTTTACTCCATTTCAAAGAGAATTTTGATTAGCGAGATTCATAACATGAATCTCGCTAATATAGAGACTTTCCAGCGCCGACGCGTCCACGGGCTAGGCGAAGCTGTGAGACGGGTGCTTTTCCCGGCTCATGGCGAAAGCCATGCCCAAAGCGGCCGAAGCGGAATAAGAAGTTTATTTCTTTGATTAACTTATCTAACGAAGGTTTCTCGACAGCCTAAAAAGAGAGAATGGCAGCCCCATTCTCTCTTTTTTATTTGAGCTGTTTTTGGATAAAAACGGTTTGGACCCAATAGAAACTGATATACAGAACGGCAGAAACGGCGATTCCCAGAAGCGAGGACATTGTATAGAACACTTCAAGTGCAGCAATGCGGCTGCCGAGCAGGCTCAATCCGCCTGCCAGGACAGTGGCGAGCAGAGCCGGGAGCTGGAAAGGGGCAGCCGGCTGCTTTCCGGGGAGGCCATATACCGTGTCCAGATCGATCCTTTTTTTGGAGATGAAATAATAATGGATCAGCATCACGCCGATTACCGGACTCAACAGCGCCCCGACCAGGTTAAGGAATGCGAAAATGCTTGTGGCGTTCTCCATAAGCTTCCAGGGCAGCAGCACGACCCCGATGAGGGCGACGGCAACGGCGCTTTTTTTGAAATTCAGTTTATCCGGGAACAAGGAAGTCAATTGATTTGCCGCTGGGATGACGTTCCCGACGATATTCACGGACAAAGTGGCAAGTGCCAGCGTCGTCAGAGAAAGGATGACAGCGAAGACGCTATCGAATTTATCGACCACTTCGAGCACGTTCCAGACCGGTACGCCAAAAGCGATTTCAGAACCGATGATGATCGAGATGCTGGCAAGCGCGAACAGCAGATAGGTGGCCGCAATCCCGGCGAACTGGCCGGCCGAATGGGCGCGGTCCGAACGCGAATAGCGGGTGATATCCGAAACGCTCAAAATCGGTGCCACCCATGTGGCGACAATTGCGGATACGCAGGAAATCAATAAAAACAGGCTGACATTCCTGCTGCCCGCAGGTTCGAACGCGAGAATCGGGGCGATGCCGCCCGCCAACTGGATAGACCAGAGGGACATTCCGCCGAACACGACAAACACAAGGACCGTTACCGTTTTCGTCAATTTCCCGAGCGTATTGACGTCAGCGAAGATAAAGAGGATGTTGATGAGCCAGAAAAGCCCGAACGAAAGCAGGCTGGGTAAACTCAGGCCTAAAAAATCAAAATTGCCGCCCAGTGTCAGAAAGCCGGGGAAAAACGTGCCGATAAAGATGGAGACAGCAATGCTTCCGGCATAGGTCTGGAGGCCGAACCACATGATGCCCGCCACGATGCCGCGGAAAAAGCCGGGAAGGATGGCCCCTTTGCCGCCGTAGCTGGCACGCAGCAGGATGGAGAACGGGATGCCGTATTTATTGCCGGCATGGCCGTTCAGGACGAGCAGGATGGCGACCAGCAGGGCTGCACACGCAATGACTGCGAAAACCTGGCCGGTGGACAGGCCGAGCGCAAAAAATCCACCGATCGTGACGTAGGAAGGGATGTTATGGACCGATCCCATCCATACCGAAAAGTAATGGCTGAAACTCCACGTCCGGTTTTCCGGTTTGGTCGGGAGCAGATCCAGGTTGATGGAAGGGGGATTTTTAGGAAAAACGTTATTTTGTGTCATGCGGCGGATCCTCCAATTTCAGGCTGTTGCGAAATCGGTTTCGGACAGCTTTTTTGATGATGAAAATCCCGCAGACAATGCCGGAAAGCAGAAAGCTGACCCAAACGGATTCGAAGTACGTTGTGAACGGATAAGAGGCGAACCCGGACGCGATTCCGACAAACGACGACAGGACCGGCGCAAGCGTCTCCCGGCCTTTGCTGAAGACGATATAAAGGATAGCGAAAATCATGGAACTGTATATATTGCCGAAAAAGAACAGCAATTGCAGCGGGTAAGGCGTCAGAAGAAGGGCAGCCAAAAACAGGAGGGCAATCAGCCCGAGCGAGAAAACATTCTTGTACTTGAACTGCTGTTGGGTCGACAATTCGCGGAATTCACCGGCGACGTTGCGGATGAAAAGGGAATTCAGCGAATGCAATTCCGAACTGGCGGCTGACAGGACCGCTGCGAAGCAGAAAAGGATGAACACAAAAATCAATGCGTTCGATTCCAGGATGCTGACCAATTCGAAAATGAGCGAATAGGTGTTTTCAAACGTGCGCCCGGAAATGGCCAGCAAAAAGAGAGAGGTGATGGCGATTGGAATCGTGAACCAGATCATGCCGGTCAGCACGAACGCCATTTTGACCTTTTCTTTTTTGATGATGAACACACGCTGCCATGTCGCCCGATCCGTCAGCATCTGCCCGGAAAACACAAGCAACCCTGTAAAGATGAACCACAGGGATTCCTGGTTTTTCGTAAACAGCAGGTAAGGATGGTACAGTTGGATGCCTTCGAAAATGACCGTTACCCCTTGCTGCATATATGAATAGACCGGGATGAGAATGATCGTGCCGAAAATCAGAATGACGCTAATTCCCGCCAGCTGATGGATGCGGTATAGGCCGCCGATGCCGCCAACCAAGTACAAGAGGGCAAGGAAGAACACCATGCCGATGGCGAGCGGGATCGGGAACAGCATATACAGCAGCAGCCCGGCGCCCATCACCTGGATAAAGAGCGAATATACGCCCATGATCAGCAGCAGCGTCATCATATACCAGTAGCCGAACGGACTCAGCTTCTCTTTCAGCACATCGCCGATTGTCATCCGGCCAGCAAAGGCATAGGCGATTTTGCGGGCGATAAAGCCGAAAAGGACGAGCGCGAGCCCTCCCATGAACGCATAGCCGATGCCGCCGATCAAGCCATAGCGGATAAGCGTTTCCGGAGAGGAAAGAATCGTATTCCCGGTGATCCAGCGGGCAAGGACGCTGACCACCCCGAAGGCGATTCCCAGCTGCACAGCACCTTGGATATAGAAATCAAAGCTCTTCTTCTTCACTGGCCGATCTCCTTCAGCCGATATTCCCGCGGGGACAATCCGGTCTCTTTCCGGAACATCTGGCTGAAGTAATGCTGGCTGTTGAACCCGCATTTCTCGGAAATTTCCCCGATGCTTGCCTCAGGTTTATCGGTCAGCATTTTCTTGGCCATCATCAGCCGGTAATGATTGACGTATTCGGAAAACCCGACGCCCACTTCTTCCTGGAATTTACGGCTTAAATAAGCCGGATTGATATGGATCTTCGAAGCCAGGTAATTGAGCGTGATCTTCTCCTCGTAATTTTGGTGAATCAGCTTCAGGGACTGCTGGATCTGGTTGGAATAGCGGATCAGCTGCGAATAATTGTTGAGCACTTTCACCAGATCCTCTTCGATCACGGGTTTGGTGATGTAATCCACAACGCCCACTTTAATGGCCGCATGGGCATATTCGAAATTCTGGAAAGCGGTGACCATGACGATATCGGCTTTGGAGATGGCTTTCATTTCCTTGGCCAGCTCAAGGCCGGTCTTGCCTGGCAGCTGGATATCCAAAAACGCCAGAAAGATGTCCACCTGATTCAGGATTTTCATTGCTTGCGAAGCGTCCTGTGCTTTGTGGACTTCCCACATGGGAAAATTCTTGTTGATCAAATACTCCATTTGTTCCAATTCCAGCGGTTCGTCATCGACAAGCAGAATATTCACGGCGAAAGCTCACTCCTTCAGGTCAGATTTGTAAACAAGCGGAAACACGACTTCCACTTTGGTGCGATGCGGAGAATGGGAGATGCCGACGGATTTTTCTTCATCCGGAAACAGCAGGTCGAGCCTTTTCGATATATTGGAAAGGCCGATGCCGCCGTCAGCTGAATCCGACTCGCCTTCGTTGGGCAAGCTGTTGGTGACGGTGATGCGGAGTGCCGGGCCCTCCGCTTCGATGTGGATGGCAAGCTCGGCTTTTCCGGCTTTTTTCTCGAATGAATGCTTAAAGGCATTTTCAACGAGCGTCTGGATCAGAAAAGGCAGCGTGATAGCCTGCTGGACATCGGGTTCAGCCGTGATCTGGTACTCAAGCCGGTCGCGGAAGCGGATTTTCTGGATTTCCAAATAGGAAAGAACATAGGACAATTCCTCTTCGATGGTGATGAACGTCGTATTGGTCTTGTATTTATGCTTAAGAAGCTTTGAGAACGTTTCGATGGAATGGATCAATTCCTGCTTCCGTTCCAGGCGGGCCAGGCTCAGAATCGAGTTCATCGTATTGAAAAAGAAATGCGGCTGTATTTCCTGGTTCAGCTGATTGTACCGGGCTTTCTGCAGTTCGTTTTCCAGCGCGATTTCGTTTTTTTCCTTCTCGATCAAATCGATGCGCTTTTCAAACACAAACAGGAACAGCAATGTAAAAGCGCCGATCAGCGGGGCAAGGACACATATCATGATGTATAGGGAAAAAGCTTCGATTGTCAGCATCTCATGCACTGCTCCTTGCTTTTTGGATATGGGGCGGATGAATGAAAGGAGAGCACTCCAGTTCCGGGGGCGCTGTAACCTAAAGCTAACCCGAAAAGCAGAAATGCTCAATAGTTATATTACTTTATTTTGTTGTAGGGGGAAGCAAGGGCTCCGGACTGAACAAGTCCTCGGCGTAATGGCAGCTGACAAAATGGTTTTCGCGCAGCTCGCGCAGGGCCGGCTCTTCCGTTTTGCACCGTTCCGTAGCAAATGGGCAGCGCGTATGGAAGCGGCAGCCGCTCGGCGGATTGATCGGAGACGGCACATCGCCTTTCAACAGGATCCGCTCATTTTTCACGGAAGGGTTCGGCACCGGGATCGACGACAGCAAAGCTTTCGTATACGGATGCATCGGCGCATCGAACAGGTCCTTTTTGTCCGAGATCTCCACGATTTTCCCGAGGTACATCACCATGACACGGTCGGAAATATAGCGGACCACACTCAAGTCGTGGGAAATGAACAGGAACGTCAGCTGGAACTGCTTCTGCAGTTTTTTCAACAAATTCAGGATCTGGGCCTGTATGGAAACATCGAGCGCTGAAACCGCTTCGTCGCAAATGATCAGTTTCGGATCAACTGCGAGCGCCCGGGCGATCCCGATGCGCTGCCGCTGCCCGCCGCTGAACTCGTGGGGGTAACGGTCCAGGGCTTCGCCCGGCAGGCCGACGAGGTTCAGCAATTCGATCATCCGGTCCCGCTGCAGCGGTTTTGCGACGGATTTCTGGATGGTCATCGCTTCTCCGAGAATCTGCTTGATCGTCTGCCGCGGATTCAAGGAAGCGAATGGATCCTGGAAAATGACTTGCAGGTCGCCCCTCAGTTCCCGCATTTCTTTTTTCGACAGATCAACGATGTTCTTTCCGGCATAAAACACTTTCCCATCAGTCGGGTCGTCGAGCCTTAAGATTGCGCGCCCGGTCGTCGATTTTCCGCAGCCGGATTCGCCGACGATGCTGAGGGTTTCGCCTTCATTGACGACAAAGGAAATGTCGTCGACGGCTTTGACATAGGCTTTGGGCTGGAAAATGGAATCTTTCTTTACGGAGAAGTATTGCTTTAAGTTTGAGACTTCCAAAAGGATCTTTTTTTCTTCGAGTGTCTTCATCAGCTGAATACCTCCTCCTGTGGTTTGGCGCCGGTCCATTGATCTGAATACATCCAGCAGCGGACTTTCGAGCCGTCCGGCTGTTCCAGGAGTTCCGGCTGTTTCTGCAGGCAGACCGATTCGGCGAACGGGCAGCGGGATGCGAAACGGCATCCCTGGGGCATGCTGTACGAACTCGGCACGCTGCCTTCGATGGTGTACAGCTCTTCTTTGTCTTCATTGATTTTCGGCAGGGAAGCCAGCAGCCCGCGCGTATACGGATGCTTCGGCTCATCGAATAAATTTTGTGTTGGTGCGTGTTCGACAATATTCCCGGCGTACATGACGGCTACCGTATTGCAGGTTTCAGCGACGACGCCAAGGTCGTGGGTGATCATGATGACGCCCATGCCGAGTTTCGCCTGAAGGTCCTTGATCAGCTCCAGGATCTGGGCCTGGATGGTCACATCCAATGCAGTGGTCGGCTCGTCGGCAATCAGCACTTCCGGATTGCACGAAAGAGCCATCGCAATCATGACGCGCTGGCGCATGCCCCCGCTCAATTGGAACGGTTCCTGCTTCGCCCGTTTCTCAGGGGACGGGATGCCGACCAGTTTCAGCATGTCGACCGCTTTGGCGCGTGCTTCTTTTTTGTTCATTTTCTGGTGGAGGCGGATCGCTTCGGCGATTTGTTCGCCTACCGGGATGACGGGGTTCAGCGATGTCATCGGCTCCTGGAAAATCATCGAGATTTCATTGCCGCGGATTTTGCGCATTTCGTTGTCCGGAAGCGAGACGAGGTCCCGGCCCTTGAACAGCACTTGGCCGCCTTCGATTTTTCCGGGCGGCGTGGGAATGAGCCGCAGAATCGACAGGGACGTGATGCTCTTGCCGCATCCGGACTCGCCGACAATGCCGAGCGTTTCCCCTTTTCTAAGCGAGAAGTCGATTCCATCGACCGCCTTGCTGACGCCGCGCTTTGTATAGAAGTAGGTTTTCAGATCTTTGACTTCCAAGATCGTTTCGTTTTGACCAGTCATAGTAGCACCGCCTTTTAGTTTAGTTCGATCCGTTTATTGAAGAATCTGTACAGAATATCCACCAGCAAGTTGACCGCTACGAAGACGAGGGAGGCGACCAATACGCCGCCTTGGACCATCGGCAAATCGCGCATCCGGATTGAATCGACGATCATGCGGCCCAGGCCGTTGATGGCAAAGATCGATTCGACGAGCACCGTACCGCCGAGCAGCGCCCCGAACTGGAGGCCAACGACGGTAATGACCGGGATCAGCGCATTGCGGAGAGCGTGCTTGTAAACGATGACGCGTTCTTTCACGCCTTTTGCCCGTGCGGTGCGGATATAGTCCTGCCGGATGACTTCGAGCATGCTGGAGCGGGTCATGCGGGCGACAATTGCTGCACCGCCGGCACCTAGTGTGAAGGCGGGCAAGACAATGTGGGCGATGCTGTCCCAGCCTGCTACCGGGAAAATCTGAAGTTTGACGGAGAATCCGTACATCAGCATCAAACCGAACCAGAAGCTTGGCAAGGAAATCCCGAGAAGGGCGATGACCATAACGACGGTATCGGTGATCGAGTAAGGTTTTACAGCCGAGATGATGCCGGCAGCCATGCCCAGGACAATCGTGATCATGGTACTGAAGATGGCCAATTCAAGCGTGATTGGCAGGCGCAGCAGAATTTCATCCAGCACGGGCTGGTTGTTCTTCAGCGAAGTCCCGAAATCTCCTCTGAAGATGTTGGAGACATATTCCACGTATTGGACGTAAAGCGGCTGATTCAGCCCGAGCTGCACCCGGAGCGCTTCGATCGTTTCTTTTGTTGCGCCTTCACCTGCCAACAGGACGGCCGGATCGCCGGGAACCAGCTGCATGATGATGAATACGACGATGGTGACCCCGAAGATGACGGGGACGGTTTGGACAAGCCGGCGGAGAATGAACATTAGCATGGTAAAACCTCCTCTTAATTTCCTGGTTTATTTTTTCATGCGCGGGTCGAAAGCGTCCCGCAAGCCGTCGCCGAAGATATTGAATCCAAGGACCAGAAACGCGATGGCAAGCCCTGGGAAAATGGCGATGTACGGAGCCGAGAACAGGAAATCGCGTCCGCTGCTGAGCATCGTGCCCCATTCGGAAGAAGGCGGCTGGGCGCCAAGTCCAAGGAAGGAAAGGCCAGCCGCCGACAGGATGGCAGTGGCTACCCGCAAGGTGCCTTGTACAATGATCGGCGACATGATATTCGGCAGGATGTGCTTGAAAATGATGGTGCCGTCTTTTGCGCCGAGCGAACGGATGGCATCGATGTATTCCAGCTGCTTCACTTCGAGCGTCGATCCCCTGACGATACGGGCGAACAAAGGGACTGAAAATGCGCCAACTGCAATTGTCACGTTGATCAGGCTCGGCCCGAGCGCACTGACGATAGCAAGGGCAAGCAGGATTCCCGGGAAAGCCAGAAGGACGTCCATACACCGCATAATGATGGAATCGATCCATTTGCCGTAATAGCCGGCAATCAACCCGAGGGTGATGCCGAAGAAAGCGCCGAAGATGACGGCGGCAAAACCGACTCCCATCGATAATCTGGATCCGTAGAGGATCCGGCTCAGGATATCTCTTCCTTTGTCATCGGTGCCCATCCAGTGTTCCGTAGACGGCGGCATGAGTTTATTCTCCAGATTGATGTCATGCGGATGGTAGGGCGCAAGGACAGGTGCGAAAACCGCGATAAAGATATAGAAGAGAATGATGAGGCCTCCTACTACTGCAGCTTTGTTCTCAAGGAAAACGGAGAAGAAGCTGCCGAAGACCGATTGCTTCGGGTGGTCGAGTGTCTGGGTGACGATTAGCGGTTTTTCCTTATTCAATTCGATTGCCATAATACCCCTCCATAACGGATTATTTTTTTGAAACGAAAAGCGTCTGCGAGTCCTTAAGCTGCAGGGCGATTTATTTCAAATTATCAGAATCTCAAGGAAAGTAAATGCAATTGGGCATAGTAGTCGAAATAGTGAAATTATTTGTAAAGATAGTGTAAATAATCTTCTGTCTATTCTCTTATCATTAGGGATGAGCTCACCAAAGAGATTTTCACTGCCCATATGCAGCGCAAGAAAAATCACAAGGAGAAAGAGGGATTCATTATGAAGAGAAAAAGCGTTAAGCACATTGCGTTGGCATTCATGGTGGTGTTCAGCCTGCTTTTGGCAGCCTGCTCCACCAACTCAGCACAGTCCGGCGACAAAGAAGCAACTGCCAAGGAAAATTCGACAGGAGGGACGCTGAACGTCGTGCGGCTTTCGGATGCCACCAACTTGGATCCGCATTTCATCACCGACATCCCGTCAGCAAACATCAATTACCAGAAAGTCTATGAAGGCTTGGTGAAGCCGGACAAAGATTTCGTCCTGCAGCCATCGCTCGCGAAAGAATGGAAAGTGATTGACGATACGACATGGGAATTCAAGTTGAACGAAGGCATCACGTTCCATGACGGCGCGCCGTTTGATGCAGAAGCGGTCAAAGCGACATTCGACCGTCTGCTGGATCCTGCAACAGCTTCTCCGCAGCGCGAAAAGTTCTCCATGATCAAAGAAGTGAAAGTGATCGATCCGACAACTGTCCAATTGCTGTTGGAATACCCGTACGCACCGCTTTTATCCATCCTGGCGAGCCAGGAAGGAAGCATCATCAGCCCCAAGGCATTAGCGGAAAACCCGGAATCCCTGAAAGAAAAACCGGTGGGTACCGGACCGTTCGTCTTTGAAAGCTGGAAGAGCGGACAGGAAATCTCTTTGACAAAAAATGAAGAATACTGGGGCGAAAAGCCATCCATCGACCGCGTCGTCTTTAAAGTGGTTCCGGAAGATGCCACTAGGCTGGCAATGATCGAAACCGGGGAGGCACACATCAATGACCAGGTGCCGGTCACCGAAATCGAGCGCATCGAAGCTTCTGAAACCATGGCCCTTACCCGTACGGAAGGGCTGGCAGTGGAGTTCCTCGGGTTCAACACCCAAAAAGCACCGCTTGACGATGAACGCGTGCGCAAAGCGATCAGCCACGCCATCGAACGCGAATCGATCATCTCAGGCGTCTATAACAATGTCGGAACATTGGCCAACTCGGCAATGAGCCCGAAAGTCTTCGGCCACAGTGAAAACAGCAAGCCGGCAGAGTACGATTTGAACGAAGCGAAAAAACTGCTGAAAGAGGCAGGCGCTGAAAACCTGAAGATTTCCTTGCTGACCAGCGACCGGAAAGAACGCATCAATATGGCGGAAGTCATCCAGTCGCAATTGAAAGGCATCGGCGTCGAAGTGGAAATCCAGGTCGTGGAATATGGAACATTCATCGAAATGACGAATAACGGAGAACATCAGATGTACATCAGCGGCTGGGGCAATGCAACCGGAGACGGCGACTATAACCAGTACAACCTTTTCCATACGGCCTCCCACGGACCGGCTGGCAACTCGTTCTATTACAGCAATCCGGAAGCGGACAAACTGATCGAAGCGGCGCGTGAAGAAACGGATGAAAACAAGCGCTTGGAGATTTATGAAGAAGTTGCGCAGATCGAGCTTGATGAAGCGGTCTACGTGCCGATCCGCAATTACGAACACATCGCAGCACACAATAAAAGCGTCAGCGGCTACTGGCTGAACGCAGCAAACTACTTGATGATCGATGAAGTCGAAATAGCTGAATAACAAACCGAAAACAGAAAAAGTGCTGCCCCCTGGTGCTTTTTCTGTTTTTCACTGGAGGGAAGAACATGGAGAACCGATGGATCACCAATGTCCGGCTGGAAAAAGGATTCAAGAAAGACGGCAATCGCATCACAGGAACCGAAACGGAAATCGTGCATCTGGAAATCGAAGGCGGCAAAATCAAGTCTATTTCTGAAGAATTGCCAACAGGCGCTTTTGCGCAATACGATGCAGGCGGCGCGCTCCTGCTGCCTTCGATGCGGGAAATGCACATTCATATCGACAAGACCTATTACAGCGGACCTTGGAAAGCCTGCACCCCGCTGACCAAAGGGATCTTTACACGCCTTGAAGAAGAAAAAGCGCTCTTGCCGAAACTGCTGCCGACCGCCCAGGAGCGGGCGGAGAACATGATTGAGCTGCTGATCCGCAATGGGCACACCCATATCCGCACACACTGCAACATCGATCCGGTCATCGGACTGAAAAACCTGGAAGCGACCGTTCGGGCGCTGGAGAACTACAAAGATGCCATCACTTATGACATCGTCGCTTTCCCCCAGCACGGGCTGTTGCGGAGCGATTCCGTATGGCTGGTGCGGGAAGCGATGAAGAACGGGGCGACGCTGGTCGGCGGCGTGGATCCGGCAACGGTCGACCGCCACATCGAGCGGTCGCTGTCGGCCGTCTTCGATATCGCGGCGGAACATGATAAAGGCATCGACCTCCACCTCCATGATCCCGATACACTCGGCGCCTTCACATTCAGCCGGCTTGCCGACTACACGGCACAGGCTGGCATGCAGGGCCGCGTGACCATCAGCCATGCAATGGCGCTCGGCGATTTGGAGGGGGACGCTTTGTCCTCGATGCTTGCAGAACTGCGGGAGCAACGGATTGATGTGACGACCACCATTCCAATCAACCGCCCGACGATTCCGGTAGCGGAAATCGACCGGGCGGGCGTCGGCGTTTCACTGGGACATGACAGCATCACCGACCACTGGTCGCCTTTCGGGACAGGGAACACCATCCGGAAACTGGGCGTGCTGGCGGAGCGGTTTAAAACCATCGATGAATTTTCACTGAACCGTTTGCTGAAATATGCAACGGGCGGCGTGACGCCGCTTGATGAAAGCGGACAGAGAGTTTGGCCGATGGCCGGGGATGCGGCATCAATGATGCTTGTTGACGCGAGCTGTACAGCAGAGGCGATTGCAAGAAGAGCGGACATCAAAGCGGTGTTTTTCAACGGCAACGAAATCCAAAACAAGCTGCTTCAACTGCAGTGAAGAGAAAGAAGGGAGGAATTCTTATGAAGACATCGGTATGGCTGAAAAACGTATTTTTGGAAGCGGGGCTGGAGCCTGGCGGCAACGGTTCCGTGGAGACGCGCACGGCACTTTACGATTTGAAGATCGAAGACGGGAAAATCAGTCGCATACAGCCGGCTGGCGAACCCTTGGAAGCGGGCGCAAAGACCATGGACGCCAAAGGGCTGCTGGCCCTGCCTTCATTCAAGGAAATGCACAACCACTTGGATAAGACGTATCTTTCGCTCGACTGGAAAGCCTGCCAGCCGGCCGTTAACCTGAAGCAGCGGCTGGAGCTTGAAGCGGCGGAATTGAATGATTTGGCCGAAACGGCTGAACAGCGGGCTTCGGCGATGATCGGGCTGCTCCAGTCAAAAGGAGCAACCCACATCCGGACGCATGTCAACATCGACCCGTATATCGGACTGAAAAATTTGGAAGGCATACGGTCCGCCCTCGAAGTCCATAAGGATCAATTGACGTATGATATCGTCGCTTTTCCGCAGCACGGCTTGCTGAACGGCGGCGTCCCGGAACTGATGAAAGAAGCGATGCGTTCGGGTGCGACAATGGTCGGCGGGCTCGATCCTGCCGGCATCGACCGGAATATTGAAAAATCACTGGATGCCATGATGGAAATGGCGACAGAATTCGACGCCGATGTGGACATCCATCTGCACGACAGCGGGCATGTCGGATTCTACACAGTTGAAAAATTGCTTGGCCTGACTAAAGAGGCAGGGTGGCAGGACCGGGTCGCCGTCAGCCACGCGTTCAGCCTCGGCGAAGTGGCGATTGCCCAGCAGGAGAAAATTGCGGCTGAACTGGCGGAAACGGGCGTGGCGATCATGTCCACTGTGCCGATCACCAAAACGATGCCGCCGATCGAGCTGCTGGATCAGCGCGGCGTGAAGGTCCACTTCGGCTGTGACGGATTCTACGATTCCTGGTCGCCCTACGGAACAGGAGATCTGTTGGAAAAAGTCTCACGTTACAGTGAACTTTACCGGAAAAGCGATGAACGCGGATTGGCGAATTCGCTGAAATTCGCAACGGGCGGAATCGTGCCGCTTTCGGATGAAGGGGAAATGCTGTGGCCAAAAATAGGCGACGATGCCGATTTCGTCTTTGTGGAAGCATCCTGTTCTGCCGAAGCGGTCGCGCGGACGCCGGAGCGGAAAGCCGTCATGTTCCAAGGCCGTCAGGTCTATGGAGGCTTGTAAGATGGAAGCGCATGTAGCCGATGACTTTCTCGTGCTGGCGAGCGCCTTGGGAGATCTGGAGAAAGTAAGGGAACTTCTGGGGCGAAGCGCCAACGTCCATTACCAGAATGAATTCGGGCAAACGGCGCTGATGGCTGCAGTCCTGTCCAACCGCCTGGAGGCAGCGGAGATGCTCCTGTTGGCAGGGAGCGATCCGGATGCCAAGGACCGGAACGGTTTGAGCCCGTTTATCGCCGCAGGAGCGCATGGCTATGCCCATCTTTTGAAAGGGATGGCAGAATACGGAGCAGACGTCACCAGCGTCAACCGCTTCGGCGGAACGGCGCTGCTGCCTTCAAGCGAAAAGGGGTATGCCAAAACAGTCCAGTACGGCGTGAAGGCCGGTGTGCCGGTATGCCACGCCAATAGACTCGGTTGGACGGCTTTGCACGAAGCGGTGATTCTCGGCGATGGCGGTTTTCTTTATGGCTTGGTGATCCGCCTTCTGCTTGAAGGGGGTGCAGATATTCACATTAAGGACCGTCAGGGGTTGTCCCCTCTTGAACATGCCCGTCTTCTTGGCCAGCAACGAATCGTCGGACTCTTAGAAAATATGGGAACAGAAAATGCGTATCTGGAAAATGAGCTGCTTGCCCTCTATAAGGAAGGGCGCTATGAAGAGGCATTAAAAATCATCGAAAAGGCATTTGCTGAAGGAGCGGGTGATGAAATGCCACTCCATTTTTGGACCGGGCTGATGCTGCAGGAGGAAAAACGCTATGAAAGAGCCATCGCCGCTTACCGGAAAGGGATGCAAGCTTCCGGCGCCGGAAGTGAATTCCACTTCTGCCTAGCAAATTGTTTCCGTCTGATGGACCGGCCCGAAGAGGCGCTGGAAGCCTTAGAACAGGGAAGCGAAGAAAATCCGCAATCCACTTTTTTTCTTTATCATAAATCCAACTACTTTCGTGAACTTGGGAGGCATTCGGAAGCCGTCGCCGCAATGGACGAACTGCTCAGCAGATTGCCGGACCGTCCGGATTTCCTGTTCCACAAAGCGAACAGCCTCCGCTCCCTTGGAAAACACGAGGAAGCGGTCCGGGCAATGGAAGAAGCCATCGCAATCGATCCGGGCAATGGCCTTTTCAGCGAACATAAAAGCCGTTCAATCGAGTTACTTGGGAAAGACCATTATGTTCAATCAAACATAGGTTGAAAACTGGAAAGAAAAGCATTCTGGAAGGTGGTACAGACCGTAAATAAAGTCTTCTTATGAATACAAGCCCGGTCGAGAGCATCACTTGTATCTAATCGAAGAGACAGGAGAAATAGATCCAACTTCAAATCGTTAAGTACAAGCCACTGGCTTCAGGATCCGGAACGGAAGGTGGCGAGTGCAAACATTTTGCTCCTGTCCCTGCATCGCTGCGCTAGCTTCGGGACATGAAAAACCGTTGCAGTGCTGCGCACTTCGTCGCAAAGCCAATGACCGAACTCTCTTCGGTCATTAGCTTTCCTGCGGGACAGCGAAGTGCCGAAATCCACTCGGACGCCAGTCAATGCTTGACCGAAGCTTGCAAGGGCAAGTATTTGCGACGAGCTTGCGCAGGAGCACAGGTTCTTAGTTAGTTCGGCGCAAGCCCGCGGAAAGCGTCCGCCTGAAGTGGAGGATCCGATATAGCTTTTCTTAACTGTATCTACAAACTGAGGCAGCCTTCAAAGGCTGCTTTTTCTATTTTTAAGAAACATAACGGAGATAAAATTACAGTTCAATAAACCGGAATAGTCAGATAATTGTTTGACTGGATAACCGAACTCCGCAATAATGGACGTACATCCTGTTTTGCTGCTGGGCCATGGAAAGGCGATTGGGTACATAAAAGGAGGAAGCGCAATGGATTACCGTACAATTGGGAAAACGGGCATCAAAGTATCGAGCCTTTGCTTCGGGACGATGTCATTCGGGGGCAATGCCGATGCGGAAACGTCGCGGGCGATGTTCAACCGCTGCCGGGAGGCGGGCATCAATTTCTTCGACTGCGCCAATGTCTACAACAAAGGCGAGTCGGAAGAGATCCTGGGCTGGTGCATCGCGGACAGCCGGGATGACCTGGTGCTGACGACAAAGGTGAACGGAAAAATGGGTCCCGGAGTCAACGACCGCGGCCTGTCGCGCCGCCACATCATGCGGGAAGTGGAGAACAGCCTGAAGCGGCTGAACACGGACCGCATCGAATTCTATTTTGTCCACGCCTTCGATCCGGATACGCCGATCGAGGAGACGCTGCGCGCGATGGACGACCTGCAGCGCCAGGGCAAGATCCTCTATCCGGGCGTCAGCAATTGGGCCGCCTGGCAGATCGCGACGTCGCTCGGCATTTCCTACCGTGAGAGCCTCGCGCGTTTCGAGTGTATCCAGCCGATGTACAACCTCGTGAAGCGCCAGGCGGAAGTGGAAATCCTGCCGCTTGCCGTAGCCGAGCAGATGGGCGTCATCACCTACAGCCCGCTTGGCGGCGGCCTGCTGACCGGGAAATATGCAGGCGGACAGAAACCGGCGCAAGGCCGCCTCGTCGAACAGAAAAACTACGAAAAGCGCTACGGCGATAAAACCTATTTCGAAACGGCCGACCGCTTCACACAATACGCCGAGGAGCAAGGCCATCATCCGGCATCGCTTGCTGTCGCCTGGGCGATGGCCCATCCGGCTGTCACGGCGCCGATCATCGGCGCCCGGAACCTGGAGCAGCTGGAGCCGTCACTTGCTGCACTAGACATCGACATGACGCCGGAATGGCGCAATGAAATCTCCGGCCTGTCGACCGCGCCGCCGCCGGCAACGGACCGCACGGAAGAAGTATAGGAGCAAGGCCAGTCAAAAAGTACGCCTGACAATTGCGTCAGACGTGCTTTTTTTGCGGTGTTTCATTCGTGGACTCTGTCGTTTGGGGAGTGTTCTATTTCTGCCCCAGTTCTTTCCCCATGCCTTTCAGGAAATTCAACCCGAAACGGATCGAGCGGTTGACGTCCGGATCGCGCAGCGCTTTCCACAGGCCCAGCGGACCGATTTTCCGGCGGTCTGCCTGTGCGGTTTCCGCTTCGCGGAAGCCGCCTTGGACACCCGCTGCAAGCTTCGCAGTCGTGGCCGGGTCAATCGACGTCAGAGCGACTGCTGCGTTCATCACGTTGTTTATGAGAGTTGTCACCGGTTCGCGCGCCGCCTGGTGCACGGCGATTTCGGTCAAATTCTCGCGGGCTTTGACCACTGCGTTCACGGCATCCAGAATGCCCGCCTTGTCCAGTTCGCCGCTGATTTCGAGTAGCTTGTGGAGCGCCTGCTGCTGCTCGGCTACTTGGGTTTCGAGTTCAAAGAGCCGCTGCAGCTTAAGCTCCTCGGGCGTCAGCTGCTTTTTATGGATTCGTGTAATCGGTGTCGCCAAAGCACATCACCTTTCTTCCGGTTGGTCGGTCAGCGGCACATGGTCCGGCCGCTGCCATTTGCGTTCGACTTCCACACCCCGTGTCGGATGGCGCCGTTTGGTGCGGTGGTTCGTCTTCGGCAGCGGGTCGTGGCCGTCCTTCTGCAGCACTTCCATCCGCACCATCGTCTGCTTAAAGGCCGGCGTGTTGGTCCGTTGGTCGGTCGCGGGGCCGGTCAGGAAGTTGATGGCGCGTTCCTTTTTCACCGAATGCATCGGCAGGAACAATTCGTTGCCCCGGACCCTTGAGGTCACGACCACCGGCACTTTCACGGCGCCGTAAGGGGAAACGAGCCGGACGACCGAACCGTTCCGGAGGTCCCGCGCCTCTGCGAGTTCCGGCGACACTTCGACGAAGTTCTCCGGCACTTTCTCGTGGATGCCGCTCGAGCGGTCCGTCAGGTTGCCTTCGTGGAAATGCTCGAGCATGCGCCCGTTGTTGATGTGCAGGTCGAACTCGTCGGGGAATTTCACCGGCTCGACCCAGTCGGACAGTGCAAAACGCGCTTTCTTATCATCGAAATTAAAGCCGTCGGTATACAGCAGCGGGGTGCTCGACCCGTCAAGGCTGCCCCACAGGAAGCTGTTCCAGCCTTCGAGCGATTCGTAGTCCGCTTGAGCAAACAGCGGCGTCAGGCTGGCCATTTCGGCGAAAATCTCGCCCGGTTGGCTGTAATCCCAATCGGCGCCAAGGCGCTTTGCGATTTCCTGGACGATCCACCAGTCGGGCTTCGCCCCTCCAAGTTCCGGCAGCGCCTGGTAAAGCCGCTGCACGCGGCGCTCCGTATTGGTGAACGTGCCTTCTTTTTCAAGCGACGGCACCGCCGGCAGGATGACATCGGCGTATTGCGCCGTGCGGGAGAAGAAGATGTCCTGCACCACGAAAAAGTCCAGTTTCGACAGGACTTCGTCGACATGGTTCGAATTGGAGTCGACAAGCGCCATGTCTTCGCCGACGACATACATCGCCTTCATGATGCCTTCATCGACCGCCCGCAGCATCGACACGTTGTCGAAGCCCGGCTTGTCTGAGATCTTGACGCCGTAGGCCTGTTCAAACTTCGAACGCGCCGCGTCGTCGGAGACGTGCTGATAGCCCGGCAGCCAGGCAGGGAGGGAGCCCATGTCGCAGGCGCCCTGCACGTTGTTGTGGCCGCGGAGCGGATAGGCACCGGCGCCCGGCCGGCGGTAGTTGCCGGTCGCCAGCAGCAGATTCGAGATGGCGGCGGACGTATCCGAACCGCCGGTGTTCTGGGTCACCCCCATGCCCCATAGGATGCATGTGCCGTCGGCGTCGCGGATGGCTTCAGCAATCGCGATGAGCGTCTCCTGCGAAAGCCCGGTTTGCTGTTGGGCATAGTCAAGCGTATATTTTCCGAGCACTTCTTTGAATTCCCCAAAATGGTGGACATTCTCATCGATAAAGCGCTGGTCGTGCCAGCCCTGGTCGATTAGGTATTTGGTGACGGCCATCAGCCACACTTGGTCTGTGCCCTGCTTCGGCCGGATGAAGATGTCGGCGCGTTCGGCCATCTCGTTTTTCCGCAGATCGGCGACAATCAGCTTTTGGCCGTGCAGCTTATGCGCACGCTTGACGCGCGTTGCGAGGACCGGATGCCCTTCGGCAGGGTTCGCGCCGATGATGATGACGAGCCCGGCGCTTGCGATGTCCTGGATGGTGCCCGCATCGCCGCCCATTCCGACGGTGCGGAACAGGCCGTCTGTCGCCGGCGTCTGGCAATAGCGCGAACAATTGTCGACGTTGTTCGATTCGAACACTTGCCGCGTGAGCTTCTGAATGACGTAATTGTCCTCGTTGGTGATCTTCGAAGACGAGATGATGCCCACGCCATCCTTGCCGTGTTCCCGTCGGATCTCCCCGAGGCGCAGGGCGACCAGGTCGAGCGCATCTTCCCAGGAAGCTTCGACGAATTCGTCGCCGCGGCGGATGAGCGGCGTGGTCAGCCGTTCTTCACTGTTGACGAAATCCCAGCCGAACTTCCCTTTGACGCATGTCGAAATGGCGTTCGCCGGCGCTTCCGAGACCGGCTGGATTTTCAGGATCTTCCGGTCTTTTGTCCATACTTCGAACGAGCAGCCGACGCCGCAGAACGTGCACACCGTCTTGGTCTTTTTCGTGCGGGTCTCGCGCATCGCCGCTTCGGCATCGGATATCGCCAGGATGCCGCTATAGCCCGGTTCGACATCTTTCACCAGGTCGATCATCGGCGTCAGGATGTCGTCTTTCAGGCTGGTCATGAAGCCGGCTTCGCCGAGCATGGAATTCTCCATGAGGGCATTGCACGGACAAACCGTGACGCAGTGGCCGCAGCTGACGCAGGACGAATCGTTGATCTTCGCACCGCCGTCCCACAGCACAATCGGACGGTCCCGCTCCCAGTCCATCGACAAGGTTTCATTAACTTGCAGGTTTTGGCACGCTTCGACGCATTGCCCGCAGGCGATGCACTGGTTCGGGTCGTAACGGTAGAACGGATTGGTGAAATCGACGGCATCCGTCGAACATTTCGGCTCGAACGGATATTTCTGATGTTCGATCTCCATCATGTCCACGGTATTGTGGACCTTGCAGTTGCCGTTGTTATTGTCGCAGACCGTGCAGTACAATAGATGATTCTCGAGGATCCGGTCCATCGCTTCCGTCTGCGCTTCTTTCGCGCGCGGGGAAGCGAGGCGGACGTCCATCCCATCGATGGCTTTCATCGAACAGGTCCGCCCGAGCCGCCCGTCCACTTCCGCGATGCACGTGTCACAGGTTTCAATCGGATCGACTTCCGGCAAATAGCAGATCTGCGGATGCGCAATCCCGTGTGCATTGGCCACCTGGAGAATCGTCTGCCCTTCCTCGAACTCATAAAACGAACCGTTTATCTTGACCGGCATGCCGGCACCTCCTTTTTATTTAATTTTGGGTTGAACTAGAGAATATTCATAAACGATATTCCGCAAAACAGCTGGCTTGCCGCGGGCTCGCGCTGAGCTAACTCGGGCTTGGCGCACGAGTGGATCTCAGCACTTCGCTGTTCCCGCAGGCGTCTGCGCTGTTTTGCTTCATATCTTAAATAGTACTGAAAAACGAGTGACACTATTGGCTTTCAAGGAACTTAAATGGCGTGAGTCCCTTTCACAGCCCATTCCCGTTATGATTGTATTATAATCAATTTAGCAGAGCGCTACAATGAATTTACGGAATAGTCAAACGAATGACAGCGTCATAAAGGAGAAGGGCCATGGAGAACAAACAGCAGACAGCCCGGAAAGTGCTCCGCTACGAAAAGGGAGCGTTCTCGGAACGGGAGGAAAGGGTCGTCACCGAACAGCCCGTCACCATCTACATCAACGGACGCGAATTCATCACGATCGTCTGCACACCGGAATTCATCGAGGACATGGCGGTCGGCTTTCTGGCGTCCGAAGGCATCATCCCGAATCCGAAAAGCATCCGGGACATCCGTGTCGACAGCGAAAAGGGCATCGTCCGCGTCGAAGCGGACAAAGTCTACCCGTTTTTTGAAAACCTGCAGAACAAGCGCTTTATCTCTTCGTGCTGCGGAATGAGCCGGCAAGGCTTCGTGTTCGCCCATGACGCGCTGACCGTCAAAGGGATGGAAGGGGTCCGGACCACGCTTACGCCGGAAGACTGCTTTTCCCTGATGCGGCAGCTGGAAGAGAGCGCGGAGACATTCCGGAAAACCGGCGGGGTCCACAATGCTGCGCTTTGCAGCGCCGACGGCTTTTTCCTGCCGCGCATGGACATCGGCCGGCACAACGCGCTCGACAAAATCTACGGCCATTGCCTCCGAAACGACATTGATGTGTGCGACAAGGTCATCGCCTTCAGCGGCCGCATCTCCTCGGAAATCCTGCTGAAAGTTGCGAAAATCGGCTGCGCCGTCATCCTGTCGAAATCCGCGCCCACGGAACTCGCCCTGGAGCTCGCAGAAGAGCTCGGCATCACTGCGGTCGGCTTTGTGCGGGGCGAATCGTTCAACCTGTATACCCATCCCGAGCGGATTGTGGAACAAAATAAAAAATAACCCCTGCACCCGGCAGCGGAAGTCCGAGAGGATTCCGCTGCCGGGTATATTTGGATTTTGTATCCAAAGTATTTACATTCACCTTCAGAAAATGTATGATGGTAGAAAATTCTGAAAACGTTTTCAGAAGCATTCGGAGGAGCTGTTTGAATGGAAGAAAACCGAAAACTGCCGCTTGAAGGGCTGCGTGTCATCGATGCGTCGACGGTGCTCGCCGGGCCGATGCTTGCGACGTACCTGGGCGACTTCGGGGCGGACGTCATCAAAGTCGAGCATCCGGCGGGCGACCCGCTGCGCAATGCCGGCCGGCACAAGGAAGGCGAATCGCTCGAGTGGAAGCTCGTGTCGCGCAATAAAAAACCGATCACGCTGAACTTCAGCACCCCCAAAGGGCAGGAACTGTTCCATAAGCTCGCCGAAGGGGCGGATGTCGTCATCACCAATTTCCGGCCGCAGACGCTCGAGAAATGGAACATCACCTATGAATCGCTTTCCCGGCTCAATCCCGGGTTGATTCTCGTGAAAGTCTCAGGATTCGGCGAAGACGGGCCGTACAAAGAGCGTCCGGGGTTCGGCACGCTCGCAGAAGCGATGTCCGGGTTCGCGCAGGTCAACGGCTTCCCTGACCGGGGACCGGTGCTGCCGAGCTTCGCGCTCGCCGATTACGCGACGGCGCTCATGGGGGCATACGCCACGATGGTCGCGGTGTACGAACGCGACCATTCGGAAGACGGACGGGGGCAGTACATCGACTTGCCGATCTACGAAGCGCTCATGGGGATGCTCGGCAACCAGGTGATGGAATACGATCAGCTCGGCGTCATTCCGGGGCGGAAAGGCAATCGCACGGGCTGGACGGTGCCGCGCAATCTGTATGAAACGAAAGACCATAAATGGCTCGCCATCTCCGGCACGTCGCAGCCGATTGTCGAGCGGATCTTCAAGGCGATCGGTCGGGAGGACCTGATCGCCGATCCGAAATTCGCGGACAACCAGAAACGGCTGGAACATGCCGATGAGCTCGAAGCGATCATCGCCAAGTGGATGAAAGGCTATACGCAGGAAGAGGTGCTGGAGCGGTTCATCCGCTTTGACGCGACGATTGCGCCGGTCTACACGGTCGAAGACATCGTGGAAGATCCGCATTTCAACTACCGGGGCAATATCGCCGAAGTGCCGGATGCGCATTTTGGCAGCGTCAAGATGCTCAACGCAGCACCGAAACTTTCCCGAACGCCGGGGGAGATCCGCCATGCAGGCCTAGAGCTCGGCTCGTCCAACCGGGAAGTGTACGGCGGTCTTGGGCTCAGCGACAGCGAAATCGAGGCGTTGAAAAAGGACGGCATTATTTAAAGGGAGGGCCAAACGATGATTTACCGAAGCTTGATGTTCACACCAGGCACAAAGAAGGAGCGGCTGCTGAAATCCGTCAGCAGCGAAGCGGACGCATTGCTGTGGGATTTGGAGGACGCGGTCCATATGGACGACAAGGAAGGCGCGCGGGAAACCATCCGGCAGGCGCTCGATGAACTGGGCGACGGGCCCGCCAAGCCGATCTTCCTGCGTGTCAACCAGTACGGCACGCCGTGGTATGCGGACGACGTGAAGCTGGCGCGGCATGAAAACGTCACGGGCATCATGCTGCCTAAAGCCGAAAGTGCGGCGCAGGTCGCTGAAACTTGGGAAGGCATGGGCGCATCGGGCGAGCTGATCGTGCTCGTCGAGACGGCGCTTGGCATCATCCGCTTGGAAGACATCTTCAGCGGCCCGAACGTCACCGGCGTCGCATTCGGCGCCATCGATTACGCGGTCGACGCCGACCTGACGCTGACCGAAGCCGGGCTTGAAGCGCTTTACGCGCGGTCCCGCATCGTCACGTACGCAAAGGCAGCCGGTATCCCTGGGATTTACGACACCGTGTTCCCCGATGTCCATAACGGCGAAAGCCTGCGAACGCGTGCCGCGTCGGCGCGTGCACTCGGCTTCAACGGCCAGATGGCGATCCATCCGAAGCAGCTGCCCATCATGCACGAGGTCTACAGCCCGTCGCGCGACGAAATCGACTGGGCGGTGAAAGTGCTCGATTACGCGGAGAACGAAGCGAAAGGTGCCGGCGTCTTCATGTTCGATGGCAAGATGGTCGACCGGCCGATCATCGAAAAAGCGAAGCAGATCTACAGCGCCGGCGAGCGCTACCAGCTCATCATCGGCGGCTGATATCTATAATTCTTGGCTAGAATATCTCGATTTATTAGTTATTTTAATATTCAGAAAACACTTTGTTTTTTTACGGAAAAGGACTATAATATAACCGAGAGAATGTGTTGAAGCATAAAGAGGTGGTTTACAATCAAAACAAATGACATTATGAAAGGTTGCTCAATCTATAGCCAACCAATTGAAGTTGAAATATTGGATATGGTATAGATGCCATTTGTGAAAATCCGACAGGCACTCCTCTGTTAATGAATGTTCCATTATAAATGTGAACGGAGGGAAAGCAATGGTCAGCAAACCTATTGCCAAACAACCCACAGCCGAGAATACATTTTTGTTCAGTGGAGCAGAATTTTCTTATCTTATTAACGGCGAAGATACAGATGGAAAATATGCAGTCGTCATTGTAGAAAAACTGAAAGGGTTGGAGCCACCGCCTCATACGCACACGAATGAAGATGAAGATTTCTTTCTTCTCGAAGGCGAAGTAACATATATGATAGGCGGTGAAGTCATTCATGCAACTCCAGGCACGTACGTTCACGCACCTAAGGGAGTTCAGCATACGTTTTCTGTGAAAACCGACAAAGCAAAAGTACTGACATATCTCCATCCCGCTGGGTTAGAGAAATTTTTCAAAGAATGGAGTGTACCGATACCTGAAAACCGCACTGCAATTCAGCCGCCTAGTTCCGATGAAATGCAACAGCTTTTATCAGCTGCTGGAAAGTATGGTATCAAGTTTCACATATAAAGATGGCAAAAGATAGAAACAAAAGGCATTGGAATATAATCCGATGCCTTTTTCTTTATTGTTAAAAGGATGCACTTTAAACAGCATCTTCTCTTCTCGTATTTCGAGGGATGTTTTCTTTCTGAGCTGCACTGAAAGCAGTTCGCCCACTAAAAGATCGAAAAACAAATCCTTTGTCGACGTTTTTAATAGAATTCATTAGTTTATAATAAAGTTTCTCTTATTTCACTGGTCCTTTATTGATCTCCGTCAGCGCAGGATTCACCGCGAAAATCTTGGCGTTGACGCCTTTGATGCCGAATCCGGCCAACCGTTCCGTATGCATTTTCACATAGTTTTCAGCGGTTTCTTTGGTTTCGAAAAGGTAGATGCCGCCGGCTTCCTTAGTCTCGGGGCTTTCCGTCCAGATCTTCCAGATGAAGCCTTCTTCGTCATTGATGCTTTTCGCCAGATCCGAAAATCCCGCGGCCATCTCATCTCCGAACGGTCCGTCCATTTTAAAATCCACTTGTGCGATATACGCCATGTTTTTCTCCTCCTGATTATTCCTTCGTTGTGTAATACGCTTCGCCGAGGATTTCCTTCTCCTCGTAACTGCCTGGTGAAAGCTCTTTATCAATAAAAGCGGCAATGCCTGTTTGGTTTACATCATACATGACTTCAATTTCTTTGGAAAATAGCAGTTCTTCCTTTTGGAGCAAATGCGCAAGCGGCGGCTGCGGGGCTGCTTGCAGCTGTTCCTGTCCTAAAACTTGTTTCAACCCGTCCACATAAGCTTCAAGCGGACGGCCGCCGGTGATTTTCACGCCCTGGTTCTCTTCATTGACCATGATGATGGTCGGGAAGCCTCTGGCGCCCAAGCTTCTCGCGAGTGCGAAATCCGCATTCAGCGCCTGCTGCCCGGCCGGACTTTCCGCTTTCCGGACGATGGCTTCGCCGTCGAGTTTCATCTGATTGATAATATCGGCCAAAACCGGGAGCTCTGAAATGTTCCGGTTGAATGCGAAAAGCGCTTCTCGGGCACGGCGCAGGAATTCCGCGGCTTTTTCTGCGCCATGCGTTTCCTGGATCACTTTAAAGGCGCAGGACGGCGGATACGACGACTGCACCGGGTTGTCGACCATGAGCGAGCCATCAATCGGCATTCTGGAATGTTCGCCGACCTCCCTCCAGTGGGGCGCCACATCGGCCGGCTTGTAGATGCCGTTCGCCGGGTCGATGGGTCCGTCATGCCATTTCTCCAGCAAGCCGCCCATCACTGTCTGGACGTTAAGAAAGGTGCCGTACTGTTCCATAAAACGGCGGAGCACCGGTTCGATCGCCCAGCAATGGGAACAGATCGGGTCGGTTACATAATACAGCGTGGCTGTTTTCTGCGGCCGGCTAAAATCGATCAGGCCGGTTTCTTCTTCCTCGGCCACTCCGCAAATTCCGGTTTCGAGATCACACATCATTCCGTTATTGTCCTTCATTCCTTTTTCCTCCTCGTTTCAGCTTGCCGCTTTGCAAGCCGGCAGCGCATTCTGGACTGGCAGGGTTGCTTTACAATCAAATCGTAAGCGATAATGAAAACAAACAACACCAATAATTCCAGCGATGTGTCGCTTATCCAACACATTGGCGATATTGTTTGAAAAGGAGTGGAGAAAATGGTGCAATCCAAGACGGATCCACGCGTCGTCCGCACCCGGAAGCTGATCATGGATTCATTCATCACGCTATCGGAAAGGAAAGAATTCAAGGATATCACGGTAAAGGACATCACAGCGGAGGCCATGATCAACCGGGCCACTTTCTATTACCATTTCGAGGACATTTACGATCTGCTCGAAAAGGCCTTGAGCGAAGTGCTGCTGGTGAATCTGGATGTGGAAACCTATCAGGACAGGGAAGTGGATGAAGAAACGATCGTCAAGATCTTCGAAGCGGTGACGAATTTCCAGAAGTCGCTGTCGCACCATTGCCACAGCGGCTATGAAGACACCATCGCCCGCATCATCCGCGAGCAGCTTGAAGTCCTTTTCCATCAGCTGCTCAGAAAACGAAATGGTGCGGAAAAAGAGGACGCGCTCAAAATGGCTGCGGTCATGCTGAGCTGGGGGATCTACGGAGCGTCTGTCGAATGGAGACGGAACAGCAACGTGCCGCCGGAGGCGTTCATCAAAGCGGCCATTCCTTTTATCCGGCATGGAATTGATGGCGTAGAATAGCCGCCGCATTTGGGGCAGGGAGAGGTGGACGATGACAGAACAAATCGGGAGGGTCGCTGCCCGCAAGCTTTTAGCCACATTCTTTTCGGTGTTCATCATGTCCATGGCCTGGAGCTCCTGGAGCATTGCTGTGTCCGATGACGTGGTTAATGAGACGGGCACAGAATTTTTCGGCATGACGTTTGTATTCTTTCTCTACATCGGAGGGTTTGTACTGTTCTACGGGAATCTTGTGTCACTTGCCATCGAGGCCTTGCAGCGGAAGTGGTTCGAAGGGGCGGACTGGGCGTATGTCCTGATCCTCGGAGGATTTGGTGCGGCCATCGGTCTGCTGTTTCCGATTCTCCCCTTCGTTTTCATCGGCGTTCTGACAGCCGTCCTTTATGGCATGATCGACAAATGGCTGCTGAAAAGGCAGGGGCAGGACAAAGCGAATAAAGCATTCTGCATTGTGCCGTTCCTCGTCTTTTTGCTGTTGTGGGGCTATTTCCAGAACGCTTCTGCAGCACTGCCGCCCTATACGGCAGCGGAAGCTGTTGAATTCGCGACCGGTGGGGAAGGTACTCCAATCGACCGGTTCCCTAAAGAAGCAGGGACGTGGGAAGGACAGATTGAAGGCTACCATGTCCGGAGAACAACCGCTGCCGAAAAAGTGGATGATGGCGTTTACGAGGTGACCTTTAAAGAGGACTGGAAAACAGGAGCGGCGGCTGGTTCCTGGATGATGTCCTATCTGGTGGACCGGGAAAGTTCAACGTTCCACCGGGAAGAAGGCCATATGCCGCCTTATGACAAGTAAGACACTGCAAATGTGATCCGTTATAGAAGCATCCCTGAAGAAGGGCAGAAAAAGGCATTTCCGTGCTAACCGGCGGAATGTCTTTTTCTGTCTGGATATTAAAGGCGCGGACCGCAGATTTTTATGAAAATGCCCCTGCTCCGAAAAGGGCAGAGGCATCAAGTAATACAGGCAGACCGTATAGCCGCTTCTTCAACCCGTAAACACCTGGTCGTACGGATAGCGGTAATGCTCTTTCTTAGGTTTCACGAGCAGGAAGAACAAGGTGAGCGGGCCGATCCGGCCGATGAACATGAGAACGCTCACCAGCAGCTCGCCAATGCTGCTCAATTCGCCGGTGATGCCCATCGACAGGCCGACCGTCCCGAACGCAGACACGACTTCAAACGCGAGCGGCAGGAACGGGATATCTTCGGTGACGGCCAGCAAAAATAGGAACAGCCAGACGGTCAACACGCTGATCGCGGTAATCGCCAGGGACCGCAGGATGATCTCGATGCGGAGGGTGCGGCCGAAAATTTCCGGTTCGCGCTCGGACCGCAGGAACGAAATCGTCGCCAGCACGACCACGATAAACGTCGTCAGCTTGATGCCGGAAGCGGTGGACGCACTGCCGGCGCCGATAAACATCAGAATCATCGTCAGCAACAGCGTCGGGTCTTCCATCGCGCCATAGTCGACGACGTTGAATCCGGCGGTCCGGGGCGTCACGCCGGTGAAATAGGATACAAAGAGCTTATCGAACAGCGGCAGCTTGCCGATCGTTTCGGAATTGTCATACTCCAGCACCAACACCAGCACAGTCGCCAGAAAGTTGACGAGCACCGTCCCAGTGATCATCAATTTCGTATGGAGGGACCAGTGGCGGAAGCCCTTTTTTTGAAAGACGTCGACCACGACCGTGAAGCCGATGCCTCCGACGATGAACAGGGTTGACAGCAGCAGAAGGACAAACGGATCGCTTTGCTGGCCGACGAGATTGTCCGGAAACAGCGAGAACCCGGCGTTGTTGAATGCGGAAATGACATGGAAGATGCTGAGGTGCAGGGCATCCGCAAGCCCGTACTCCGGAATCCAGTACAACGTCAGGGCAACAATCCCGATGCCTTCGGCGGTGAACGCGAAGATCAGGATGTACTTGACCAGCCGGATGATGCCGCCGAACGAGTACTGGGAATACGCTTCCTTCAAATAAAGCCGGTTTTGGAGGCCGATTTTTTTCCGGAACATCATCAGGACGGCCATGGCGAACGCCATGAGCCCGATGCCCCCGAACTGGATCAGCACGAGCAGGACGCCTTCCCCGAAGCCGGTCAAAACCGACCCGGGGTCGAAAACGCTCAATCCCGTCACCGTCGTCGCCGACGTGGCGACGAAGATGGCGTCGGTCCAGGAAATCGGCACGGTCGTGGCGGCGGGCAATTTCAGCAACAGCGTCCCCACAAAGATCAGGAGCAGAAAGCTGCCCGAGATCAGGAGCGGAGGTGAAATCTTGATTTTCTTTTTGGTGAGCTTTCTCATGATATGAGTGTCCTTCTTTCACAGAAATTTTCGCCTTGGCCGCTGCCGCCGGAATGGAAGAATTAAAAAAGACCATTCCAAATAGAACGGTCTTAGGGGTTCCCTATGGCCTTCCTCTTTACAGTTTCAACGCTTGCGGAGTTAGCTGTCGGATTAGGGACCAAGAGTATCCCTTCTTACACAAATAAGATTCACCCCGAGATAGCTGCAGCTATCGGAAATGGTTCCCCCGCTCGTAAAACGATTCAGCGATTTTAAAGGTTGTTGAATTTGTTTGGTGATAAGCTAAAAAATACGCCTGTTCCCTGAGCTTGTCAACTTCTTTTTAGAGCCGCGGGAAAAGGAGGGAGCACGCTCAGCTGATACGCGTAGCAAAAGGAAAAAGCCCTGCGCGGCAGAGCTCCTTCACTGTGAAAAATGGGCTTGGATATAAGCGGCTTCTTCCTCCTGGGTCATCAGCCGGGTGGCCTTGCCGATCGTGCCGCCGTGGAGGTGCCAAATCTTGTTGTGGACATCGACGGCATTCACGAAGTCGCCGTCCCGCCATTCCTCAAGCGTCCGGCGGTAATACGCCCGGTCCTTGAAGTCGCTCGCTTCGACGACCTCAAGCAGGCGGTCGATGTTTTCCTGGCTGATCGGCCGCGCTTCGCCCCATTTGTCCTCGGCATAGACCTTGCTGTGCGTCATTTCATGGAGGAAGAACTGCAGCTTGGCTTCGTTCATCGTGCCGGACGGCTCCTCGATGGTGCCGACGCCGTCGAACACCGCCGGCTGGATTCGGCTCTTCGCCTCGCCGGCTGCTGCAGGGCGCTCCTCCTCTTCCGACGCCCCATTCTGGATGAACAGGAAACCGGTGATCCCGATCAAAGTGAGGATCGCGATGCTGATCAAAGCGGTGGCCGCTGTCTGTTTCATAGATTCACTCCTTAAGTCGGTTTTCCAAAGAACTCCTTCCATTCTACCAGTTATGGAATTTTATTCCCAGAATCGATTTTCTTCCGGGCGCCTGCAATGATACAATTCCGGTATGCACCATACAGGCCAGCGATTGGCCGGACTGGAGGAACCCATGGATTTACCTACATACCTGACACTCGACGCTACTGCGATGGCGGAGGGAATCGCGAAAAAAGAGACGACTGCGGCCGAACTGCTCGCGCTGAGCTTCGAACGGCTGAAAGAATTGAACCCTAAAGTGAACGCATTCACGTCCACACGGCAGGAAGCGGCGATGAGAGAGCTGGATGCCAATAAAGCCGGTCCTTTTGCCGGCGTGCCGATGGCGTTGAAGAACATTTCGCAGTCCTTTGAAGGCGAGCCGTTGACTGCGGGTTCCAAGCTGCTGGAAGGTTCTGTTGCAAAGCACGATTCCCATTTCGTTTCGAAATTGAAATCGTCGGGCGTTTCGGTTGTCGGGCACACGAACACGCCGGAATTCGGCTTGAAGAACATCAGTGAACCCGAACTGTACGGTGCTTCCCGCAACCCGTGGAACCCAGAATTCTCGCCGGGCGGCTCAAGCGGCGGCGCGGCTGCAGCGGTGGCATCCGGCATCGTGCCGTTTGCCGGAGCAAGCGACGGGGGAGGCTCGATCCGCATCCCCGCATCGTTCACAGGCCTGTTCGGATTGAAGCCGACCCGCGGCCGGACACCGGTCGGGCCCGGCGCCGGGAGGCAGTGGCAAGGGGCATCGATCGATTTTGCCCTGACCCGCACGGTACGTGACAGTGCAACATTGCTTGATATACTGCAGACGGTCCAGCCGGAAGCCGCGTTCCAGGCGCCGCTATTTCCCGGGAAATATACGGACGCGTTGAAAGTTCCGGAAACGGGGCTGAAAATCGCTTTTACGCTGGAGTCGCCCGTCGGCACGCCGGTGTCCGAAGATGCGAAAAGAGCGCTGCAGAAAACTGTGTGCTGGCTCATCGACGCCGGGCATGAAGTGGAAGAGGTCCACAACGGCATTGACGGCGTCCGGCTCATGCAGGACTATTACTTGATGAACAGCGGCGAGATGGCGCTCCTCACGCGGACCCTTGAAAACGCGATGGGGCGCCCGATGACGGCGTACGATATGGAGATCGAATCGTGGCTCCTCAGTGAAGCCGGCAGGAACGTGTCAGCAGCTGATTATTCTGCGAGCCTTGCTTCGTGGGACGCAGCCGCGGCCAAGATGGCTTCGCTGCACCGCACGTATGACTTCTACTTGACGCCGGCGACCGCGTTCACGGCGCCGAAGATCGGCGAACTGACGCATTCCGCCGAATCGAAGGGGGCGCTCCTCGAGCAATGGGCGAAAGCCGGCACGATGCAGCGCCAGCAGGACATAATCTATGAGATGTTCCTGCCGAGCTTGACGTATACGCCGTATACGCAGCTTGCGAACCTGACAGGGCAGCCTGCGGTATCCCTTCCCGTCCATGTGTCGGATGCCGGCCTGCCGATCGGCGTCCAGTTCATGGCGCAAAAAGGCGAAGAGCACCGGCTGCTCGGGCTCGCCACCGCAATCGAAGCGAGCGATTTATGGGCCGGTCAAAAAGGGAATCCGGTGCTCAGCCGCTAATCCCTTCAATGGAAAACGGCCTCGATATCAAGTATCATTAGACCTAACAGAACGTTAAAGGTGGTGGTATAAGGTGGCAATCAAAAATCTATTGTCAGCGTCAGCACTCACTCATGCAAAGCCTGGTATCCGGGAAGGCGATAATTTGTGTGGGGCAGACTTGAAATGACCCATCGCCCGCATGGATGCGCCGATACACGGCTTGCTTCTATATATTCCGTACAACCCAACGAATAAGGAGTGTAGCATATGATCCATGTCAAAGAATCATCCGGCAGAACCGGGAACGCAACGGATCTTCCGGAGGCGTTCATCCGCAATGACCAATTCAATTTTATCAAGGAACAGGCGGGCATCCTCGTCTCGGGGCAGGCGACCGGAAACGACGCCGAAGTGCTGAACGTGCTCCGCCACTTGGCGCACGAGAAGGTCTTCAAGCTGTTCCCCCAGCTTACCGAAGAGCAGAAAGCGGTGCTCAATCCGCTCGCCAAAGTGAAGGAGACCGCTGAAGCGGAGGCGTTCCTGGAACAACTCCAACCTTACGTCATCCCTTTCAAAACCGTGACGGAACAAAGCCTCAAGAAGCTGTTCCCGAAAGCGAAAAAACTGAAAGGGCCGAAGCTGGAGGCGCTCGATTTCAAGAAGCTCTCCTACATCGCCTGGACCGAAAGCTCGACGCTGATGTACCTCGTCGCCGAAAAGGACGGCCGCTTTGAAGGCATCCACGGCACGATGACGCGCAGCCATAAAAAAGGCGTCTGCACAATCTGCAACCGCCACAGCGAAGTCGGCCTGTTCACGGCGAAAACGAAAAGCTCCGGGCAGGACCAGTTCGTCAAACGCGGCAATTACGTCTGTCTGGACAATGAAACCTGCAACAGCAACATCAATGGATTGGAGCGGCTCAACGAGTTTGTTGAGCGGCTGCAGAAATAGAAAAGCGAAAGGGCTTCCCGGGAAACTGGGAAGCCCTTTTTTCATTTGTTTCCTTATTAATAGTATTAAGGATTTTAATCCCGCTGCTCTTTCTGAAAAATCCAAAGCGCAACTTGCAGAATCAGGGCATCCTCGAAGTTCTTCGGGTCATGGCCTGTATCTTCGACAATTTTCTTCAACCGGTAGATCAAGGTATTGCGGTGGAGGTACAGGGCGTCCGCAGTCTGCTGGATGTTCAAGTTGTTGGCGAAAAAGGCACCCAGCGTCTCGGCTTTCGCTTCATCGAAATTCTTCAGTACCCGGTGGGCAAAACGGTCGGCGATGTCGGCATCCACTTGGTAAAACAGGGATTTCACTTCGATATGGGAAAAAGAGACGCATTCTTTATCCTTTCCGCTGATCGCGAGTGCGATTTCGCAGTCTTTATAAGATTGATTGAATTGATGAAGATGATGAAAAGGAAGGCTGTAAGCCATCCGGAAACGGACATCCAGTTTTTTCAGCAGCTCTTGAAGCGCCTGGATCGCCTCGTCTGCTTCATTCCCTTCGATGCCATTCAAGCCGATGAACAGGCGATTGACATTGATAAAGCTGACCAGCGCCCGCTGTTGTCCGAGCATCCCTTCAATTGCCTGGATGATGGTGCGGTTGGCGGCTGAACGTTCCGCTATCTGGACGATGACCGATGTGAAGGGCGGTGTCAGCGTGAAGCCGAGCAAGCCGAGGTTCTCCTGGACGGAGGTGAACGAGGGCGACCTTTTCAGCAATTGATCGACCACGGTTTCCTTTGTACGCTGCTGCCATTCCATCTGGGAATCCATGAATGCCTGTTTGATCATCAGCTCCGTGGTCATCTTGACCAGTTCGCCGATTTCCTCCAGTTCAGCAGGCACGCCTGTAATGCCGATTACTCCGATAATATGGTCCTGGAAGACGATGGGCAGGTTGATGCCCGGCTGTGCGCCTTTCAGTTCCTCGCCTTCGTGGATCACGAGCATTTTTTTTGTTTCCAATACTTTCAAAGCCCCTTCGTGGATTGCCCCGATCCTTGACTTGTCCATAGCCGAAAGGATAATCCCTTCGGTATTCATGATATTGACGTTGCGGTGAAGACGGAGAGAAGTCTCCCGGACGATTTCATTCGCGATTTTCTTGGTAAGCATTTGCATAAATGATCTCCTTTTTTAGTTAACATGCACAACAAAAACGGTTCAGTAACATATATCTTTAGATGGTACAGCCATAGACGAATCGAGTCAATATTCTTATAATTTAGACTATGTTTATGAAAGCGCTTCCGGAGGGGGGATTCGATGAAAATCATCATAGCACCTGATTCATTCAAGGGAAGCTTGACCGCTGTCCAAGCGGCAAGCGCAATCAATAGAGGCATTCTCAAAGCATTTCCGGAAGCGGAGACCGTCCAGCTTCCGATCGGCGACGGCGGGGAAGGTACCATGGAGACGCTGGTGGCTGCGACCGGCGGAAAGATCCGGAGGGTGGAAGTAACCGGCCCGTTGAACCAGCCTGCCGAAGCCGCTTATGGCATATTGGGGGACGGCAAGACGTGTGTGGTGGAAATGGCATCAGCATCCGGCCTGCACCTGGTTCCGGAAAATGGACTTTCTCCACTGAAAGCCACCACTTACGGAACGGGCGAATTGATCCGCCATGCACTTGACGACGGGTTTACAAACTTTATCGTCGGCCTTGGCGGTTCTGCCACCAATGACGGGGGCGCCGGGATGCTGCAGGCGCTCGGCCTCAACATCCTCGATTCCGAAGGCGATGAAATCGGCTTTGGCGGAGGGGCGCTTTCGGATGTCAGCCGGATCGATACCGGCTCGCTTGATGCACGCATCAGCGAAAGCACATTCATCATTGCTTCGGATGTGCAGAACCCGCTGATCGGCCCGGACGGGGCGTCGCACGTCTTCGGGCCGCAGAAAGGGGCGGATCTGGAACAGGTGGAGCTGCTTGACCGGAACCTTGTCCACTGGGCGGACCGGATATTGGAAGCGACCGGTATCCGGCTGCACGATTTGGCCGGTGCAGGCGCTGCCGGGGGCATCGGCGGCGCGTTCCAGGCGTTCTTCCCGGTGACCGTGAAACGGGGCGTCGATGTCGTTCTGGATTATATCCAGCTCGATCAGAAACTGGCAGGCACAGATCTGGTCATTACCGGGGAAGGGCAGGTCGACCGCCAGACGGCTTTCGGCAAGACGCCGCTCGGGGTGGCGCAGCGGGCCGGCAGCCAAAACGTCCCGACCATCATCCTGGCAGGAAGTGTCGGAGAAGGGGCGGGCGTCCTGCATAAGCACGGCGTGGTTAGCATACACAGCATCGTCAACGGGCCCATGACTTTAGCCGAAGCCTTTGAAAGGGCCGAGGAATTGCTGGAATCCAGTGCCGAACAGGTTGTTCGTGCATATTTTTACCAAAACACACACATTAAAGGGAGGTTAGAAGTATGAACATCAAAGATACCATTGAAAAAGTTCCCGGCGGCCTGATGGTCGTTCCGTTGCTGCTTGGCGCCACATTGAATACAATTGACCAGCTTCATTTGCCGTTTGTCCAAAGCATCCTGAAGTGGCTGGGTGCGGCACCGACCGAAGACGGATTTTATGAATTCCTTCGGATTGGCGGATTCTCCCAGGAATTGTTCAAAGACGGTGCCCTGGTGCTGATTGCTCTGTTCCTGTTCTCCATCGGGAGCCAGATGAATATGAAAGTCGGTGCCAAGGCGCTGAAAAAAGGAGCGATTTTGACCGGCTCCAAATACCTTGGCGGCGTCGTTGTCGGGGTGGCGTTCGGTTTCTTCTTCGATCCATGGCACGGCCTCCTCGGCCTTTCGACACTCGCCATCATCGCCGGCATGACCAACAGCAACGGCGGACTTTATGCGGCATTGACGGGACAATACGGCAACCGTTCGGATGTCGGCGGCTTGTCGATCCTGTCGCTTAACGATGGCCCGTTCTTCACCTTGGTGGCGCTTGGCCTGATGGGTACTGCGTTCCCGGTCATCTCGTTCATCGCGGTCTTGCTGCCGCTTGCAATCGGCATGCTTCTGGGGAACTTGGATCCGAAAATCCGCGAATTCCTGAAGCCGGGTGAAACGATCACGATTCCGTTCTTCGCGTTCGCCCTCGGAGCCGGCATGAACCTGGCCAACTTCTTCAATCCGGAAGTTCTGGCTGGCGGCCTTGCGCTTGCATTCCTGACATTCTTTGTAACAGCAGCTCTTGGCATACTGGCATTCAAGATCTTCAAGGAAAAAAGCTTTATCGCACCGGTGGCGGAATCTTCGACAGCCGGAAATGCGGCAGCGACGCCTGCAGCGATCCTGGCAGCCGCTGCGGTAGCCGTAAGTTCAGGCGCGATGTCGGCAGCGGAATATGCACAGCTTGAAAGCATCGTGCCTATCGCAACCGCCCAGATCTCCATCTCGACCATCACCACTGCATTGCTGTGCCCGATCGGGGTAATCCTGATGGACCGTTACCAGCGTAAAAGAGGCATTGACGGCCGGGTGGATGAAGTGGAAGCTGCACCAAGAAACGTGAAGACCAAAGAAGTCATCGACAATTAAAGAACCTGTCATCCCCCTATTTCCGATAGGGGGATCACGTGTTATTTTGCACCTGAACAAAATCTACCGGCAAAGCGAGGCATCCCGTATGAAAACAGAACTGCTCTATGGAAAAGACGGCATCATGTTGGATCTTCCCGACAATGCATTTGTCATCGAACCGAAAAATCTGCCGAAAATGGAAAATGACCGTGAAGCGATCCGGGAAGCGCTCCGCAATCCGATCAATTCGAAGCCGCTCCGTGAATCCGTGAAGGCGACGGACATCGTATCGATCGTCATCTCCGATATCACGCGCCCGACGCCTAACCACATCCTGGTGCCGGCGCTGATTGAGGAATTGGACCACGTGCCGCATGAAAATTTTGTCATCATCAACGGCACCGGCACCCACCGCGACCAGACCCGCGAGGAATTCGTGGGCATGCTCGGCGAATGGGTGGTCGACAACATCCGCATCGTCAACAACCATTGCCACGACAAGGAAACACTGATCAAAGTCGGCCACAGCCGCTTCGGCTGTGATGTCTACCTGAACAAGGATTACGTCGAATCGGACTTCAAAATCGTCACCGGTTTCATTGAACCCCATTTCTTTGCGGGCTTTTCCGGCGGACCGAAAGGCATGATGCCGGGCATCGCGGGCATCGAGACCATTATGACGTTCCACAATGCCCGGATGATCGGCGACCCGCTCGCAACTTGGGGCAATATGGTCGACAACCCGGTACAGGATATGACGCGCGAGATCAACGGCATGTGCAAGCCGGATTTCATGCTCAACGTGACACTGAACCGAGAGAAGGACATCACGGCCATCTTCGCCGGCGAACTTTTTGAAGCGCACGACCGGGGCTGCGCGTTTGCCAAAGAGCACGCGATGCTCCGCTGCGACGAGCGCTTTGACGTCGTCATCGCGTCCAATTCGGGCTATCCGCTTGACCAGAACCTGTACCAGGCAGTCAAAGGCATGAGCGCCGCGCATAAGATCGTTAAAAAAGGCGGCTCGATCATCATCGCCTCCGAATGCTCGGATGGGCTGCCGGACCACGGCAATTATTCGAAAATCTTCGAGATGGCGAATTCGCCGCAGGAGCTGCTCGACATGATCAACAATCCGGACTTCAAGCTGTTCGACCAGTGGCAGGTGCAGAAACAGGCCGTCATCCAGGTATGGGCGGACGTCTTCGTCTACTCGAAGCTGACCGACGAACAGGTGGAGAGCACCATGCTCAAGCCGACGCACGACATTGAAGCGACTATCGAAGAATTGAAGAAGAAATACGGCGAAGACATGACCATCGCGGTGCTGCCGCTTGGCCCATTGACCATCCCGTATGTCGAAGAAACCGTAACGGTCGAATAAACTAAAACGAAACGAGGCGGAAGTTATGACAACCACTATCGAAAAGAACAACAAGCTCGGTGAAATCCTGAAAGGCATGAACCGCGTCATCGTCGCCTTCTCCGGCGGCGTGGACAGCGCACTTGTATTAAAGCGCGCGCAACAGGAACTCGGAAACGACAACGTCCTTGCCGTCGTTGTGGCATCGGAATTGTTCCGCAAAGAGGAATTCGCAGGTGCCGTTAATTTGGCAAAAGAGCTCGGGGCGAACGTCCTGGAGGCTGAGATCAAGGAACTTGAAGACGAAGGCGTCGCGGCGAATACGCCGGACAGCTGGTACCACAGCAAGAAGCTCCTATACAGCCACCTGAACGGGCTGGCTGAAAAACTGGGCTACGATTACGTGCTCGATGGCATGATCATGGACGACCTGGACGATTTCAGACCCGGCCTCCGTGCACGCACGGAAGCAGGCGCGCGCAGCGTCCTGCAGGAAGCAGATCTCTACAAGCGCGAAGTGCGTGAACTGTCGAAAGAACTGGCGCTTCCGGTATGGAACAAACCGGCATCGTGCAGCCTGGCGTCCCGCATCCCGTATGGCATCCGCCTCGACAAGGAGAAGATCCGCCAAGTCGACGAAGCGGAGAAATTCATCGGCAAGCTCGGGTTCGGCATGGTCCGCGTCCGCCATCATGAACACACCGCCCGCATCGAAGTGGCAGCGGAAGAGATGGCCGGGCTCTTAGAGCACCGCGAACCGATCCTATTGAAACTGACTTCACTCGGATTCAAGTACATTTCCATCGACCTCCGCGGCTACCGCACAGGCAGCATGAACGAAGTGCTGAGCGACGAACAGCTCGAAGCGGAAGCGAACTGACCCTTGCGGACCCGTCCTGGATGGGACGGGTTCGTTTCTATGCCAAGAAGCATTCTGGAATGGGCGCACGGAGCCTTTTTCCAAGACTAAGACAGCAGGTGAGAACATGGAGAATTTCGAAGACTTGGGTTTCAGCAAAGTGGATTACGACAGAGAAAAACGGCAGGGCTTCCCGGAAGTCATCTACGGGGAAGGCAAAGCCATCGAACACATCGGACCGATCATGGGCAAACTGATCGACCGGCACGGAAAGGTCATGGTGACCCGCCTGGATGCTGAAAAAGCGGAGCATCTGCTGGGATTGTTTCCGGAAGCCGAATACGACCGGATCTCCCGCATCCTGACAGTGGGCAAGCCGGAACTGGCATTCGGCGGGCAGGTGATGGTGCTGGCTGCCGGCACGTCCGACCTTTTTGTGGCGGAAGAAGCGGCCCTTACCGCGGAATGGATGGGCTGCAATGTCCGGCGGCTTTATGACGTCGGCGTCGCCGGCATCGACCGGCTGCTTGCGTACCGCGATGAAATCACCCGGGCGAGCGTACTGATCGTCGTCGCCGGGATGGAAGGGGCGCTTCCGAGCGTCGTCGGCGGCCTCGTCGAGCGTCCGGTCATCGCCGTCCCGACATCCATCGGCTACGGGGCGCATCTCGAAGGCATCACACCGCTCCTCGCCATGATGAGCTCGTGTGCATCCGGCATGAGCGTCGTCAACATCGACAACGGCTTCGGCGCCGCCTACCAGGCTGCCATGATTATGAAACTAGTTTCCGAGGGGGTCCACCATGAAAGTCCTATATCTTGACTGCCAGTCCGGCATCTCGGGCGACATGACGCTGTCAGCGCTCATCGACCTGGGAGCGGACATCGCCTATATCAGCGATGAACTGAAAAAACTGCCGATCGACCCGTTCACCCTGAACGTCAAACAAGTCGACAAGCGCGGCATCTCCGCCAAACTGCTCGACCTGCAGTTTGAAGAGTCGGAAGGCGATGGGCACTCCCATGAACACGGCGTGGGCCATTCGCACGGGCACAGCCATTCGCATGCCCATTTAGATGATCATTCGCACGACCACGGCCATAGCCATACACATTCCCACAGCCACTCGCACAGCCACCTCGACGAGCACGGCCACGAGCATGCACACGACGACGGCCACCATTCGCATTCGCACCGGAAAGCATCGACCATCCTCGGGATGATCCGGGACAGCAGCCTTGCGCCGCGCGTCAAACAGCGGAGCCTGGCGGTGTTCGGCGTCATCGCGGAAGCCGAAGGGAAGATCCACGGCATGGACCCGGAAGAAGTGCATTTCCACGAAGTGGGCGGCATGGACTCGATCATCGACATCATCGGCGTCTGCCTGGCGATTGAAAGCCTGGCCGTCGACCGCATCATCTCTTCACCGGTTCCGACCGGCCACGGTAAGATCATGATCGCCCACGGCCTCTACCCGATCCCGGCTCCGGCGACTGCCGAAATCCTGAAAGGCGTGCCGCTCGCGGACTTCCATGTGCGCGGCGAACTGACAACGCCGACCGGCGCAGCATTCGTCAAAGCGCTGGCCAGCGAATACGGCCAGCTGCCGGCGCTTGCCATTGAGAACATCGGCTATGGCGCGGGCAAAAAGAATTTCGAACACCCGAACGTCATCCGGGCGGTCCTCTTCAACGAAGAGCCGGCTGCAGCACGCGAGAAGATCTCCGTCCTCGAATGCCAGCTCGACGACACAACCGGCGAAACGCTCGGCTATGTCATGGAAAAGCTGCTTGCAGAAGGGGCGCTTGACGTCTATTACACGCCGGTCGCCATGAAGAAAAGCCGCCCCGGCACGCTCATAACCGTCCTCGCGAAGCCGGAGCACGCCTTTAAGCTCGAAGACATCCTGCTGCGCGAAACGAGCACATTCGGCGTCCGCAAGACGGAGTGGACGCGCCGCATCCTCGAGCGCGATTTCAAGGCCGTCGACACAGCATACGGCCCGGTTACGGTAAAAGTCGGCATGCTCGAAGGCGAAATCCTCAAGCTGTCGCCGGAATTTGAAGACGTGAAACGAGCGGCAATCTCGCATGGCGTTCCGCTGCGCGATGTGTTCCTTGAAGTGCAGAAAGAAGCAGGCGCACAGTTCGGGCTGAAATACAGCGACGTGGGGTTATAAGCATGGGCGAGTTAAATCTATGGTCCATCCTGGCCATCGGCTTTGTCCTTGGCATCAAACATGCGCTCGAGCCTGACCACATCATCGGCGTCTCGACGCTGGCAAGTGAAAGCAAAAAGCTCTGGAAATCGTCGCTGGTCGGCGTCTTTTGGGGCATCGGACACACCAGCACACTGCTCGTGACCGGTTTGCTTCTCATTGTTCTCAAAATCAGCATCACCGACAAATGGGCGATGAGCCTCGAGTTCCTCGTCGGCATCATGCTCGTCTATTTCGGCGTGGCGGCAATCCTGCATAAGAAAGGGACACACCGCCAAACGGAAGCGGGAGCAGGCGGCAAATTCCATTACCGCAAGCCCTTGTTCATGGGCTTTATCCACGGCCTTGCCGGCAGCGCCGCCATGATCCTCCTGACGATGAGCACCGTCGACAGCATCTGGCAGGGAGCGGGCTATATCCTGGTATTCGGCTTCGGGACGATCGTCAGCATGCTCCTGTTCAACACCGTCATCGGCATCCCGTTCGTCATGAGCAAGAACAAGGCATCAGTCAACAAGCCGTTGATCCAGTTCGCTGGGCTGTTGAGCGCCGCGTTCGGGTTGTATTATATGTATAACCTGGGAGTTAATGAAGGATTGTTTCGGTTGTGGCTCTGACATTGAAGACACTCAGACTCCCTTTGAACAGGGAGTCTTTTTACCGTGCTTCCATATATAAATTAATGTATTAAGATTGCAGATAAGCATCAACAGCATCACGTGAGTACTCTATAGAACGATTCGAAATCCCAGGAACACAAGGGAATACAGTAGATACGAGTAAATGATGAGCGGCCGGCCCATCTGCAAAAATCTACTAGACAGGTACAAACACTTACGTAACGGGACAGACCCTGCTCGCGGACGACGGACTGGTGAAGGCGCTGTAAAATATGGTATAACCAAAGGAAACAAAAGGGCAAACTTGCTGATGCCTATCAGCTAGGAGTGTGGGGGCTGAAGATTATCCTTGAGCAAAACCTGCATCCTGCCGAGTTTGAGCTGGAGGAGGACCAATCATGAAAAAACTATTGCTGACCGGTTTCGAACCATTCCTGAAATTCACGGTGAATCCGACGATGAAGATTGTTGAAGAACTCGACGGTCAAACGATTGGCGGATACAAAATCGTGGGGAGGATCATGTCCGTCGATTTCAATTCGTCAGGCAAGGAGCTGTTAGCGCATATCGAGGACACACGTCCCGATGCGGTCATTTCGCTCGGCTTGGCAGGCGGCCGCTACAAGATCACGCCTGAACGCGTTGCTGTCAATGTCAAAGACGGCGATGCCGACAATGAAGGGCATATTCCTGTAGACGAACCGATTGCCGAAGGCAGTGTACCTGCTTATTTCTCCACACTGCCAATCCGCGCCATGGTCAACAAGCTGCAGGAGAAAGGCTTCCCGGCAGAAGTATCCAATACCGCCGGCACGTATCTCTGCAATAACGTCATGTATGAAGGGCTCCGCTACGCGAAAGCACAGGACCGCCTAATCCCTTCCGGATTCATCCACATCCCGGCTTCCCATGAACTGGCGATTCAGCACGGCAAGATACCGAGCTGGTCGCATGAGGATCTGAAGAACAGCATCCGTATCTGCATTGAAGTGCTCGGTAAAGAAGTGGAAAAAGCAATTGCAAAATCTGATTCCATCGGAATGAAATAGGTTAGAAAGTAAAGGACTTCCCACAAAAGCGGGAAGTCCTTTTTGCATATTAATGAATTTGAAATGGAGATAAAAAGATTGATTTTACGTTGAAGCAGCGATTAACCCAAATACCACCCTCAGTTTTTGTGATAGTACTTGAAATGGTCCATATGCTCCTTCATTTTCTTTACTGACTCTTCTTCATCTCCGTTTTTTATTGCTTCGAAAAGTTCTGGTAATCCATCTATTATAGAGTGCTTCTCAGCTTCGCTGATAAAAATGTCCAATTTGAAGTATGCATAGACCAAAGATTCTACTAAGGTCTTAGCTAATGGATTCCGGGTGCACTCGGCCAGCTTGATGTGGAATCTGGCATCCGCCTCAAAAATTTCCGGGACACTCTTGTTGAGAATCTCTGAAGTTGGCAGCAACCTCTCCAATTCCTGTATATCTTCTTCAGTTCGGTTTTTCGCTGCTAATGCTGCACAAGGAATTTCAATCATTTCTCTGATTGCAAAGAGTTCCCACTTAGTTAAGGTATTGAAAGTTAATGATAGTAATATAATGTCTTGTACACTTTTTAATGCTTTATCTGGATGGAAGTTGGCGATGACATAGCTTTTAGATTTTGGAGATTCCCTTTGTATCAACTGGGACTCAATTAATAAGTCCAGTGCTTCTCTAATGGTAGGTCTACTTACCGCAAAGAAATCTGCCAGTTCTTCTTGTTTCGGTAAACGATCACCGGGTTTCAAATCCTGCTTGTATATTTGCTTTTGGATTGCAGTTGCAATCTGCAGAGGCACCGACTGCAATTCAAAATCTTTCAATTTAGTGAACAGTTCCATAAAATCTCCCCTTAATATTTTACTCAAATAAGATTAATGAAGGCGAAAAAATTCTTGTAAGTTTTTTTTACATGAAACTTTATTGACTTTAATATTCTTCTATCATACATTGTAGTCAAATCGATGTACAGAATTTTCTGTAAAATCAGGAAATACAAAATTCATTACATTGATGTCATTAAATTAGCGAAGGGGAGAGCGAAATGACGAATAACATGGTGGAAACTTACAATGAAAAAAATGCTGTAAAATATCGATGGAATCAACTGGATTCATTAATGGAAACTGAAAAGTTGGACGTTGTCGTTGTCTATGGGAAAGGGATTATCACTCAATATGGATTCCTTTATTATTTTGGCGGATATTATCCAATTCTCAGACCGGGTTTCATCGTTTATGCCAAGGGACAGAAACCGATTGCTTATTACACTACAAGAGCAGATAGTTATTTAGCGAAAAAGATGGGATTTGTTGATGACGCGAGGTTCCTGGGGACAGGGGACGTCATTCACTCAGAAGCTGATTTGTATCAACAGATTGGGGAACTGATCAACTCGTATGAACCGAAAAAAGTAGGGGTTGTTGGACTTGAATCGATGATGAGCAGCAGCCAAAGTTCCATGTTGAAAAATCTGGTGGATGCCGAGGTGTTAGATATCACCCGAAATATCGAAAAAATCAAAGGCATTAAGTCTCCCGACGAGCAAGAAGGAATTCGCCAATCTTATGCGTTAGCCCTTGAAAGCTTTGATGAATTCAAGACCGCCATCAGACCTGGAAGAACTTCCGCAGAAATCGCTGCCGACATTGAAAAAGTTGCGCGTGCAAAAGGCGCCATCGACACTTTGATTTTCGTAGAAGAAGGGCCTTACTTCTTAAGAAAGCCTACTTCTGAAAAAATCACGAACAACTCATTAGTGACCGCATACGTGGAACTGATTGATGAAAACGGCTATTGGGTCGAAAAAGCCGGATTGTTCACAGTGGGTGAGGTTTCCGAGGAAGAAATGAAGCTTGCACAGTCTTGTGTAAACGCTATCAAAGAAATTCAGCAGACGTTGAAGCCGGGCATTCCGATCAATACCGTAGCGAAAATCATCTACAAACATACGGAGAAACTGGATGTGAACATGGGAATCTGGCATGGGCACGGAATTGGCGTGGATCATGATTTGCCGATTTTGACGGACGACGATACAAGCTTGTTCGAAGAAGATATGGTTGTTAGTGTGCATCCGAATTATTCAGACAAGCAGGAGCAATATGGGGTCAGTATTGCTGATGTTTTTATCATTACGAAAGATGGAGCGGAATCACTCAGCCGAGGCACATACGACATCATTAAACTTTAAGGGGGATTACATTATGTCAAAATTTACAATGGGCATTGACGTTGGCGGTACTTTCACTGACTTTCTATTCTTGAATTCCGAAAACGACCAGCAGTTGGTTGAAAAGGTATTGACAACACCCCATGATCCATCGGAAGGCGTGCTGACCGGTATCGGCAACATTGCTGCAAAATTCAATCTGACTGCTCAGCAGCTATTGGAGCAGACCGGTTTGATCGTTCATGGAACGACCGTAACAACCAATGCGGTTTTAACTGACAAAGGAGCTAAAACCGGTTTGATCACAACAGAAGGTTTCAGGGATGTTCTACAAATGCGCCGTGGCGTACGTAGCAAGGAACACCTTTACGATAATAAATATGCAGCTCCGAAACCTTTGGTTCCTAGACACTTGATATACGGGGCAAAAGAAAGAACGCACCTGGATGGAAAGGTTTTGACTGAAGTCACCAAAGAAGATTTGAAAAATGCGGTCGAGCTGTTCAAGGAAGAAGGGATTTCCTCTGTCGCCATTTGCTTTATGCATTCTTATGCCAATCCCCAAAATGAGCTGTTGGCGAAGCAATACGTAGAGGAATTGATGCCGGATGCATTCGTATCGATTTCCACGGATGTGGCATCTGTTGTGAGACTTTATAACCGCGTAAGTACGGTTGCGATGAATTCGTATGTCGGCCCTATCCTTAAAAATTATATCGGCCACCTTGTCGATAAATTGCGCAGCCTCCATTTTGAGGGTGAACTGCTAATCATGCAGTCCAATGGTGGGGTAACTAATCCGCTGAATGTGGTTGAAGTCCCGGCGACTACGGTGTTATCCGGACCTGCAGGAGGACCGGTAGCGGGCAGTGTGTTTGCCAAAACGAGCGGGTTCAATGACGCCATTGTCGTCGATATGGGAGGGACCTCTTTTGAAGCTTCCATCATCGACAAAGGAGAAGTAAGCATCAAAAAAGAGGGAGAAGTAAAACGCAACCTCATTTCCTTGCCGATGGCGGATATTCATACAATCGGTTCCGGTGGAGGAAGCATAGCGTGGATTGATGACGGAGGCTTATTGAAAGTCGGACCGCAAAGCGCTACAGCCGTTCCTGGTCCTGCATGTTATGACCGCGGCGGTGAATTGCCAACATGTTCTGATGCCGATCTGGTGTTGGGCTATCTGAACCCTGATTTTTTCCTGGGTGGGGGCATTTCGCTGAACCTGGAAAAAGCACGGCAAGCGGTGTCGGAACATGTGGCCAAACCGCTCGGGTTGAGCATTGAAGAGGCGGCACTCGGAATTTATGAAATCTCCAATCTGAATATGGCAAACGGCATCAAGGAAGCGACCGTCCTGCAGGGCCATGATCCCCGTTCATTCCCACTGATAGTAGCTGGAGGCGCCGGTCCGGTGCATGCAGCCATGATTGCAAAAGAACTGGACATCAAGGAAATCATCGTCCCTAAATTCTCTTCAGTGCTTTGTGCGGTAGGGATGCTCGCATCCAACCTGCGACATGATTACGTGAAAACCTACAACAAAAACTGGAAGTCTGCGAGCTTGGACGAAATCATGGACGTGTTGAGTGAAGACAGAGCGCTTGGACTGAAAGCCTTGTCGAATGAAGGCGTGAAAGAGGAAGAAAGTGCGTTGGTCTACGGATTGGATATGAGATATCTTGGCCAGCACTATGAAGTGACCATTGAAATTGATGAAGAAGATATGAGCAATGACAACAAAGCGGAAGTCGCTGGCAAATTCCACGCTGGACATGAAAGGCTCTTTGGCTTCAGCTTACTGAACAGTGATCTTGAAATCATGAATATCCGACTGACATGCAAAGGCAAACAATCGGAATTCAAAGCGCAGACAATAGACGAAGTGGGCGAAAATGAGGAAGTCCAGCCGAAAAACACACGCAAGGTCTTTGATCCGGTGACGAAACAATTGCTCGAAACGGATGTTTACGATGGTGAAATGATGAAAGCGGGAGCCGCTCTACAAGGACCGGCAATTATTGAGTTGACGACGACGACGATTGTAGTGCCAACCGGTTTCAATGTCGATTTGAACAAACACGGCAACTTCATCATCAGAGATTCAGCCCATGCACTTCAAGCACATGAGGAGGAAAAAGTATGGATCAAATCCTAGTCTCAATATTGTCAAACCGTTTGAAAGCCATTGGACGCCAGATGGGGGTTGTCATTGAACGAAGTGCGCATTCCCCTTTGCTTGTGGAAGGACGAGACTTTTCATTGGGAATTTATGATTTCCAAGGGAACTTGATCGAGCAGACAGAATACATCCCGATTCTTGGATATGCGGCGAGTCCAGGCGTCAAAGAAGTGGTGAAATATTTTGGAGATGACGTTTATGAAGGGGATGTCTTCCTCCATAACGATCCGTTTACCGGGGGCAACCAAAACTCGGACTGGAAAGTGCTGAAACCTGTTTTTTATAATGACGAATGTGTGGCTTGGACTGTTATCACAGCTCACCAGGCGGATGTCGGGGGCGCGGTTCCAGGCTCCTATAATCCGAACGCCACCGATTTATGGCAGGAGGGCTTGCGGATTCCCCCGCTGAAAATCTATGAAAAAGGGAAGCTCCGGTATGATGTGTGGGATCTGGTCATCGGGAACGTCAGGTTGCCGGTGGTCGGGGATGACATCCATGCGATGGTGGGAGGCTGCACGGTTGGTGAAAGAGAATTGAAAGTGTTGTTTGAACAATATTCAAAACAGGTGATTTATGAGGCTGTCGAAGAGATCTTTAACTCTACTGAAAAGATGGCGAAGAAAATCATCAAAGGCATGCCTAACGGCAATTACAAAGCGTCATGGAAAGTTCGAGACGATGGCCATGACCATAACGCGGAGATGATCATCAAAGTCGACATACAAGTGGACGATGAACACATCACCTTTGATTTTGAAGGGACTTCCCCTCAAACAAAAGGGTACGTGAACGCGCCGTATCCTGTCACGCTCTCTTCCGTGATGATTACGTTCTTCATGTTGAGCGAGCAGGAAATCGCTCACAACGAGGCTGTTCAGCGATGCATTACGCTGAAAGTCCCTGAAGGAACCATGCTCAATCCCAAGTACCCTGCTGCCACAGGTTTCGGAAACCATTTGAGCGACCAGGTATGTTCAGTGATCATGCTGGCCCTGCAGGAGGCGCTTCCTGAACGAATCACCGCAGGCTGGAATACTTTATTGTGTGCCATTGTAAATGGCTATGATTCCAGACGACAGATGCCGTATGTGGATATTTTATTGAATGGCACGAAAGGCGGAAGCGGCGGCACTTATGGAACAGACGGATACGATCATATCGGATTGATCGCTTCCGGGGGGGCTTTGGCTGCCCAAGATCCCGAAATGTTTGAAATGGTTAATCCGGTTTTCCTGACGAAATATGAATACAGCCAAGATTCTGCCGGTGCCGGACAATGGCGGGGCGGCCTGGGTGTAGAAACAACTTTCACTTTCTTGGACGATGGCGGCCAAGCCAGCATTTTTGGTGACGGCGGCACAGAAGACACACGAGCACCGGGCATATTGGGCGGGAAGCCTGGAAGCATCAATACAATCGAACTGCTTTATCCGAACGATGGAAAATATGTGGGCCATGTCAAAGACCTGATTTCCGACATTCCTAAACAAACCGTGTACAAACAATTGGCTGGCGGAGGCGGAGGCTACGGCAATCCGGCAGATCGAAAGGTTGAACAAGTGGCATTTGATGTGAGATGCGGTTACGTATCGGAACAGGTGGCGCTGGAACAATATAAAGTGGCATTCACGGACGCGCAACGGGGTACGGTGGATATGGAAAAAACTCAAAAGCTGAGACAGACGGTCTGACCAGTTGAATAAGGATGAGCTGGCGAATGTTTTCACCTATAGTGGTTTGCCGGCTCATTTTTTAACACAACACAAATTGAAACGTGGGGAGTGGCCAGCTTATGAAAAACAAAAGACACTTTTTCGTTGCTACCTGTATGATTCTGGTGCTTATTCTGTCGGCTTGTGGATCTGAAAATACTGCTTCAGGGAGCGATGCACTGAAAATAGGCGTATCCATCCCGGCGGGTTCAAACAATACGGTGAAAAATTGGTACGAAGCAATTAAAACCAGTGGAGAAAAACAAGGATTTGAAGTGATCGGCATCGATAGTCAAGGGGATCCCAGCAAGCAAGTGGGCACCATCGATAATCTGCTGACACAAAATGTGGATGCACTCATCGTGTGGCCGCTGGATGCAAATACCGTCCAACCGGCGCTTGACCGCGCAATCGCCAAAAACATCCCGGTGCTTGGTGTGGATTTCAATGTGGCTAAAGGCGGGGAGGGCTATAACCTGACAAGCCAGGTGATCTTTGACCGGGGTGCTTCCGCTACAGAAGCGGCAAAGGTTTTTGCTGAAACATTCAAAGGCCAGGAAGTGGAAGTGGCAGGAATCGGCATGGCCATTCCGGTGCCTGGAAATATCTTCGTTATGTCAAAGTTCAAAGAAGAAACGGAAAACTACGATAACCTCAAATGGGTGGAACAACAGGACAACCCGACTGATAATATCGCCGGGGCAGCACCAATCATGGCCAATATCCTCACGAAAAATCCGAATGTTCGGGCCGTTTTCACTTACAATGACGAGACCGCAATTGGAGCGGCACAGGCTATTAAAAACGCCAACAAAACCTTATATGAAGAAGACCCTGATAAAGGAGTCATGATCATCGGCGTGAACGCTGAAAAAAGTGGCATTGAAGCGATTGAACAAGGAAAAGTGCATGCGACATTCAATTTGAATCCCATCAAAGCAGGCGTTGAAGCAGTCGACTTCCTGAACCAACATCTTAACGAAGGCAAAAAACTGGAAGAGTTGCCCAAAGAAATCGTGATTCCGGTTCCGATGGTCAATAAAGACACGGAAGATTTTGTTTCATGGGAAGAAGAGCTGAATTCAATATCAGCTGACTAAGGAACAATGGGAGTGAAGGCGATGAAAAGAAGCGAAGACGCGATTGAATTCAATAACATCTCCAAATTCTATCCCGGAGTCAAGGCGCTTTCAAGCATAAACTTCTCAATCAAATGGGGGACCATCCTTGGGTTGGCAGGAGAAAACGGTTCAGGAAAATCCACACTGCTGAAGCTTTTGACAGGAATCGAAAAAGCGAGTGAAGGTGAAGTCAAAGTCAGGAATGAACCCATTACCTCCATTAAAAGTGCACGGCGCCAAAAGATTGCCATGGTAACGCAAGAGCCGTCTTTGGTGGAAGAGTTGTCGATCGCGGAAAATGTCATTGTAAATGAAAGCGGAAAGTGGTTTGTGAACTGGAAGGAAAAAGAGAAAAAAACTTCTTTTTATCTGAACAAGCTCGGGCTGGACCTGAATGTGAAAGAAAAAGCCGGAAAGTTATCCCCGGATCAGCAGCAATTGGTGTCTATAGCAAAAGCCTTGGCGACAGAGCCCACCATCCTGCTTTTGGATGAAGCAACCAGTTCGTTGACAGACGACCAGACTGATTTAGTGTTCGAATTGCTGCAGGAGTTCAAGGCAAACGACAATATCGTCATTTTCATCTCACACAAATTGAAGGAATACTTGAAGATATGCGATGAGATCATCGTACTGCGGGATTCCCATTATATAACTAGGCTTGTCCCGCCGCACTGGACCGAAGAAGAGATTATATCGTCGATGGTTGGAAGAGAATTGTCGAATCTTTTTCCAAATAAAAAACAAGCGCAGCACGCGAATGTCATGGTCTGCATCAAAGAGCTGAAAATAAAGAACTCCGCCAACAAAGCTTTGGATATCAATATCCGAAAAGGAGAGATCTTCGTTTTTTCAGGATTGGTGGGCTGCGGAAGAAGTGAAATTCTGCGGGCGCTGGTAGGCGACATGGAATCCGACGGACAGATTGATTTGGCTGGAGAATCGTACCCTTGCCAAAGTCCGGTAGAAGCATTGAAAAGGGGAGTCACCCTGATTCCTGCTGAAAGGAAATCCGAAGGGATCATCGGCCATTTATCCGTGTTTGAAAATGCTGTTCTGGGCGTCCGGTCCCGGAAGTCCTTGCTCGGATTGGTGAACCGGAAAAAAGAAGAGGAAGTTGTTGAAAAGATCATAGCCGATTTAGGAGTGAAAACCGCTTCCGTCCATACACACATCGAACATTTGTCCGGAGGCAACCAGCAGAAAGTGATTTTAGGAAGAGCATTATCAATTGGGCCGCAGGTGCTTTTGCTGGATGAACCGACGCGCGGCATCGATGTCGGAGCAAAATCGGAAATCTATCACCTGCTCCGAAAACTTTCAGATGAAGGATTAACAGTCATCATTTCATCCTCCGATTTGCAAGAGGTGGTAGGAGTCGCAGACCGGGTCGGCGTCATGTTCAGGGGCGAACTGAAAACGATTTTAAACAACCATGAAGTTACCGAAGAAAATATCATGTACTACGCCACAGGTAACGATTAGAACGGAGGTAAATATGGATACTGAAACTACCTTAAAAACCGTCGAAGAAGTCAGCCCGAAAAAGATGAACTACAAGCAGTTATTATTGAAGTTTGCCGGAATTGGGCCGCTGCTGATTCTCCTGTGCATTATCGTGAGCATCATCAACCCGGCATTCCTCACAGTCCAGAACTGGATCAACCTGCTCACCGCAAGTTCCGGCATATGGATCATGGCCATGGCCATGACGCTGGTGCTGTTGACAGCCGGATTCGATTTGTCGGTTGGCTCTACGATGGCATTGAGCGGCGTCATGCTCGTAACTTTGCTGTCTACTGGAATGTCGCAAATACTTAGCATCGTCGTAACCATTGCGGCGATTACAGCGATCGGTTTTCTCATCAATGGCCTATTGATCGGAAAAGTCGGATTAAATTTCTTTGTCGTCACCTTAGGCACCTTGTCGCTGTTTAGGGGAATCGTTTTTGTTTGGACGAACGGGGAAACAAAATATGTATCCGAGTATCCGCTAATCATGGCTCTGGGCAACGGAAAGCTTGGGGCAGTTCCGTATCCGATCATTATCATGCTGGTTGTTTTCCTCGCTTCGTTTTTGTTCTTAAAATACACCAGTTTTGGCCGTTCCATCTACATCGTCGGGGGCAACCCTCACACGGCGAAGCTGTCTGGCATTAACGTCACACTGGTGATTACAGTAGTTTACGCAATCAGCGCCATGTTTGCAGCATTGGCCGGCATCATCGAAACTGGAAGATTGGCTTCTGCTGCCCCGACAATCGGGACCAGTACGGAATTGCTTGTTGCGGCTGCAGTGTTGCTCGGAGGAACAAGTTTCAAAGGCGGCGTTGGCGGAGTAGCGGGAACCGCATTAGGTGTCTTGTTCATCGCGGTACTGCAAAATGGATTAAGCTTGGCAAACGTCTCGTCGTACTGGCAAAACGTCATCACTGGTATTATCCTTATACTGGCGATTTTTTTGAACCACGTAAAATCCAAAAATCTTTGATGTAAAATTAAAAATGAAGAAAAGGCTTTCCGGGAAACCGGAAAGCCTTTTTGATGTCCTGCCCACAAAAACTGCCGCTTTAAGGGACGTTCCTCACGCTAGCGACTTGCTGTACACATAATTATGCTTCGTGTAGACAAACCCTTCCAGGATCATGCGGGCGGTGCGTACGACTTTGATGTTGCTGATATGTCCCGCAATCATGTCCACTTTCGTTTCAATAATGCCGGACGGGTGGCCTAAGCGCAGGACGGTGTTTTCGACTTCGATGACGTCGCTTAGAATCGTGTCTTTTAAAAAGGCGCCGGCCGTGGTACAGATGGCGCCGGTGATGGCCAAGGCCTGGTGCGGCTTTTGCATCGACATCATGCGGATGCGGCAATCCATTCCGTCCGCTTTCCGTTCCACACCGTTGACGTCGAAATACGTTTCGGGAGGTGCGATGATCGTCATTTTCGGCACGGCGGGCGATTTCACGGTCGCTTCCTCTTTCGTTGAAAACAGGCACATTTCAGCGGCGGCTGAGCGGATCTCTTCCAATTCCGCCAGCTTTTCCGCGGTGAAGTCATGCGGCAATTCGGAGCCGGTCAATCCGACGTCTTCTGCTCTCACAAAAACGAGGGGATTGGCGACATCGATGATGGACACGTCAATCGGGCCGTTCCGTGTTTCGATCCGGTCAACCGGGTTGCCGGTCGGGAACAGCTTGCCGGTGACGGCGCCTTGCGCATCGGTAAACGACAAGTAGATCGGTGAGCCGGTCCCCGGAACGCCGGGGATTTCGCAATGTCCTTCCGTTTTCACCCGTCCATTTTCCACTTCGACTTCCGCGATGATCACTTTCTGCGTGTTCGTGTTGAAGATCCGGACCACCGTCACCGGCGCCACGGCTGCCACAAGCCCTTGTTCAATGGCATACGGGCCCACGGCAGACGAGATGTTCCCACAATTCCCCTTGAAATCGACCAGCTGGTTTTCGATGCTGACCTGCGCAAACGTATAGTCCACGTCGATTCCATTCATCTCCGACTTTTTGATGATGGCGGCTTTGCTGGTGAGGGAATTGCCTCCGCCCAGGCCGTCGATTTGCCGCTGGTCGGGGCTTCCCATGATATCGAGCAGGAAGCTGTCCCAAAGCACACGGTCCTCCGGCATTTCCTCGTAATTGATAAAGACTCCCTTGCTGGTTCCGCCGCGCATCACGGCAATCGGCACTTTCATCGGATGAACCACCTTTCTGAAAATTCTATTGCTTCTAAAAACAGAGTATGGTAATTTGAGTCATAAGTGAAATAGATATTTTATTCGATACCTTATCGAAAATACTTATAACATAGATGGAGTGATCGAAATGGATGAAAAAGATTGGGAAGCGATGCAGGTCTTATATGAAGAAAAAAATATCAGCCGCGCCTCGGAACGGCTGTACATCTCGCAGCCGGCCCTGACATACCGCCTGAAAAACCTCGAAAAAGAAGTCGGGACAAAGCTTTTCTTCAAGACGAAAAAGGGAATTGAGCTGACTTCGGAAGGGATCTACCTGGCACAATATGCAGAGGAAATGGTCACGAAGCTGCAAAACACTAAAGATTACCTTCAGAACATGCAGCAGGAAATCCGGGGCACAATCCGTCTCGGCGTTTCGAGCAATTTTGCGCAATACAAACTGCCGCCGCTGTTAAAGGAGTTTTTGACGGCCCATCCGAATGTCCAATTCAGCGTCAACACGGGATGGAGCGCGGATATCATGGGGCTGCTCAATTCGTCAGGCGTCCACTTGGGCATCCTTCGCGGCGATTACAATTGGACAGGGGCGAAGACCTTGCTGCAGACCGAGCAATTGTTTCTGATTTCCAAGAAAGAAGTGGACATGAAGCAAGTGCCGGAACTGCCTTTCATCAATTACAAGACGGACAGTTCGCTGAAGGACATCATCAGCAAATGGTGGCATAACCGCTACGTCGAGCCGCCGATGATCACCATGGAAACCGACCGGCAGGAGACCTGCAAAGAAATGGTGAAAAACGATCTGGGCATCGCCATCTTGCCGGAGATCTGCCTGCGTCCTTCAGACGAGCTCTACAAATACCCGCTGTTCTATGAGAACGGCGAACCGGTGACGCGGGATACGTGGCTGATGTACAACCAGGAATTCCTGAAATTGTCGACGGTGCAGAAATTCATCGACTTCCTCAATGAGCGCCCTTCTTTTTAATAGCGGACAGAAAATAGGTTATAAGTTTTTTTGTTGATTTCTGATAAGATTTATCTATTTTACTTATTGGAGTAGATGAAATATTCTTATAACTAATTCAAATTGTTAACGAATCAACATTCGTGACAGATTTCCGGTAATTGTAAGCGAATACATTCGAAGGGGGTAATTGTTATTCTTACATTTTTAGGGGTGTCGATGGTTGTTGTCTTTACGTATCTGATTATGGCGAAAAAGCTGTCGCCGGTGGCGGCATTGGTCGTGGTGCCGATTGTCTTTGCGCTGATCGGCGGGTTCTGGTCGGGGCTTGGCGGCATGATGATGGATGGGTTGAAGCAGGTTGCGCCGTCCGCGGCGTTATTGTTGTTCGCGATTTTGTTCTTTGGCATTCTGATCGATGCGGGCTTGTTTGATCCGCTGATCAATAAAGTCATGAAACTGGTCAAAGGGGACCCGGTGAAAATCGCACTGGGCACAGCCGTCATTGCAATGATTGCGTCTTTGGACGGAGATGGGACGACGACACATATGATCACCATCTCAGCGATGCTCGCACTTTACCTGCGCTTGGGGATGAACCCCTTGGTGCTGGCGACCATCTCGGTATTGTCAGTCAGTATCGTCAGCGGCATGACGCCGTGGGGCGGGCCGGCCACACGGGCGATCGCCTCGCTTGGCCTCGATGCCAATGAATTCTTCATTCCGATCCTGCCGACGATGCTGGCGGGGATGCTCAGCATTCTGGGCGTCGCGTATCTGATGGGCAAGAAAGAACGGGCACGGCTTGGCATCATCTCTGTGGAGAAGATTCCGGCCGGTTCGGAAAGCATGCTGCAAGTCGCCGCCACCCATGCGCTGGAAAACGACTTGAAGCGGCCGAAGCTGATCTGGGTCAACCTGGTGTTGGCTGTCACCATCATGACGGTCCTGGTAATGGGCCTATTGCCGGCACCGATCAGCTTCCTGATCGGGTTTGTCCTGGCTGCGGCAATCAACTACCCGAATTTGGACCTGCAAAAAGAACGGATTCTGGCGCATTCCGGAAATGCCATTACCGTGGTCGTGCTGGTGTTTGCAGCCGGGATCTTCTCGGGCATCTTTTCCGGAACGCAGATGGTCGATGCCATCTCCAATTCGCTGATTTCGATCATACCGGCGTCCGTCGGCTCGTACTATCCGCTGGTCGTGGCAATCACGAGCATGCCGTTCACGTTTGCGCTTTCGAATGATGCCTATTATTTCGGCGTCCTGCCGATCTTGGCAGAAGCGGGAGCCGCATACGGCGTCAGCCCGCTGGAAATTGCCCGGGCGTCTGTTCTGGGCCAGCCGATCCATTTCCTGAGCCCGCTGGTCGCTTCCACGCTGCTGGTTGCCGGCATGGTGCAGAAGGACATCGGCGAACTGCAGAAGTTCGCATTCAAATGGGCATTTATCTGCTGTCTCGCCATCATCGCGGTGGCGTTCATCACAGGAGCGATCTAACACAAAAAGGGATTCCGCCAAGAATGGCGGAATCCCTTTGAGCTTGTAGACAAAAGAATAATTTTTCAAGTAGATGAATAAAACTAACGAAAGCTGTGTTGGGATCCTCCACTTCAGGCGGACGCTTTCCGCGGGCTCGCGCCAAACTAACTAAGAACCTGTGCTCCTGCGCAAGCTCGTCGCAAATACTTGCCCTCGCAAGCTTCGGTCAAGCATTGACTGGCGTCCGAGTGGATTTCGGCACTTCGCTATCCCGCAGGGAAAACCGGTGCTCCTGCATCGCTGCGCTGCTTCGTCGCAAACAAGTTGGCCGAACTGCCTTCGGCCAACTTGCTCGCCGCCTTCCGTTGCGGATCCTGAAGCCAGCTGCTTGTTCCTAGCAGGTCCAAGCAGAATTAGAGTCCTACTCTCGTCTTTTTGATACAGATGACGCTCCCGACCGTGCTGGCCACGAGACTCCTCTGGGCCAAGCTCGAGCTGAAGACCCTGGACTGAGCGAAGCGAGGGAAGCGGCTGAAGCCGAGCCCACGGAAAGCGAAGTGGCCAGCCCGGTCGGGCTTATGCATCTCTATTCATTCAAATTAGACTTTGTCTACAGTCTGAAAGGGATTCCCCCAAGAATGGCGGAATCCCTTTTACTGTTCGTTGTCGCTGTCGAGGATGAACTGCGTAATAAGCTTGGCCAGTTTCATGACCGTATGGAGACGCGTGTCATTCAAAAACTGGGAGCTCGGCAGCGGGTCGAGGTAATTGACGATGCCTTGGAAGTGATAGTCGCCTACTTCCGGGAGCATTTTCTCCAGCGCCTTTCCCGGAACCAGCGGGCCTTCGTTGAACAGCACATCACCCACCTGTTCTTTCGTGCCGAGGCTCGCGTCAATGCTAATGACGAGCGGATTGCTGTTTTTCTTTTGGATGTCCTTCAAGGCGTTTTTCAAATTAAAGGCGTGGACCGGTTCTTCCAAGGTGCCGTATACGGGATGTGAAACGCCGTTCTCCACCAGCATGCTGCCGATCAGCGGTCCGAGCGAATCCCCGATGTAGCGGTCTGAGCCGATGCATAGGAAAACGACCGCGCGCTGCTGCTCTTTCGCTTCCGAAAAAATGGTCTTCAGCTTCGCGGTCAGCACCGCTCTTTCTGCGTTTCCGGTCTCTTCGTTGAAATGCAGGGGCGCCTTCACCGGCACCTGCAGATGTGAATTTTTATATTTCCGAAAAGTATGCATGAACCCATACCACCTTCGAGTGTATTTACCATAGAATCCTGCCTTCATTATAGCGTTAGAGGCGGGGAGATTGGTAGAAAATAGCGTTTATTTTCAGCCGATTCCAATCGGATGTGATTCGGGACGCCCTTCTCTTCATAGATTGCTGCAATGGTCAGCCAGTCTTTTTCATCCATCGCAAGCAACTCCTTAACCGAATTATACTACCTCCGGAAAGCCCTTATTTCCACAATTCCCACTTTTAAAGAGGTATAATGGAGGGCAGTAGAAAAAGGCAGCCCAAAGCAGGCGCCTTATCAAACAGGGGGAAAAACGATGAACAAAAAAGAACTGATCCAGGCAGTCTCACATAAAAGCAAACTGACGAAAGACCAAGCGGGCAAGGCCGTCAACGAAATCCTGGCTGGCATCTCCCAAGCCTTGGCAGACGGGCAGGAAGTGAAGATCAACGACTTCGGCGCTTTCCAGGTAGCCGAGAAAAAAGAGCGCAAAGGCCGCAACCCACAGACCGGGGAAGCCATCAGCATTCCGGCTTCTAAGACACCGCAATTCAAACCAGCGAAAGTGCTGAAGGATTTTGTGAACCAGCGCGATTTTATCGAGAAGTTTCTCGAAACCGGGAAAGTGACGGACGAAGAGGCGCGTGTGCTGCGGTATGTGGTGGAAGAAAGCCGAAAAGGCCTAGAAGAAACCGATAAGCCAGTCAACTTAGAAACGCAACAAATTGCAGATGGATTAAACCTGAGTTTTTTGGAAGCCGAAAAAATTGCCAACCGTTTAATCGGCAAAAGAATATTGAACACCAAAGTTTTTACAAGCCGGATCGAGACAATCTTTTTAAGAGCGAATTACCGGAAATACCTTTAAAAGGAACAGCTTGATTTCCGACAGGCAGAATAAAACAAAGAAAACTTAAGAGCATTCATAGCAAAAGGGCTTTCCAGTATCGTGGAAAGCCCTTTTGCTATTTCTTAGTTATTAAATTATATCGGCAAAACGAAATGGGTTTTAATCGTTGCCTATTTCCAAGCAAAGCTCCGCTACCAAAGCACAGCGCTCGCTGAAGCGGTCAAAATGGATGTGTTCGTGAGTGGCATGCGGGCCGTCCCCTGGAATGCCAAGGCCGTCAAGCGTCGGGATGCCAAGAGCAGCAGTGAAATTGCCATCGCTGCCGCCGCCTGCTTTTGCACCTTCAATATCCATGCCTAGCCGTTTTCCGGCAAGCTGCGCTTTCTCAAAAAGCCGAGTGCTGCCTTGGCTTTTTTCCATCGGCGGCCGGTTCAATTCGCCCGAGATGGAAATTTCGGCAGAAGGATTGTGCGGCTGCAGATTCTCGAGTACGCCGATCAACTTTTCAGCTTCTTGGTTTGATGTGACACGAAAATCGATTTCAGCCACTGCAGAAGCAGAAACCACGTTGCTGCTGGTACCGCCCTTGATGACGCCCACATTCACCGTCGTACCGTTTGCGTAGTCGGTCAGTTCTTCCAATCCGATAATCTGCTGTGCGAGCTCCCGGATTGCGCTGACTCCGTCTTCATGATGATTTCCGGCATGGGAGCTGACTCCTGTTACCCCTAGAGTATAGCGGCCGACCCCTTTGCGTTCGGTTTTCAAGGCATATGAACCTGCAACCGGAGGCTCCATGACCAAGACGGCATCACAAGTTTTGGCCACTTCTTCGATGACCGAACGGGAGGTAGTACTGCCGATTTCTTCATCTGCTGTAAAAAGATAGACCGGTGAAAATGGAAGGTCTTCAATTTCTTGCTGTAAAGAGCGGAGGGCCCAAATTGAGGAAAGCAGCCCGGCTTTCATGTCAAAAATCCCTGGCCCGTAAATGTCATTGCCCTTTTCGACGATTGGGAGAGCCCCTACTTCCCAGACGGTATCAAAATGACTGAGAAAAAGAATGCGGGGCTTGGAAGAAGTCTCTTTTAACGTGAACAAAAAATGATTTCCAGTCGGTTTTCGGGAAAACGTTTCAAGCTTCCAATCCCCTTGAATTCTATTTTGGAATATTTCCTTTAAGATTTCTCCGCACGCATCGACTTTTTCTTTGCGGTGGCTTGGGGACTCCGCTCTCACCAACTTCAGTAAATCCTTTTTGATGTGTTCTTCATTTTGCTTTAAATACTCGTAATATACACTCATATGCTAGATTCTCCTTTTCTTCTTCATATCTTTATACATAATCACAAATAAAATAATAAATCAATCTATTTAAAATAAACTGAAAATAGTATTGACATGCTTCTAAAGACGCGTGTAAAGTTAGAAAAAACATTAAGGAAATTTTCCTTTATTTGAATGGAGCTGGTTCATTAGTGGAGAAAATCGACGAATTTATAGAGCGAAATCGAGATCAGTACATAAAATGGCTGACAGAATTCTGTGAAATACCAAGTGTCGCTGCGCAAAACAGAGGCATGGAGGAAGCGGTCCGTTACCTGGATGAGCTTTTTGAAAATGCTTTTTCAATCGTGCCAGAAAAATTAGAGACCTCAGGATTTCCGGTCGTTTTTGCGGAAATGAAAGGGAAGTCGGATAAAACGCTCAGTTTCTATAACCACTACGATGTGCAGCCGGAAGATCCGGTCGATTTATGGGAAACGCCTGCTTTTGAACCGGACATTCGGGATGGGAAGATTTTTGCGCGTGGGGTGGCGGACAATAAAGGGAATCTGATTGCCCGCTTAGCTGCGCTTCATGCGATTCAGCAGGCCGGGGAAGAATTGCCGGTCAATATCAAATGCATCTTCGAAGGCGAAGAAGAAATCGGTAGCTTGAATCTGCCGGAATTCGCTGAAAAGTACGCAGAGAAGATTCATTCCGACGGCTGTGTTTGGGAATTCGGCTACCGTGACGCAGACGGAGCCATTCAAGTCAGCTTGGGTGTAAAAGGCATGTTGTATGTCGAACTCGAGGCAAAAGGCGCAAACACTGACTTGCACTCCGCACAAGCCGCCATCATTGAAAGTCCGGTGTGGAAATTGGTTTGGGCGTTGAACACATTGAAAGACCAAAACGAAAAAATCCTGATTCCTGGATTTTATGATGATATTGAACCTATAACGGAGTTGGACCAGCAAATGCTTTCGCATTACCGGCTGGAAGAAGAAGCAACATTGAGTAAACTGGGGCTTGAGAATTTTGTGCAAAATTTGGAAGGGCACAAGCTCAAAGAAAAGCACATCTTTGAACCGACCTGCAATATCTGCGGAATCGTCTCCGGATATACCGGCGAAGGAACAAAAACGGTACTGCCTTCAGAGGCAAAAGCGAAACTGGATTTCCGTCTGGTGCCGGGGCAAGATCCAGAGAAGGTATTGGCGCAATTGAGGGCGTACTTGGATGCGAATGGTTTTGAGGAAATTTCGATCCACGTCACGAGTTCGGAAAGGGCAGCGCGCACGAAGCCGGACGAAGCCATTGTGGAAGCGATGATTGCAGTGGCTGAACGCTACGGCGATAAACAACCGAACATCATTCCGAATACTCCAGGGACTGGTCCGATGTATGAATTATGCCAAGCGCTTGGCATTCCATCCGCTTCATTCGGCGTTGGGAATTTTCAATCGAACAATCACGCACCGAATGAAAACATCAACGTAGAAGATTATATAGAAGGCATTAAAATGATTGCTGCACTGATTTTCGAATTCAGCAAGAAATTTGAAAAGGAAGGGAGTGTGACTTCATGACGGTATCGGTCGGCAGCAGCCGGGAATTTTCGAGTTTAGCAGAAACGCATCCGGAATGGCACCAAGCGATTTCATCGGTTTATGAAGAGATTGTGGCTATCCGGCGGGACTTGCACAAAAATCCGGAATTGTCTTTTCAGGAAAAGCGGACAGCCGGCATCGTTTCGACGCTGCTACGGGAATGGGGATATGAAGTTCAGGAGCAAGTAGGCGGAACTGGAGTAGTTGGATTGTTGAAAAGCGGATTGCCTGGACCGGTCGTCGGATTGAGGGCGGACATGGACGCTCTTCCTATGATGGATGAGATTGAGGCGGATTACCGCAGCCAAAACGACGGAGCGGCGCATACATGCGGACATGATGCCCATACGGCCATCCTGCTAGGAGTCGCCAAATTGTTTTCGGAAAAGGGGCTTCCATGCGGAACGCTCAAGCTGCTGTTCCAGCCGGCGGAAGAAATCGGTGAAGGGGCTGCGGCCATGATTGCAGACGGCGCACTTCAAAATCCATCGGTCGATTTGATGGCAGGCCTCCACGTCCATCCGACCTTGCACACAGGAGAATTTTCAGTCACCACAGCCCCTTACAGCTGTGCAGCTGTTGACATCTTTGAGCTCGAAGTCAAAGGTCAGGGCGGGCATGCAGCTCACCCTCATCAAACAGTCGACCCGATTATGATATCCGCCCAAATCCTGGTGGCGCTCCAGCAAATCGTCAGCCGGCAGATTGACCCGCTCGACTCGGTGGTATTGAGCTTCGGACAGATCGAAGCGGGCAGCAAGGCCACAATCATTCCCAATTCCGTTTTATTAAAAGGGACGGTACGCACGTTGAAGCCGGAAACCCGAAAAGAGATGCCGGAACGGATGGCAGCCATTGCTTCCGGCATCGCCCGAAGTTTCGGTGGGGAATGCGAACTGGATTATCAGTTTATCACCCCGTCCATTAAAATCGATGGAGATGCACGAGAGCTGTTGACCGAGACAATCGAAGAACTATATGGAAATGATGCATTGAAAATCAGCTTGCCTTCGATGGGCGGGGAAGATTTCGCCTATTTCTCACAGGAAGTGCCATCTGTATTCTTCCGACTCGGCACGAAGGGCGGGGAAACGACCGCTTATCCGAATCACAATACGCGCTTTGATGTAGATGAACAAGCATTCCTTTACGGGATGTCGGTGCTTGGTTTGTTGACATACAACTACTTAAAAAAGAATGAGGGGGAAAAAGAATGAAAAAAAGCTTATGGGCATTGTTCCTTGTGTTGGTACTGGTACTGGCCGGCTGTTCAGGCGGTGGAGAAAACAGCAACGCGGAAGGTGAAGAACCGGTTGAGAAAAGCGACAGCAAAACACTGACTATTGCCAACGGAACAGACATTGTCACTTTTGATATCCACGACCACAACACAACTTCTACGGAAGCGGTCCATGTCAACATGTTCAATTACCTTGTAACCAACGAAGGTGAAGAAGGCTTCCAGCCGGACTTGGCGGAAAGCTGGGAAAACGTCAATGACACAACATGGTCCTTCAAATTGAAAGAAGGCATCAAATTCCATAATGGAGAAGACCTAACGGCAGATGACGTGAAATTCACACTGGAAAGAATTGCAAAAGACGATACGCTCCTTGAGCACGGGAATTACAACCAAATCCAAGAAGTGAAAGTGGTAAGCGACTATGAATTTGAAATCATCACGAAAAATCCGGAGCCGGCGCTATTGAACAGACTGTCTCGCTTGGGTTCAAGCATTCTGCCGAAAGATTATATTGAAACAGAAGGCTGGGAAGTGTTCCTTGAACAGCCGGTCGGCACGGGTCCTTACAAATTCAAAGAATGGAAAAAAGACGATCGTTTGACGCTTGAAGCAAATACGGAATACTTTGGTGAAGCTCCGAAGTGGGAAGAATTGGTTTTCCGCAGCATTCCGGAAGATTCGACACGCGTCTCTGAACTTCTGACTGGCGGAGTGGATATCGCAGTCAACATCCCGCCTACAGACGTTGAACGCATCGAAAATACGGAAGGCGTGTCGGTTGTCCAATCCCCTACACAGCGCGTCATGATGTTTACATTGCGCACCGATGCGGATAGTGTTACAGGCGATCCGAAAGTCAGAGAAGCGATTGACTTGGCGATTGATAAGCAAGCGATTGTCGATTCATTGCTTGGCGGAGCAGGAACAGTTACACGTACACGAGTTACTCCAGGAAACGTAGGAGCAAACCCTGACCTTTACGAGCAAACGCTTTACGATCCGGAAAAAGCAAAGCAGCTTCTTGAAGAAGCCGGCTATGCGGAAGGCCTCGAGATTTCAATGGCTGCACCGAACGGACGCTATTTGAAAGACAAAGAAACAGTTGAATTAGTAACGGCCATGCTTTCAGAAGTCGGCATTACTGTGAACCTGGAATTGCTGGAATGGAGCGCATTCAACCAGCGCTACCAAGAACGGGCATTCAATGAAATGTTCTACATCGGATACGGAAATTCCATGTTCGACGCTTCTTTGGCTCTTGACCGTTTGACGACGGAAGAAGCAAAAGGCGAATCGGATTACAACAACCCGGAAGTAAATGAATTGCTATTGGCCGCAGAACAGAATATGAATCCTGAAGAGCGGGAGCAGCAGTACCAAAAAGCGCAGGAACTCATTGCGGAAGACCGTCCTCAGATCTACATGTTCCAGTTGGACGCGATCACAGGCATCAACGACCGTCTTGAATTCGAACCGCGTTTGAACGAAATGTTCTATGCAGACTCAATTACATTGAAGTAAAAGAAGGGGGCATGCCCCCTTCTTTTCAATAGGGGAGGTTTCACATGAAGTATTTTTTCAAAAGCTTGCTAAAGACGATTCCTGTACTCATCTTGATCACATTGATTGTCTTTCTGCTGGTCAGGGTGACCGGTGACCCGGTCTCCTTGATGCTTCCTGAAACGGCGACGGATGCCGAGCGGGATTCGCTCAGAGAAGCAATGGGCTTCAACGATCCGATCATGGTGCAGTATTTTAATTACCTGGGAGATTTGGTGACCGGCGATTTCGGGGATTCGTTCCGCTATAACACAGATGCGCTGAACCTCATCTTCGAGCGGCTACCAGCCACTCTTGAACTGGCGGTTGCGGCCATGATTGTGGCCATCATCATTTCGGTTCCGCTTGGCATATTGTCTGCGGTCAAACGAAACAGCTTTTTCGATTTATTCATCACTGGAGGCGCGGTGCTGGGGAAAGCGATGCCGAACTTTTGGCTCGGCATTATGCTGATCCTTCTCCTGTCCGTAACATTTCAGTTTTTCCCTGTTTCCGGCAGGGGGACGCTGGGCCACCTGGTGCTTCCCGCTTTAACGCTGGGAACCGGAATTGCAGCGGAAATGACGCGCTTGATCCGCTCGAGCATGCTCGAAATACTGGGGCAGGATTTTATCCGTACAGCCCGAAGCAAAGGGCTTGGCGAGGCAATCATTGTCAACAAGCACGCGTTCCGCAACGCGTTGATTCCGGTCGTGACCATCATGGCATTGCAGACGTCAACGCTGATTGGCGGCACGCTGATCACCGAAACGGTGTTTGCTTGGCCGGGGCTTGGCCAATTGCTGGTTCAGTCAGTGAACTTGCGGGATATGGCAGTCGTTCAGGCAGCTACGTTTATCATTGCGATTTTCGTAATATTGAGCAACCTGATTGCGGATTTGGTGTACCGCTTGCTGGATCCTCGCATCAAATATGATTAAAGGAGGTCATGGAATTGACGAAAGTATTGGAACCTGTTGCAGAAGGCGGGAAAGTTAAAACCCAGGCCTCTTATAAAAAGCTTGGAAAGCGGCTGTTGCGAAGCAAGACCGGGATGATCGGCCTCATCATTGTGGTGGCCGTAGTGCTGATGGCGGTTTTCGCTCCGCTGCTTGCACAGCACGATCCCGCTAAAACGGATGTCATCAACCGGCTATTGCCGCCGTTCTGGATGGAAGGCGGCAATACAGAATTTCTTCTCGGAACCGATAACCTTGGGCGGGATATTTTAAGCCGGATCATCTACGGTTCGCGCATCTCGCTCTTGATAGGCATCAGTGCTGTGCTTCTCGCAGGTGCAATCGGCATGGCGCTAGGATTGGTCGCCGGATACTACGGCAAGGTATGGGATTTTGTCATCATGCGGACGGTAGATGCGCTGCTGGCAATCCCGAATATCCTCTTCATGCTGATCATTCTCGCAGTCATGGGGCCGAGCCTCGTGACGCTCATTCTCGTTCTTGGCGGAACCTCCTGGGTCGTTTATGCCCGCATGGTGCGAAGCGAGACACTCAGCATCAAAGAACGGGACTATGTCCGTTCTGCCAAGGCGATTGGCGCAAAAGATTTCCGCATTATCATGAAATACATTCTTCCGAATGTCATTTCTTCTTTTATCGTCATCGCGACATTGAATGTGGCGACTACGATCATTCTGGAAGCGAGTCTGAGTTTCCTTGGGCTTGGCATACAGCCGCCCGATGTTTCATGGGGCCTGATGCTGAGTGATGGACGCGAATATATCGCTACGAGCTGGTGGGTCGCTACGTTTCCGGGGGTAGCCATCACGATAACGGTCCTTGGTGTGATTTTCCTGGGCGATTGGCTGCGGGATGTATTGGATCCGAAAATCAAAGATTAATTGAAAGAAGGTGAAGGCATGCGCGAGAGCCTTTTAAGTGTAGATGATTTAAAGGTCCGGTTTAAGACGGAAGACGGCTATGTTTCAACGGTCAATGGCGTGTCTTTTGATGTGGAAAAAGGGGAAACGCTCGCGATTGTCGGGGAATCGGGCAGTGGAAAAAGCGTCACGTCGCTTGCTTTGATGGGCATTTTGCCTACGAATGGGGAAGTGTACAACGGCGACCTTCGATTTGAGGATAAAGACCTCAGAAATTTGAGCAAAAAAGAATACCGACAGCTGCGCGGCAACGAAATCGCGATGATTTTCCAGGAGCCGATGACCGCCTTGAATCCGGTGTTCACCATCGGTTATCAATTGCGTGAAACGCTGATGCTCCATTATAAATTGTCCAAAGAGCAGGCGCAGAACAAAGGCATCGAAATGCTCGAAACCGTTGGGATTCCGGATGCTGAAAAAGTGATGGGCCGGTTCCCGCATCAGCTGTCGGGCGGCATGCGGCAGCGGGTCATGATTGCCATGGCCCTTTCCTGCAATCCGAAGCTGCTGATTGCGGACGAGCCGACGACGGCCCTGGATGTGACCATCCAGGCGCAGATTCTGACACTGCTTCGAAATTTGAAGGAAAAGTCCAATACGAGCATTATGATCATTACCCACGATTTGGGCGTTGTGGCGGAACTCGCCGACCGAGTCATCGTCATGTACGCCGGGGAAGTAGTGGAACAGGCACCGATCAATGAATTGTTCGAGCGTCCTCTTCATCCGTACACACAAGGGTTGATGGCATCCATTCCTAAAATCCATGATGTGGTGGATGAGTTGTATTCCATTGAGGGAACGGTTCCAAATCCGACGAATATGCCATCTGGCTGCAAGTTCTACCCGCGGTGCCCACTTGGGGATATCGAATGCACAAAAGTCCACCCCACTTTGGAATATGTGTCCGAAAACCATTCTAAGCGCTGCATCAAGGTGAAAGGATAGGAGGGATCTCAATGCATGCTACTGAAGAGCAAGTGATCATGGAAGTGAAAAACCTGAAAAAGCATTTTGATATGTCAAAAGGCTTCATTAAAAAAACGAATACGAAAGTACGGGCGGTTGACGGGCTCAACTTCAAGGTGTATAAAGGCGAGACGCTCGGCATCGTCGGCGAGTCGGGCTGTGGGAAATCGACGACCGGCAACTTGATGCTCGGCCTCTTGGATGCGACGGAAGGAAACATCTATTTTCAGAACGAAGATATCGCGCACATGACTCAGGAAGAGCTCCGTACGGCACGGCGCGACCTTCAAGTGATTTTCCAGGACCCCTACTCCTCCTTGAACCCCCGCATGACAGTCGAGCAGCTGGTCGGAGAGCCGCTGGTTGTCCATGGGCTTGCGTCGGGGAAGGAACTGAAAAAACAGGTGAAAGAACTGCTGAATCTCGTTGGACTACGCGAGCACCAGATGAAGCTTTACCCGCATGAATTCAGCGGCGGGCAGCGGCAGCGCATCGGCATTGCCCGGGCGCTGGCACTGAAGCCGAAAGTGATTGTCTGCGACGAAGCCGTCTCGGCTTTGGACGTTTCCATCCAGGCGCAGATCCTCAACCTCCTGAAAAAGCTGCAGAAAGAGATGAACCTGACCTATATCTTCATCGCCCACGGACTACCGGCCGTGCGCCATATCAGCGACCGGATCGGCGTCATGTACCTCGGCAAGATGGTGGAGCTCGCAGGGCGCGACGCGCTGTTTGAGAATCCCCTGCATCCGTACACGCATGCGCTGCTCGATTCGGTGCCGATCCCCGACCCGAGGCTGCGGAAAGAGCACCAGCTGATAAAAGGAGAGATTCCGAGTCCGAGTAATCCGCCTTCCGGCTGCCCGTTTCACCCCAGATGTCCAAAGGCGACGGAAACGTGTAAAATAGATATGCCGGAATACCGGGAATTGCTGACTGATCATTTTGTAGCGTGCCACCATCCGCTATTGAACGAAGATTCAGGCGTGCTGCCGGATTCCAAGACTGTTTGATGAAAAGGTGCTGACCTCATGAAAGTTCGAATCGGGGCAATAGGCCCTCCGGATTCTTTGCAAATAATACGGGAAGTCGCTGAACTGGATTCGCGGATTGAACTGGTGGAATTCGAGTATTTCGGATCCGAAGAGCTGCCGGGAATTATGGCGAAGCATCGCTATGACGTCACCCAATGGATCTTTTCTGGGCAAGTGCCTTATTACTATTGCTTGGAGCGGGGGTTGATTTCAGATAAGGAAGCTCTGTTCCCGCCCCAGCATGGCATGGCGCTGCTCGGCACCTGCCTGCAGGTGATGCAGGACCAAGGGCGCTTTGTGTCGAAAATGAGTTTGGATACGGTGGACGGCGCCGTGGTAAATTCTTTGTTCTCCGAGTACCGCCTGGATAAGATTTCATTCAGTCTCATGGATTACCAGACATACAAGGATTATGACGAAATCATCCGGTTCCACTTCGAAAACTTCAAATCTGGAAAGACGGAAGTGGCGATCACATGCCTCTTGAAAGTCTATCTGGCGCTGCAGAAGCTCGGCATTCCATGCTACCGAATTGTGCCATCCAAAATCGCCATCCGGACGGTGCTGGACCTCTTGGTGTCCAGGGGGCAAAGCCAGGTGTATGAAAAGCAGAAAGTGGCCATTGTCGGCTTTGAGCTGATCGGAGAAGGCGGAATGCCGAAAAAGGCCGTCTACAACTTCGAAGAGCAGCAAAAAGAACTGGAATTTGAGCTGGAACTCCTGCAGATTGCTAAAAAGCTGAACGGTACCCTGATTAATAAAGGAAGCGGGACGCATTTTATCTATACGACACAAGGCGATTACGAGATGCTGATTTCCGAGCGTCCGTTTGCCCAGATGGCGGATGAAATCAACTTGAAGACCTCGCTCCGTTTCAATATCGGCATCGGCAGCGGCTACACTATCCACGGGGCGGAGCAGCATGTCCAGCAGGCCTTTGAATATGATGGAATCGAAGATGGCCGGAAAATCATCTATGTTGACGAGGACGGCATCCTCACCAGCCAGTTTGGCAGCCAAGGGGAGGCCTACTCGCTGAGTATCGCACTGCCGGCTTTCTGGAACCAGGTGCTGAAAGAGCACGGGTACCGGGAGCATATTCCATTAAGAATTTATCAATACATCAAACTCAAAAACATTCCCCAATTCACAAGTGACATGATTACTTCGCTACTGAAAAACACCGAGCGGAACTCGAGGCGGATTCTGAGCGAGCTTGAACAGATGGGGCTGATCCGTGTCCTGGAAGAAGAAAATCCTTCAGGAAAACGAGGACGGCCGAAGAAGATGTATGAACTAGTCCTTGGAGAAGAGAAGTAAAGAGAGGAAGCCTGGACAAACGGTCCGGGCTTTTGTTTTTGTCTATTCTTTTCTAGACCTGGGACAACTCACTCTTTTTTTCAGCAGTCGAAAATTTTTTTCAAAAAACTGGATTGGCGCGGCCCGATCGGTGGTATAAAATAAGAACAAGTGTTCTTATTTTTTAAAGGGGTGGCTATGATGAAGACAATGGACCTGCCGGAACGCGTCATTGCCTGTTTGGACATGCGCAGTTTTTACGCAAGCTGTGCGGCGATCGACGCGGGGCTCGACCCGATGGAAGCGCATATTGCAGTGGTGGGCAACCAGGAGCGTAAGGGAAGTGTCGTCCTGGCGGCTTCGCCGCGGATGAAAAAGGACTTCGGTGTCCGGACCGGCACCCGGCTCTTTGAGATTCCGGGAGACCCGCGGATCCGGCTCCTGGAGCCGAAGATGGAATTCTTCCTGAAAATCTCGATGGCGATCACCGAGCTGCTGGGGGAGTATGTGCCAAGAGAAGCCGTGCACGTCTACAGCGTAGACGAGAGCTTTATCGAACTGACACATGTCCAAAAATTATGGGGCGGTCCGGAGGCTATCATCCGGCATATCCAAGATGCCCTGATCCGCCAGTTCGGGCTGCCATCTGCCGTCGGTGTGGGGCCGAACATGCTGCTGGCGAAGCTCGCCCTTGATCTGGAAGCGAAGAAAACAGGCTATGCCGTGTGGGGCTACGAAGACGTCCCGACCAAGCTCTGGCCGGTCGCGCCCCTCAGCAAGATGTGGGGCATTGCGTCGCGGACGGAACACACCCTGAACGGCATGGGCATCTTTTCGGTCGGGGACCTGGCTGCAGCGGATGTGGAACAGCTCGAGCGGCAGTTCGGCATCATGGGCCATCAGCTCTTTCAGCATGCGAACGGCATCGACCTCTCAGAACTAGGCGCGCCGCTCGTTGAAGGGCAGGTCAGCTACGGAAAAGGACAGATCCTGTACCGGGATTACATAGAAGTGGAAGACATCATGACGATTATCCTGGAGATGTGCGAGGCGGTGGCGATGCGCGCGCGGCAGGCAGGGCGCGCCGGCCGGACGATCCAGCTGGGCGTCGGCTACAGCAAGACCGCATTCGGCGGCGGCTTCTCCCGGTCGCGCTCGATCCATGAAGCGACGAACGAAACGATGCAGATCTACCGGGTCTGCCAGGCGCTTTTCCACGAACACTACATCGGCAAGCCGGTCCGGCAGATTTCCCTGTCCATCAGCAACCTCGAAGAGGAGTCGTCGATGCAGCTGAGCCTGTTTGAGGCGCGCAAGTGGGAGAACCGGAAGCTCGGCGCCGCCATGGACAATATCCGGAGCAGGTACGGCTACGCCGCGATCTACCGGGCGGTTTCGGGAACAGAAGCGGGGACTGCCATCGCACGGACTCGTCTGATTGGCGGGCATAAGAAATGACGACATAAAAAGCCGAGCGAAGTCTGCTCGGCTTTAGTGCGTTGATAAACAGGTATTGATAGTAGAGGATTATCGATACTCTTTTCTAAAATGTTTACTCAACAATCGTACCTGATGGCTATAGACCACTACAAACTCCTTTGCCATCCGTTTATTCATACAAAATACAATTCTGTTGTGTATCATGACCGAAGAACAAGATTAACAAATTTTGTTTTTGCATCCGTGTAAGCTTCCCGATCAAGATTAAATTCTTTTGCTAGATTACTCTTGAGACGGGCATACTCAAAAACTAGTTGCGGATCATCCCTTAATTTATCACGGAAAAGTAATTGCTTTTCCCATCGTTTTTCTCCCTTTAGCATTAAGTGAAGATGGGCTACACGTTTATCGTTTTTTACCTTCACAAAAAATCTTCTCCAGTCTTTATTATCTAAATGGGGAGGTACATAATGCCAGTCATAGCTAGATAACAACGCAGAAATATCAGTGATCCGTTCAAATGAATCAACATCAGCCATTATATCGATGATTGGTTTTGCAGGAAGATTAGGAACGGAAGTACTGCCTATGTGTATTACTTGCCCTATTCCAAATGGAGAAAGAAGTTCATAAAGCTGTTTTTCCTCTTGTTTGCCCTTTTCTAACCACATGGAATCAGGATCAGCTATTTCAATTGATTCCGTTGCCCAGACTGGCCAATTAGTTTGGTCCTCATTTTTGCTCATAATTAACCTCCTAAATAAAATGAGTTATCGGCTAATCCTTACATTTGCTAACTTTGGACATTTATTAATATTTAAAAGTCTTTCCTATATTCCACAAAAGGGTGGGGTTCTTGAAGATTAACCTTTTTTATTCATAACTATTTAGTCTAACATGTCAATAAGCCATCACATCAACAGATTCATTTATACTTTCTTTTTATAAATATACCACTTGGTTATGAAAATAGAGGATTAATCAACGCTATTAATAGGAGTGAAAAAGACCGCTTAAGTTTGAACGGAGCCCTTATTAATGGACCCTCTAATAAGAACTCGAATCGGAAATTTTTTATTGGAAATCCATAACTAGGACGAAGATGCGCTGAGGATTGAATTTATATCAACGAGGCGTTTTTGGAATGAATAAAGAAGTATGTGAGCCCGCAAATGTCCGCAAAACAAAGAATGCCCACCAGTTGTCCCGGTGGGCATTCTTAGAGGGTTTCAGTTCAAGTGTACTCCACCGGCAAGGTTGATTTCTGTTTCCGGCGGTAAACTACCATTGATAATAGAACACTGCATTCATATAAAAACAGCAGCGGGATAATAACGAGTATGTCTGAAAGCAAATCTGGAGGCGTAATCAGCACAGCTGTTACAATCAGAATAAAATATGAATACTTTCTGGCTTTTTGCAAACGGTAGGGATTCAGCACCCCGAGACTTGTTAAAAACATAATGACAACAGGAAGTTCAAATAGAAAACCGAAGGGCAGGATCATATGAATTAAAAAACGAAAGTATTTCTCTGTCGTGAAAAATTCCATGAACATGCCTTCTGACAGCGATAATAAGAATTGAAACACTAACGGGAAAATGACGAAATAACCAAAAGAAATACCGCCGATAAAAAGAAAAAATAGGGCTGGTATATAAGCCAATGTTACTTTTTTCTCTTTTTCGGATAATGCGGGCCTTACAAATAGCCAAATCTGATGGGCGGCAATCGGGATCGTACCCGCTAATGCAATCACAGCTGCAAGCATTAAATAAACCCACAGAATATCACTGGGACCTAGAACTGCCAATTTTATTGATAAATCTTGGATCAACCAAAGATAAATATTCTTTACATAGATTAAAGCCAAAGTTACTAATACCATAAAACAGCCAACGATAATAATCAGGCGTTTCCGCAATTCACTCAAGTGGTCCACAAGATCCATCTTTTGGATATCCATTACATCACCTCTAAAAAAGAAGATGAAAGCATGGGAGCTACCTGCATCTTCTAATGTCTATTATTTAGTTAAACTGCTTTTTCTTTTTCTGCTTCAGCTTTGTCTTTGTTTGGCTCATCATCGGATACCAGCTCACGTGTTGATTTTTTAAACTCTTTTAAAGTAGTGCCGAACGCGCGGCCAATTTCAGGCAGCTTGGATGGGCCGAAAATAATTAATGCAATGACAAGTAAAAGAATCAAACCAGGTATTCCTATATTTTGTATCATTTAGTAACCTCCATTGTTTTGATAGCTCTTTTTCTTTGATAAAAAAAGATGTAAACCATACAAAGCGTTAGCTTACATCTTTTTTATGGCATTCTGTAAAACAATTTAACTCATTTTTACCCCATGTCTTTCAAATGCTGCTGCTTCTAGAACGGACATTCCTTGCGCTTCGGCAGCCTTGGCCACTTTTTCTGAAACTTGCGGGGCAAGGTGCGCAGGGGCAGCATAAGACATTTCCCTTGCACGTGCAGAGTTTCTGCGCTGGAACGGTCCCCAAATGGCAAAGGTTTTGCCTGGACTTTGGATATTGACGAAAAGTGTGTGTCCATCTGGCGAGAAGGTTGGACCGCACAATTCAGAGTCGCTTAGGCGGTTAGCGGCAAAAGGATAAACTTTGCCTTCCGGGGTGATTCCCATAATGCGATCCTGGCCCGAACCATCCTCTGCATACCAAAGGTCTCCCCACGGCGTACAGCAGATATTATCCGGATATTCCATTTCTCTTGCATCATTTCCCTCATAGAAAAGCTCCAATGTATTCGTATGAGGAACATAGCGATAAATGCGTCCAAGCTTTTTGTCCCCAGCAGAGGTGTCGTCGAACCAGAACACGCCCTCTTGGAAGAACGCACCCTCGAGTCTGCTGAATTCGATGCATTTTTGTGCCTTAGCATCCTCACGGCATAAATGAGGATCTAGTTCCTTCCAAACAATATTAAAGGTTTGTCCCGTTTTAAAGGTGCTTGCTGATGGATCCGTTACCGCTTCAATTGCCGCTGCATATAGTTTGCCGCCTTTTTGCAGCGAACCCGGTTTTTGGCTCAAGTCATTTGGGATAAAACGGTAAAGGTAGCTCGGATTTGAATCTTCGGTTAAGTATACATATCCTGTCGAAGGGTCGATGGCACACGCCTCGTGAGAGAAACGCCCCATTTCCTTGATTGGCGTTTTGGACAAGTCGTTTTCCGGCTGCTGTGGATCTACTTCAAATACATATCCGTGTGTTTCGGTGCGTGTTTCTTCACAAGTTAACCAAGTTCCCCAAGGTGTTGCTCCTCCGGCGCAATTTCGGATGGTTCCTGAAGATGCAACATATTCTTTCTTGACATTGCGATTTGGGCCTACAACTAGAGCGGTTGTACCACCATTAGCGTTCGCATCGTAAGGATTGCTCCCAAATGCCGGACCTCCCGATAATTCATGATTACGAACGAGAATGGTTGTATTATTAGCTCCTTCAAAAGCTGCCATTCCATCAAAGGCTCCAGGAATCTTCGTTCCATCGGTCATCAGGTCGCCTTCTCTGGAAATGATTTCATAGTGAAAGCCTTTTGGAAGATCAAGAATACCCTTTGGATCCGGCACTAAAGGGCCGTACCCGCCAAATCCGCTCGTTGGATTAACACTTGAATCCGCAAGGGTCTTTGAACCGAAGCCAATTACGCCAGTCGAACCAATAGTAAGGGCAAGTGCACCCATTCCTCCCGCTTTTAAGAAATCTCTTCTGTTCAAACCGTTTTTGGAATTTGCATTTGTCATACCATATCTCTCCATTACTATGTATTTTTGAATCTAGTAATAGAGTAGATAGAAATTATTAAGGGGAAACTCGATTTATATAAAAATCATGTAAAAAATTGTTAGGGAATGTAAGGAGGCAAGCTGGTTCCACATGCTATCGGAAGTCGGTGGCATTGAGCAGCCCGTGAAAAGCGACTGTAAGGGGAAAAGAAATGAACCCTTAGGTGGAAAGTGTAGGGTGAATAGTTAAGAAGAAGCCGTTAAATCGTTTTAATGATTTAACGGCTTCTTGTCTGTAGCAGAAAGAAAAAATGTCGTTGATCACAAAGAATTTCCTGCTGCCTTGACAAGCACTTGAACACAGCGGCTATGCGCACCAGCGTTCAAGCAAGTGGAAAGGTCACTTTTTAGGGATGCGTTGTTCTATAGGGACTATTCGTATAAGAAAAAGCTCGGAATTCAGTTATAAATACAAAAATCGCATTAGATTACCATATTGACTTTTCTTTTCATGGAATTATAATTGAGTATGATAATCATTTTCAATTAAGATATTTCTAGCTGACAATCAAGAAGCAGATGGATCTACAAGCTGCCATAGAGAGTTATCGGATATCGAAACTGGTTGAGCAAACAAGACCTTCACATAGAGGCAATTGAAAGTAAGGATGGAAAGGGCGTACATAATGAAAAATATTGAAAAGTATAGAAATGCATTTATGGAAGCGTTGGACTTGGAAGAAGACGAGGTAAGTGAAGATTTAGCGTTAGGAGAAACAAATGAATGGGATTCACTTGGGCATATGATTCTCATTTCTACGATGGAGGATGCGTTTGATGTGTCCTTGGATGCTGAATGGATGACAGAGTTCAATTCGTATCGGTCCGGAATGGAGCTATTGAACCGGCTGGGAGTAAATTTTGTAAATGAATAATTTCAAACAACTTGAGGCGTTTGGAAACCGTACCGCAGTGTATGCTGAGCGCGAATACTCCTATACGGAAATGGCAGAAATTGCGGACGCGATCTGCGGTGCAGCAGGTGGACGAACGCTCGTTTTTTGTTTGTGTTCAAATAATAAGGAATCTTTATTTGGCTACGTCGGCTTTATGAGAGGCCATGTGGTGCCGGTCCTCTTGGATGCATCCATCCCCATGGACCGGCTGCAAAGGCTGATGGACCTTTATAAGCCGGCATACATCTGGGCGAGCAGTGATCATCAAGACCTTTCCGCCATAACGGAAAGTTCATTTGTGTTCGGGGATTACACCTTGTTCCAATGCCCGGCATTTTTCCAGCATGATCTGGATGACCAGCTTGCGCTCCTTTTATCCACCTCCGGAAGTACGGGAAGCCCCAAATTTGTCCGCTTGAGTTATGAAAATATCTTCGCAAATGCAGAATCCATAAAGGAGTACCTTGACATCAAGGCAGACGATAAACCCATCACCACACTGCCGATGAATTACTCCTATGGCCTGTCGATCATCAATAGCCATTTCATTTGCGGGGCGACGGTCATTGTAACGGATGCATCCATCCTGAAAAAAGAGTTTTGGGACTTGTGCAAAGAGCAAGGAGCAACGACTTTTGGCGGTGTGCCTTTCGTCTATGAGATGCTCGACAGACTGAAGTTTGAAGCGTTCGATCTTCCGAGCCTAAAAAAACTGACGCAAGCAGGGGGGAAATTAAGCCCGGATCTATCGGTCAAATTTGCGGAAGCATGCGACCGGAAAGGGATCCAATTTTTCATGATGTACGGCCAAACGGAAGCAACGGCGCGGATGAGCTATTTGCCGCCTGGAAAGAATCTTGAGAAAGCCGGCAGCATCGGGGTTGCCATCCCGGGCGGCGAACTCTTGCTGCAGGATGATATGGGCAACAAAATTACAGCGCCTCATGTCAGCGGTGAATTGATCTACAAAGGCCCCAATGTTTCTTTAGGATATGCGGAGTCATTGGCCGACCTTTCGAAAAAGGACGAGAACAGCGGGATCTTGCACACCGGTGATTTGGCTTACGTTGATGAGGATGGCTACTTTTTTATCACCGGACGGCTCAAAAGAATCATTAAAGTCGCCGGAAGCCGGATCAGCTTGGATGAAGTGGAAGGACTGCTGCATGAGCATGGCCATGAGTGCGTCTGCGCCGGGGCGGATGACCGGCTGTCCATTTACACCTTACAAGAAGACCGTCTTCAAATTAAAAAAATAATTAAGGGAAAATTAAACTTAAAGGGCTTTGAGGTTATAAGAATCGAGAGAATCCCGCGCAACGGTTTCGGGAAAATCCTTTATTCCGAGTTGCCTAAATAGGGATAATTCATCTTTAGGAAAAATCTTAAGTTTACTTTTTATCAGGTGATCCTATGAGCTTCATATCAATTGAGTTTCTCCTGTTTTTCACAGCCGTCGTTTTTGCGTATTACCTGATCCCGCATCGGTGGAGATGGGTGCTGTTGCTGGCAGCAAGTTACGGTTTTTACGCTTCTTTGAGCAGCTACTTTGTCGTGCTGCTGCTGGCAAGCACCGTTTTCACTTATGTTGCGGGAAGGATTATTGAGAAACAGGAAACGAAGGAACAGAAGAAAAAAGCCATGCTGGTGGGCATTTGCGTCTTATTGTTTTGTCTCGGCTGGTTTAAATACTTTAATTTTGTAAACGATTCCGTTCGGGCAATCTCGGCATACCTGAATTGGAACTATGCCGTACCGTACCAGGAAATTGTTCTGCCATTAGCCATTTCTTTTTATACATTCCAGGCAGTCAGTTATCTGGTGGACATCTACAAAGGAAAGCAAAAAGCGGAGCGGCATTACGGCTATTTTTCCATCTATTTTGCGTTTTTCCCGCAACTGGTTGCGGGGCCGATTGAACGTGCGAAGAAACTGCTTCCGCAATTCAAAGTGGAACAGACGCTGGACTATGAAAACATAAGCTATGGAATGAAGCGGATCGCTTGGGGTTTTTTTAAGAAGACCTTGATTGCAGACCGGCTGGCGCCGATTGTGGCAGATGTGTTCGACAGCCCTGACCCGACCGGTTCGCAAATCGTCCTGGGGACGATTCTCTTCTCGATCCAATTGTACGCCGATTTTTCCGCACTCAGCGACATTGCCATCGGCTGTGCCAGGATGCTGGGGATCAAACTGACGGAAAACTTCAAGCAGCCGCATTTTGCCGTGTCGATCGGGGATTTCTGGAACAGATGGCACATTACGCTTTCTGCGTGGCTCCGGGATTATATCTTTGTTCCGTTATGCAAAGGGAAAAAGAAGAGAAGCGAAATTTATTTAGCCATTGTGATCACGTTTTTGATCAGCGGCATTTGGCACGGAGCCGCTTGGACGTTTGTGTTATGGGGGCTCATCCACGGATTCTACCGCGTTTTTGGCGACCATACGAAACACGTCCGCGGGAAGATGGCGTCCTTTAGCCGTTTGGATAGGAATCCCTCGCTGCATAAATGGGTGAAGATCGCCATCACGTTCCTGCTGGTATGCTTTTCCCGGGTGTTTTTCCGGTCAGATTCCGTTGCAGAAGCATTTGAAAATGCCGAGCTGTTCTTGACGTTCAGCTCGTGGAGCCCATTCGGAATTCTGGAGGCAGCTGAAATGTTTTCGCTGCTGGATTTCGTGATCTTCGGCTTTTTCTTTGTCATTGTCCAGCTGTTTCATTACATCGAACGAAAAAATACGTCCACCTGGACCTGGCTGTCGCAGCGTCCGGCATTCGCCCGATATGCAGTTTATGTGTTGATCCTTGTCTCCATCCTGGTATTCGGTGTTTCAGGTGAGGGGTTCATCTATGGGGGCTTTTAATCGAAATGCAAATTGCGCGGGCGATTCAACAAGTTTGGCAACAGAAGTACTGCATCGAAAGGATTTGCTATGGGCCGTTTATTCATTAAGTTAACAATCATCATCGGGATGGCTTTCCTGCTGTTTATCCCGGTCAATAAATTTGTCGGGGATTCGTATGATTACAACATCAACCATGACATCCTGGCGTTCAAGAAGGATCCCCATCCCGTAGATATCATCAATCTGGGGGCATCGCATTCCATGTACGGGTATTATTTCAAGCCGACCGGCCTCTCCCATCTGGACTTGGCCCTTCCTGCACAGACGCTTCAATACGACTTTAAATTGCTGAAAGAATATGGCGAGTATCTTAAAAGGGATGGCGTTGTCATCATTTCCATTTCGCAGATGACTTTCGCAAATTTCGAAGTTCTGGACATCGGAAATTATTATGAAATTTTGGATCATAGCGAAATTGAACCGTTCCGGCTGCTGGATTATTACCGTTACATGTATTTGCCGGGGGCAAATGGGAAGAGTGTCAACGCTGCGCTCTCAGGCACGTTGAAAAGCTATAGATGGGATTCCCATCAGCCCTGGGCAAACGACGGCAAAAACTATGCGGAACGAAAGTATAAACACGTAGAAGCCCAATATAGAGAAGCAACTAAAAAAAATTACGTTGAACAAAATGTGAAGCAGCTGAAGGAAATGCTGGAGTATTGCAAAGCGAAAGGCTACAAAGTCGTCCTCACCATGGAGCCGGTGCATCAGTCTTATCAAGAACATTTCGATGAAGACGTGATGAATCGGCTGGTTTTCCAGTACTTGAACACGCTTGAAATCGATGCCCCTTTTTTAAATTACATGAATGATCCACGATTCGGAGACAATAAAGACCTTTTTCTCGATTCCGACCATTTGAACAGCGACGGGAGAAAGAAATATTCCTGGATCGTTTACGAGGAGCTTAAGAAGTTGGGGTATTTCTAAGTGGTTTCAATTACGATTTACTATCTCATATTTGGAAGCTGAACCCTGTTCACGATAAGTGAACAGGGTTCTTATTATTATAGGGAATAAAGAATCGTTGCAGTTTACAAATAGTCGGAAGGTTATAATACGCAGATTGAAAAAGAATTGAGAGAATTTCGGTCAATAGTTAACGTTCCTGAAAGTATACTGAAGAATAACCGTAGATATACTAAGAAAGCGCATCAGGAAAGTCCTGATGCGCTCTTTATCTAAAAGAAGATTTAAGCTCTTTTATTCAATAAGTCTTGTAATTGTTTTACGGAAAACTCTGTCACTGGATAAGGTTTCGAAGGATTTTGCTGATTGATGATGTAATGAGTGGAGTTTGAAAATTTGATATTGAATTTCCAATGCGGGCGACCGGAACTTGGAAGAACGTAAAAGTCTGCCGGCATCATTTCACGGATAAAACGGTCAAGATCGGCGACCAATAGCTTGTCAAAAAAACGCACGATTAAAAAGCCTTTGTATGGCTTTTCCTGGTAGCGCTCAACATTTACCTTGCTCAAATCAAACCAATTGTGCTGGTTTTGAGCAGAAGGAGACAGTACAAACAGTCGCCCTCGGAGGAAAATCGATGTATTAGAAAGCTGCCTCAAGTTTAAATCGTGTGTTAGCACATGCTTATTCACGCTCATCGAACTTTGCTTATCCGTCATTTCCAGTGCCCCTTTCAAGTAAGGGTAGAAATCCCTTTAAAAAACGCGTAGATTATAACTAGATGGAAGATATTAGTATAGATCTAATTATAAGATAACTTCAATTAAATGTAACTAAAGGAATAAAATGATCATATAAGAATAAGAAGAATAAATAAGTAGAAAAGCGAGGAGACAACTATGAAGAAAAACATCCATGTCGTAGGCGCGGTCATAATGGATAGCGAAAAAATTCTCTGTGCGCAGCGCGGAACAGAAAAAGCTTTGCCTGGACTATGGGAGTTTCCAGGTGGCAAGATCGAACAAGGGGAATCACCGCAAGCGGCGTTGCAGCGAGAGATTCAAGAAGAAATGCATTGTGAAATTGAGATTGGAGAACAAGTGGAGCACACGGTCCATGAATACGATTTTGGCATTGTTCATCTAACGACGTTCTACTGCACCTTGCTTAATGGCAAACCGGTATTAACCGAACACATTGCGATCAAATGGTTAAAGCCAAATGAGTTAGAAGGGCTCCAATGGGCACCAGCAGATATCCCGGCGATCGAAAAAATAGCGCGCACATTTGTTGCACAAAGGTAGGAAGCATATGAATGTACTCCAAAATCTACAAGAATCACTGTACAAAGGCTTTATCGATCAAGCGCAGCACAGTGGAGAGCGTTTCAAACCGACGCTTCTCGTCAATAACGCTTCAGAAAATGTGTTAAACACCTTACTCGAAGAACTCGATCATTGTCAGTCTTTCTTGTTTTCTGTGGCCTTCGTCACCGAAAGTGGATTAGCAACGCTGAAATCGCATTTCTTAGACTTGAATCGAAAAGGCATCAAAGGCCGTATCTTAACATCGACATTCCTGAACTTCAATCAACCCAAGGTCTTTAAAGAGCTCTTGAAAATATCGAACGTTGAAGTACGGTTGGCCAATAAAAAAGGATTTCATTCCAAAGGATATATCTTTAACCACGACACGCACCATTCTTTAATTGTCGGGAGTTCAAATCTCACAGCAAACGCGCTGAAAGTAAATTACGAATGGAACGTCAAACTGACTTCTCTTGAAAACGGAGAAATCGTTAATCACTTTAATGAGCAATTTGAAGATGTTTGGGAAAGCTCGATTCCGCTGACGGAAGAATGGATCGTGCATTACGAAAATACATACGTCCCAGTTCAATACAGTGGAGAAGCAAATACTGTTACCGAGTTTCCAGGAGTTTATCAACCCAATGCGATTGAAGAAGCGTTAAAAATCACGCCGAATAAAATGCAAGTAGCAGCGCTTCAAGAAATTCAAACCGTGCGCGAAGCAGGCAATGACAAAGGCTTAGTGATTTCCGCTACGGGAACCGGAAAAACGTACTTATCTGCTTTTGATGTGCGCAGTTTTGCGCCTAAGCGCATGCTGTTTATCGTTCACCGCGAACAAATTTTGCAAAAAGCCAAATCAGACTTTGTTCAAATTCTAGGAGGCGTAGAAAGTGACTTTGGCATTTTGTCTGGTTCTTCTAGACAAACAAACGCCCGTTATCTATTCGCGACGATCCAAACGATCTCAAAAGAAGAGACGTTGCGTCAATTGGCTCCCGAAGCTTTCGACTATATTTTGATCGATGAAGTGCATAAAGCCGGAGCGAAATCCTATCAGAAGGTCATTGACCATTTCACACCGAAATTTTTGATGGGCATGACAGCGACTCCTGAACGAACGGACGATTTTAATATCTACGAGCTTTTTGACTACAACATCGCTTACGAAATCCGCTTGCAGGAAGCACTCGAAGAAGACATGCTTTGCCCGTTTCATTATTTTGGCGTGACCGATATGGAGTACGAAGAAGGCGTAATTGACGAAACTACGCTGTTTTCAAAACTCGTGACCCAAGAGCGCGTCAACCACATTCTGCAAAAGATCGATTACTACGGGCATTCTGGTGAAAGCGTTAGAGGCTTGATGTTCTGCAGCCGAAAAGAAGAAGCGGAGAAATTGTCCCTCGCGTTGAATGGGAGGGGCTTGCGTACCGTGGCGCTGACTGGCGATCACTCTCAAGAGGAGCGGATCCGCCAAGTTGAGCGCTTAGAAAACGGGCTGCTCGACTATATCCTAACCGTAGATATTTTCAATGAAGGAATTGATATTCCAAGCGTTAACCAAGTGGTGATGCTGCGCCAAACGCAATCAAGCATTATCTTTATTCAACAGCTCGGCCGCGGCCTGCGGAAGCACAACTCAAAAGAATACGTTACCATCATAGATTTTATTGGAAACTATAAAAACAATTACCTGATTCCTATCGCGTTATCAGGTGACCGCTCGCAAAACAAAGACAACATCCGGCGCCACATGAAAGACACCAGTTATATTAAAGGCGTCTCTACCGTGAACTTTGAAGAAATCGCAAAGAACCGTGTGTTTAATGCCATTAGCAGGAGCAACCTCACCGATTTGAAATTGCTGAGAGAAGCATATGTGGAATTGAAAAACAGAATTGGGGAAGTACCGAGACTGCACGACTTCCTTATTCACAATTCGATTGATCCGCTGGTAATTGTTCAAAAACACGTTACGTATTATCGTTTCTTATTGCGTTTAAAAGAAATTGAAGAAGTTTTGTCCATCTACGAAGAGCAAGTGCTGACAATGCTTTCGCAAGAAGTTTTAAACGGAAAGCGGAAGCATGAAATTCTCTTGCTCGACCGACTCCTCAAAGAAGAGCGAGTTTCAAAAGAGAGCTATCTGCTTCAATTGCGAGAAGCAGGCTGCACAAGGGACGAAGAAACCATTCGGTCTGTCGAACGCATTTTAGACCTGTCCTTTTTCAACTCGGGTCCGCAAAAGAAATACGGGAACCGACCAATCGTCGTGTTGGATCAGCACGGAGATTATACGTTTAATGAGGAAATGGCCGCGCGAATAAAATCAAACCATCACTTCCAGGAAATGCTTAGAGATTTAGTGGATACGGCTATGGCGTTGAGCGAAGCGTATTCCTGCGAAAAAGCCTTAACGCTTTATAAAAAATACACCAGAAAAGATACATGCAGACTGCTAAACTGGCATAGTGATGAAAGTTCAACGATGTATGGCTATAAAACGAAACACGGCGCCTGTCCAATCTTTGTCACGTATCACAAAAACGAAGAAGTTGAGTCGAGCGTGGCCTACACCGAAGGATTTGTGAACCCAGAAGTCTTCAAGTGGTCGACCCGAAGCAATCGCACGCTCGCGTCTGAAGAAGTGCAAAAAATCATCCAAGCAAAAGAACTAGGGATCGATCTGCATCTATTCGTCAAAAAAGACGACGATGAAGGAACGGACTTTTATTACCTTGGGGAAGTCACGCCTGATAAAAATGCAATAGAGCAGAGCACGATGAGTGATAAGAATGGAAAAGAGATTCCGGTAGTTCATATGCATTTGGTAATGGAGAAGAGTTTGGAGAGCAAGCTCTATCACTATATATCTAACGAAGTAAGTTGATGACAAATAAAACTTACAAAAGGATGTTTCAAAGCACATTAATTGGCTATTGAGATATTCTTTTTTTAAAATTGATCGATTAATATCGAGAATAATAAAGGAATTTCATCATAATTAAATATAGAAATAACTTAAAAAGTGCCCTTTGGAAATAATAATAATCAAAATAAATCAAAATATTTTTTGTCTAATTCCCAATTGTTGTTATTTTATAATGAATGAAATGGTAAAATAGCATTATTACGTGTAATTAATTATGAAATAATACGGGATAAAGAGGTGCTCTAAATGACTAATCCTTACATACAATATCTTAAATCAATGAACAACGCGAGTAGTGCTAATGATAATGCTATAGCAGAGTCGCAAATAACAAGCCAGTATTACGATCATATCCGTATAGAAAGAGAATTAGGAGCTTATTTAATTAACACTATAAAAGAGAAACCATCTTTAATTCTTCTTACTGGGCATGCTGGCGATGGAAAAACAGGCTTATTACATCAAATCTTAAGAACCTTAAATATTATTCAGCCACAAGATAATTTGAAAATCAAAGATGTTCACTATGTTAAAGAATTGTCTAGTTCCTTATTATATGTAAAAGATATGAGTGAATTAACTTTGAACGAGCAAATAGCTTTTCTTAGAGAAGGATTTGAAGTTAAGGAACAAGGCGGATCTGCAATTATCATCTCGAATACCGGTCCTTTAATCGAAGCATTTAAGGAATATGAAAAAACCATATCAAGTGATGCTGACTTAGATGCTATTGAGATGGATATTCTGAAAATGATGGACAACAACGGCGGGGAAGCTGAATTAATTGGGCAGCATGAAGTTGTGTTGATTAATTTAGCGAGGATAGATAACACAGGTTTAGTGCCTAAATTATTCGAAAAAATTCTTCAACCGAACCTATGGTCACCTTGTCAGACATGCAGTGTCGCAGGAAGTTGTCCAATATATAATAACTACAATACTATCCAAGCGAATAAAGAATCCGTAACAACTTTCATTGAAGCTTTCTATAGATGGTTGTATGAAACTGATAAACGATTGACTATACGTCAAATTCTAGCGCATTTAACTTATTCCATTACGGGAAATTTAGATTGCGGAACATTAAGCACTAAAAAAACAGAAGACAATTTATTCAACTATCATTTTGCCAATTTGTTTTTCGGCTTTATTGGCACGAAAAGTTCCAGCGATGCTTTGAAGATTAAGGCAATCCAAGAAATCAAATCGTTACGTATAGATGAGAAAGAACTTCCACATAATTACGATATATTTGTAAGAAACGATTTTTCAAAACTGAAAAAGGAAGTCCATCATCTGACGAAAAAGTTCTGGCTTAATGAAATGCGTTTTTATAATATAAGCTCAAGTAATCTACATTCGGATGAAAAACCTTATCTCTTGAGAAAAGCTATGAGAAGAATGCAAGTGCTATTTGGAGAATATACACATAATGAACGAGAAGTGTTATTAGCAAAAGTCTTTGTTCCGGTTTTTCCCAAGTATCTCAAAATGAGAGAAGAACCTCTTAAGAAAAGAGAACTTCGTATTTTAGAACAAATGGTCATTCGGGCACTTAATGTCATCTTAGTCGGCAATACCGAAGGTTTGAAAACTGAAGGTGTGTTGTATCTTCCGCTGAAAAGGAACGATCAAGGAGCACAGAATGTCCAGCTTTTATTAGGTAAGATGGAGACGAACGAAATCTCAATTGTTCAGGAAGTAGTGAAATCGAAATTTGATAAGGAGGTTAGCTTTTATCAAATTGAACTCAAGTTTTCAAAAATTAAAGAAAGTTTTCCACTTTCCTTATTGCTGCTGGATTACTTTGATAATGTTGCTAGAGGTTCTGTCTCCACTAAGTTAAATCCTTCATTGACACATGGAGTGGACAAAATGAAAGCGAAAATTTATAAAACTTATAAATTCGATAATAAGAACGAAGAAATAAAAATTTTAGTTCAAACTTTACAAGGCCCTTTATTAATGAATATTGAACTTGAAGAAGATTCTTTATACGTTGAATAAGATATTGGAGGAGATAAAATTGGTAACAGAATATCCACCGTTGAACGACCTGAAAACATATGAAAAAAATCCTCAAATTCAAATATATGGACAAAGACTTTTTAAAGACCAAACCCTTTATGAATATTTATTAGAATTCTTGGTCGTCTTCATTTCTAAGAAAGGTGATTCGCAATATAGTGATGCGGATGAAGGATTTTCCTTTTTTGTGCCTATTAATGGGAAAAAATTAACGTATTTCCCTGCTCCCAAAATTGGGTTGAAAAGATTCGTTTTCTTCAATCATAGCGATCAAGAAAAACGATTTGCGATTGATAAGTCTGCCTTAAATGCACACCGAAGTCATTTAGAATCTCTTATTGATTTGAATGGAAATAAAACTATGCCGAAGCAACTAGTGTTAGAAGTCCTGCAAGATTTATTATATGGATTTAATGCAGTGACCGGTAAACGCTCTTGGTTTGCACAATCTCTATTGCCATTAGCTCCGGAAATGATTTTTTGTGAAGCAATTGGAAGTAAAAGTGTACGGATGAAACTATCGGAATTTGAAGAAGATGGTACTGAAAACATGTGGACTAAAATTGATAAAAAATTTAATTTTGATCAGCATGCGTTTATGGCAAGAGGTGGAGAAGTATATTACTTACATGTGGCTCAAGCGCTTCAAAATGCAGCTCCAGATTGTAAACAGTCAATAACGGTTGGTATAAAAGAAATGATTAATGGTATTGAACAACTTAGTCAAATATCAAAGTTCATTCAAAATCAATGGGAAGAAATAGTGGATAATCCGAAAGAGAATGACTTGAATTTTCATTACATTAGGAAGACTGCTGAATTTATACCGAGTACTTATGCCAAAAGAGGCGATTCTACAGTAGAGGAAATTCATAATCTTATTCATTGTGAATTAGATCCCTTTGAAAAAATAAAGCTTTTTGGAACTCTAATTGCTATGCAAATTATTCGTTTAATGACATTACAAGCAACTGAAACGATTAAGGCTGAGGATTCACAGGAGTGGCTAATCGATTTAACAAACGACTCCAAGAGTCCTATCCGTAAAATTGCGGTAAATTCTTATCGGGAATTAGAGGAAAATGTATTTAGAGCCGTGCACCATGCTGACATAAAAAGTTATTTGGATAAAAATTCAAAGATGACAGAAACAAAAGCACTAGATGCAGCTGCAAAAGATACAAATTTATTAGTCCGCCGATTGGCAAAAGATATTAATCTTGTTGTTCCAAACAAAGGGCCAAATATGCGTTTTAGTTTGGATGAAAATTTAGTGAAGGTACTAGTTTTAACTTTAATCGCACCTGGAGAAAGACTACTATTCTCTACATTTTTAAAGAAATGCTACGAGCATTTTAAAATTATTATTGGTTCAAAGGAAGCGTCACAACATTTTCATGAACGAGAAATGACTCATTTAGTGGATTTCGATGAAAATGAAGCCGCGTTCCAACAATTACTGAAAGACTGTGGTTTTTTAAGAAACTTATCTGATGCTACATCAATCGTTGAAAATCCGTTTAAAGGGTGAATGCAATGCAAGAATATGTTAAAGAATTAACAAAAATTGTAAACGGAAAAAATAGTGAAGTTCAAAATGCTTCTTTCTTTAGAATTGATCACATTAGTAATCCTGCTATTTATTTAGAATTAGCGAATTCCTTGAAAAAGAATAACGACCAAATAATTATTAAATTGTCTCAAGAAAAGTATGAAGAATTTATTCGAGAAAACAAATTTGGAGAGATACTCCATCATTTGAAGGAAAAAAACTTTATCAGTGACAGTCAACGCTTAACAAAATGGCGTAATGCCTTTGCCGAAGAAAAGAAAACAATCATTCTACTGGGGACAGAGAGCGTGCAAGATAAAGGTGGATTGGCAGATTTTTATTCCATTACCCCTAAGGATATTGAAAAATCTTTAAACGGTAATTATGCGAAATGGTTTGATGGAATAATTGATATTGAAAACAAAGCTCAAGCAGATTTAGTTAATAGTATGTTCGAAGTGATTTTTAAGTTAACACCTATAGATTTATTGCAAGTAAGTGAAATTGTTGAAGATGTAAAAGTTGAAGGGATTACGGAAGCTTCGGAATTGCTTCAATTTGTTTTAAGAAACTTATGGAGCTACTTTGAGTTGCCTAATATCAAAACGGTAGAAGCAAAGGCGATTAGTAAGATGGCTAACACTAAAAAATTGCCTCTTTTAGAAAGTGCAGCTAAGTTCATCCGAAGAGAAGAATATAAAGATGGGTTCAGTCCAAGTAAAGAGAAAAAGTTGATACAAAAATTCGAGAAATTTGCTACGACCGAGGATTTCGAATTCTACAAACATGATATCGAGGAGAAGTTTAATTCTTATGAAAACCTCCGGAAAAAAGCTTTGAATTTTGCTAAAGGTATTAATGTACAACAACTAAGAGAAGAAATGGGTAAGTTTGATTTCTTTATATTAAATAAAATTTTAGGAGTTAAAACGAAAGAGCCCGGGGGTGATCCAGCACCTCTTAAAGTAAGGGCGATTAAAGGAAATCCTTTGCATGCTTTCTCGATGATGGTGATTGATTATATCCAAGAGGCTAAAAAAGAAGAAGAGATTGTTGAAGGAAGCAAACTGATAATTGATGTGCAGCAAATATCTTTAGCTGAGGGGACGGTTAGCGAAGATCAGGTAAACCGTTGGAAAGAACTGTGTATCGCAGTAAAAGGAATTAATGAATATTTAAACGATGAATTAAATAACCTTGTCAATATTGAATATTTAAACCAAGAAGATATTTTTGATTTTAATAATTTTAATAACCCTGTTATTGGATTTGCCTCCACACAGGTAAAAGTTTCTAAAATATATTTCCACTTACAAATTGAAGGTTTTGAAGCACTGGAGTATATGTGGTCTTTTAGCCCTTATGATTACTGGCTTCAATCGTTTTCCTATCTATCAATATTAGAGGAACAGCTTGAAGGAAATGATATGTTATTGCCTGTTTTTAGCTCAGATAATTTGGGGAATTTATTATCTAGCACGGACACGACTTCTTTCCATTTTCAAATAAAAGAACATGAAATTTTAGCAAATGATATATTAACGATCCTAAAACATTTACAACCAATAGAGGGGATATTGTTTGGGAAGTTGCTTCGCTTAAGAGAGCCTTTTGTTAATTTTCTGCATTATATAAAACAAGAAGGATTTTATAAATCCATAAATACAAATTATAGCAATGCAGCAGCGATATTTGTAAATAAATATATCGAAGTTATGAAAGAAATTTACGAAAATATTGGACAGATGAAGCAGGTAGAAAAGGATAGTCTTTATTTAGTATCAAATTTATTTTGCATTGTTGCAAAAGAAGATGTAAGTGCTACTGTCGGTAAGATTGAAGGTGCTATTATCCCTCCGTTCCATCCTGCAATGCTTGAAAAAATAATAGATCAACAAGCATATCAAAGAAAAGGGATGGCTGAAGCAGTAAAAGAAAGTCTTACCGCTGATGCAATGCCTTCAACAAAATTGAAAGCGAAATTTGAAAAACTTGAGAGACAGTCAACCATTATATCAGGAGTAGACACTATATTAAGCGCAGATAGTTTAAGTCGAATTCCTTCACATGTTTTAGGGTATTTCGCCATACATGGATCTCATAGTAAAACCACGATTCTTGATAGTTCCAGTCTGTTGGATGTGAATTTGTCAGGTGGGGAAGAGAGCAATGAAGATGATACAGCTTCGAACTCTGCAAAGGCAAAATTAATTCAATCTCATATTCATCAGTATATTAATACTTTTCCGGCGAATATAGATTCACTTTCAATTGGATTCGTTAACTTTGATCAGTTGCAGCCGGTAATTGAGGGTTTGCACGAATTCATTGGTAACTATAAAAACTCGCCCCATGGAGTTAATCTCCGACTTGATATATTATCATCAAAAACTAATTATAAAGCTAAAAACTACATGAGCATGTGGTTGGACAGTGTATTTACTGAAGATGATAATATTACAATTCAAACTTACTTTAATAAATTTGATCCAAGAAATATGAATAGTATCGAAGAAATTATTGATGGAACACAGTATGATTTATTATTCATTGAAAATCTCATGGTAACAAAAGAAATTAAGTATGAAAAAACTGGGGAACAAACTATAAAGCCTGGGGATACCCGTTTCCCTATGGTATTTCATCCAATGCCTGTAAGAAATGACGAGACCATTAGAAATGTCTCTATAAGTCAAAAGCAATTCCAGGCATCTTTTGCGCATTCTCAATTAATATTCTGGATTGAACATCCTTTTAGTGAAAAACAATTATATAGGGTTGAAAAGGTGTTGGGTCTTGAAGCTTCTATTAAAGATATGCTTCAACGTTTGCATAAAAATTCTCAATGGGTAATTTCACTTGATACAGGACTTGATAAATCGATATTTGAGAAAGAACATATTATCAGCTTTGCTACAGGTGAAGGTGCATTTGGTGAGTTAAATGTTGCGATTTCAGCTTCTGCAAATATGAAAAAAGATATTGCATTAAGGCTAAAAAATCGTTTGAAGGCACTTTTCACTTCTTGGAATGTGAATATGTGTGAGGAATCTGCTAAGTATATCTTAGATTCTTCTTCTGCTCTAGACGGGATAAAAGTACTGAAGGCTCTTAATCCTCGGGATTATGAAATTCACAGCTTCTTGTCCGGAATTTTAGCAGTAAAAACGTTAGATATTGATTCTCCTAAAAATCAAACAATCTTGAAAAGCTTTATCTCTTTAGATTCTTATAGTCACTGGTTTAGCAATGAACCTAATCGTCCTGACTATTTACTTCTTGAAATTGAAAAAGATGGTTTAAATGAAGAGAAGCTCATTATAAAAGCAAATTTAGTAGAGTGTAAAATGGGCAAAGAAAATCAAGTGCATATTGATAAAGGTACTCTTCAGCTGAAAAACAGTCTCAAATTTTTAGGTAAGGTATTCAATGGGGAGTCAACTGCAAATGATCGACGATATTGGTACGCTCAATTATACAGGTTGTTAGCATTTTCACCGGTCCATATTACAGACGATCAAATTACTAAAGGTGCTTTAAATCGTAACCTCTTGAAAATCCTTGATGGAGAGTTCAAAATCATTTGGGATGCAACTCTTCTTACTTATTGGTTAGACCATAATCAAGAAGAGGTATCAAATGCAGAAATACTGTTAGAAGATAGCAATGTGAAAATTAATCATAAAGCGTATGGTCAACTCTATATTCAATCACAATTGTTACCGCAAAAAGAAAGACAGGAAATTGAGTTCATTGCTCCGATAACTAAGGAATTTGATGCTTTTGCAGATGATAAGGAAAACTATGAAGAGATTATAAAAAATCTTGATGACAATGATTTATTTTTAAAAGAATATGAAGTAATTGATGTTAAAACGCCTCAGCTAGTTCCAGGGAATACAACAACGGAAGTTGGCAAAGATTTTTATAAAAGTGTGGCGGAAAAAATTAATCAAAACTCTTCTCAAGCAGCAGAAAATCAGAAAGAAATGAAAAAGGATGACGATTCATTAATAGATGACTCAAAAGAACAACAAAAACCTGAAGCAGTAATCGAAGAAATAGAAGAACCAGAAGAACCAGGTCAAAGCCTAGAGTCGATAAGAGTATTGTTAGGCGAAGACAGCCGCACAAAGAAAAAAATATATTGGGAATACGGCCATCCTAAACTCGAAAATCGCCACATTTTAATTTCAGGGAAATCAGGAGTAGGAAAAACCTATTTCATGCAATGTTTGTTATTGGAGTTAGCTAATAACAATATTTCGAGCCTGATTTTCGACTATACGGACGGTTTTAAGAAAAGTAAGTTGGAACCTGAATTTAAAGATTCTTTGGGAGATCGGATAAATCAATTCCATGTTCAAAAAGAAGGTTTTCCGGTAAATCCATTCAAAAAGAATTTGAAAGAAATTGATGAAGATGAATTTATGGAAGAAACAGATATTGATGTAGCAGAACGTATTCGAAGTGTATTTAGCGCCGTCTATCCAGGGATGGGAGATCAGCAGGCAAATGCTATATACCGTGCAACTTATAATGGGTTAAAGAAATACGGCGACAAAATGAGCCTTCAGTACTTGAAAGTTGAATTGGAAAACGATAACTCTGCTAATGCAAAAACCGTTCTATCAAAAATTGAACCTTTGATTGATCGCAATCCGTTCAATATGGAAAAAGAATATGATTGGGAAGAACATCGCACAAAAGACGGTATTGTTTTTGTTGTTCAACTGTCAGGATTTGTACGGGAAGTACAATTAATTGTTACAGAATTTATTCTATGGGATCTATGGAACTTCAATTTGTCTCATGGGGATAAATCCAAACCATTCCCTGTAATTTTAGATGAAGCCCAAAACTTAGATCACTCTGAAAAGTCTCCAAGCGCTAAAATCTTGACGGAAGGCAGAAAGTTCGGATGGTCTGGCTGGTATGCAACCCAATTCATGCAGGGGCAAATGGCGAAAGATGAAATTCGTCGTTTACAAAATGCGGGACAAAAAGTTTACTTCTCTCCGCCGGAATCGGAAATAAATGATATGGCAAGCTTTTTAAGTACAGATGCTTCAGAACGAAAAGAATGGGCAAACAAATTATCTAAGATTGGCAAGGGCCAATGCATAGTTTCGGGACCAATGCTGAAAGAAAACGGGGAATTACAATATGGAAGACCTGCAATAATAGATGTTACCCCATTGAAAGAAAGGGTTTAAAAATGAAATATCAGTTAAATTTCCATCAAACATTTGCACCTGAAACAGAAGCGCTCGCACAATTGTTGCGAGTAGCTTCTTCTAATCATGAATATCTTTCAAAAGAAGAACTTTCTTCACTCACAATGATTCCAACTGGAGAAAAGTCAGGTAAAGTAGTACCGCATATTTATTATTCAAAGGCCATGGGGTTAGTTGATTTCGACAAAAAAGATAACAAGTATTCCCTATCATTGACAGCTTTAGGAGATGTTATTTATCAAGAGGATCCATTTTTGACTGAGGATTTATCGAAAATTATTTGCCATTACGAAATGTCTAACAAATATGCTCCTACTTTATTATGGTCATATTTGTTTAACCAGTATATTCCTGTCAGCGGAGATGCATTTTCGCAAAATAGTTTCTCTAATGCAGTTACTCGGGAGTTTGATAGCTCAAAAGTTAACTTGTCTCCATTGAGATCTTTTTATACTGCTGAAAGGTCATTTGCAAGTTTAAATTTTTTATCTATAGAAAATGATGAGTTTATTATTTCAGCTCATCCTATAAATAGGGTTTATCGGTTTGTTTATGCCTATTTTCTTTTAAAAAATTGGGAAATACATTTGCCCACACAATCCGAAATAACTTTTACAGAACTTACCGATACTTTAGGTTTTGGAAATCCATTTGTTTGGAATGAACATACTGTGATGGAGGTATTAGAACTCCTGCAGGATCAGGGAGTGATCGTCGTTAATAGACAATTGTCTCCAATTACTATTATTAAGCAAGTTTCTTCTGATTATTGTTTAAGTAAACTATATAACTTTTTAATCTAAGCGAAGAAGGTGTACTATGCATCAATTAAAGGATATTTTAAGGTTTAAAAAGGAATTATACTTTAATGGAGCAGTCCAAGTGGATTGGTTTTATAACGAAGAGAAACAAAATGAAATAGCGAAAAGTTTTGTGTTCCATGGACCTGAATATTTCGGAGTAGCAGAAAATGATATCGCATTTAAATCTCACCGCTTAGTAGATACCGCAACTTTCACTAATATTCTGGCTAATAAATTATATGATGAAAGTCCTTTATCAAATTTCTTTATGACAATTGCTCCCTATGGGACAGGTAAATCCCATTTAGCTGTGACACTTGCAAGCCTGTTTAGTGGAAATACCCAAGGTCAGAAAAACGTCCTCTCTAATTTGCGGAGTGTAGATTCGAAAATTTCTAAAGAAATTTCAGCATATATATTAAAACCGAATTTAGTGTTGGTATTGAATGGTATGAAAGACTTTAATTTAAATTATGAAATATTAAATACGACTCAAAAAACCTTAGAAATCAATGGGGTAAATGGAGATTTCCTTAAGGATTTAACTAAATCTTATGATATAGCTCGTAATTTTGTTTCTAATACTTTCGAGAACTATGCGAATTTGTATGAGAAATATAGTGAAGAATTATTAAATAAAATGCCTCTTAATGTGTTAAAAGAATATTTAATGGAGAATATTTTGCAAGAATCTAATGTTTTTGAAGTTGTTAATAAAGTTTATTTTGACATAAACGGTACATATATAAGATGGGACGAGGGTGTCTCAGCGGGCGATGTATTAACTAAAATAGCCGATGCTTTATGTGGTGAAAGAGCACAGTTTAATAAAGTGGTTGTGTTTTTTGATGAATTTGGACGGTATATTGAGTTTGCATCATCTTATCCAACTCGAGCAGGAGATTCAGCATTACAGCAGATTTATGAAGCGGTTCAAGATAGTGACGATAAAATTATCTTTGTAGGTTTTATTCAGTCTGATTTAAAGTCCTACCTCACTCGAGTAGATAGAACTGCTAATATTAATCGCTATATAGGTAGATACGAAGCAAGTGAAAAAGTTCATTTGTCTTCAAACCTGGAAACTATTTTTGCTAATTTAATTGAACGTAAAAACCAAACCGCTTTTAAAGAGTTAGTGGTTGATAAAATAGATAATCAAATAAATGACTGGCGTTCATACCATGAAGATTTCCTAGCATGGGCTCCTCAAGCTGAAAGCTCAAGTGTATGGGGGGATTTTGAACACTTTAAAAAAGTTGTATTAGAAGGAATTTATCCTTTACATCCAATGACTTCTTGGATGCTTTCTAATCTTTCCTCCTGGTTGCAACAACGCTCTTCGCTGACTTTTCTAGAGCGGCAGATTGAATTCGAAGGAGAAAGAGAGCTGAGAGAGTTCGGGGACTTGGTAATTGTGCCGGCGACTCGAATAATACGTACAGAATTTTTCAAAGAGCTTCTTGCTGCCGAACAAGAGGGGCGCAAGCAAAGCGAATATGCAATATTATATAATCAGGTTTTATCCAAATATGACGATAAGTTTGATGAGCGTCAAAGAGAAGTACTTGCAGCGAATTTAATACTACGTATCGGTCGTTTTAAGACTCGAAATGCAGTGGATGCTAAAAAAGCGTTAGCTTATGCATCGAACCTCTCGATAAAAGAAGTAGAGACAGCAGTTGAGCAGTTAGAAGGGAACTTTGGTGTAATTAGTTTTGATGAAAGTGCAAACGTTTACGACTTTGTTGCTGATGCAATTGGAATTAATGATTTTAAACGACTAGTAAACAAGAAGAAAAGTAAGTTGGAATTAGATCTATCTTTAGTATTTGACAATGCTTTGGACGATATCTTACCTCTTGATAAACAAGAAACAGCATTTGGTGGACATCATTTTATTAAAACAACAGAGTGGCAATTTACTCAAAAAATTGTTCATGTTAAAGATATGAATTTAAGATTTTTAGCTCAACTAAAACAAGAGTGGAAAGAATCAGTAGGACCGGACACTCCGAAAGGGCGTTTAGTATGGATTTACCTTCCTTCTGATATTAGCGAAGAGAAATTAAATAATGTTAAAACTATCTTAAAGAAAGAAAATTTTAATGAAGCTCCTATAGCTTTTTGTATTCTAGATGATAAAGATAATAAATTCTATGAAGCCATTCAAGAATATCAAGTCACTAATTTATTCACTGCACCAGAAAAAGAAAAGTATAGTCGGTTTATTACAGATTTTAGATTGAAAGTCAGTAACGTTTTAGCCGACTCCTTCAATGATCTTGCGACAAAAAGGTTAGTATTAAAGGCTAGTGGAATTGAAAAAATCAATGTAAGGCCAAGTAAGTATATGGAACAACTTTTCATGGAGTTGTATAGCAGAGTTATTCCCTTCCCTTTTACTGAATTTGCTCAAAAGAATTTATCGAAAGGGAAAAAACATTTGACCCGTATTGGGCGTTTGGTGTTATCGGAAGCTACATTTCAACTGATTCATTCAGAAACTACAGAAATTAGGAATCGCGTTGAGGATCTGCTTTTTGAGAAGAAAGCTGGTTCGTGGGGTGTTTTCAATGGAGATTATAAGATGATTTCTCCTACTAATCCTCGTGTTTTATACATTTTTAATGAATGGGATGAAATCATTGAAAAAGAAGGGAAAATGGATATTCAAAACATTTTTGATCGATATCAAGTTCCGCCATTTGGAATAAATGATTATGCATTAGCGCTACTTGTAGCAGTATATTTAGTGCAGCGTAAATCAGAAACGCGCTTAAGTGTGGACGATTCGCGCCTAAGGTTAGAAGAGTGGAGTAAAGTAGTTTTCTTAGATAAGAATGTAGATTTCAAATCCTTATTTTCAACCATTGTATTACGCATTAATCCGGAAGAGTCTGCTAGCCGTTATCTAACGTTATTTAAAAAAGTAAATCAAAATAATGATGTAATAATAGCAAATCAACTTTTCGACGAATATGAAAAATTAAAAAAAGAAGAAGACGTACCTGCAGATCTAGAAGATAAAGTGGCACATCTTGAGTATCTTTTAAAGGAGGGGAAACGACTTTACAATAATTCAATCCGCAAATTTGGTAAAATTCGTGCCGATATAGGTGAAGCAACTAGAAAAACAGACGACTTCAAATTATTGTTCGAAATATTAGACACTGTAGAGAATATGAATGGACAAGTAGAAGATTCAGAGAAATATGTATACAACATTGAACAAATAGAAGAGGCAAGAAAGATTGAAGCGCGATGCCATAACTATATTAAAGAAACATTTCCTATTTACGTTAAAGAATTAAAGTGCCAAAGTCTTGGCCAAGCTAGCGGTTTCGATAAGTGGGTAGAAAAAATTATTGATTCCTTGAATAAATATGATTATTTATCAGAAGCACGCCAACTAAAGAGTCGGAAAAATGCAATACTGGATAATTTAAATGAGGGTCTTAAAACTAGAGAAATTGAAGATACTATTAATCAATTTGCTCGAAAGAATGCTCCTTCTATTTCTCTTGGATACCAAAGGTTAGTGCAAATTAAAGAAGAGGGCTCGAAAAATATCGAATTTGTAAACAAAAGCAAAGTCGACAATAAAACTAAACATGAATTGCATCAAATCATAGAAGGTGTTTTGCAAAAAACGGACGATTGCCTTAAAAAATTAAATGCAGAAGTTGGAGAAATTTATGATGCTATTTACGACTTATCCACAGTAAATGAGTGTGAAAATTTCTTTATCAGAGTAAAACAAATATTAAATAAAGAAATAAGAGAAGAAGATCGAGAGGGAATAGAAGAAGCAGCAAACAATTTGCAAAACTTTTTAAATGATATCCAGATACTTCAGGGAATTAAAGAGAATCGCGAGGCTCTTTTAATGGAAATTGGAGCTTTAGAAAGCAAATGGTTAAACATTGAATCTGAAATTGATTTTTCTGTTGTTTTAGAGAATTATAAAAACAGTTTAATAATGAGTTTAGACGCGCAAGCAGAGAAGTGGAAAGTGAAGTATATCATTGATGAAAATGATTTAAATACTTGGGATGTTAAGCAATGTTCAACATGGTTGCAGCATACAAATGTAATTCCTCTATACCTAACAGATGATTTAATTCAAGAAGTTAAAAAAATAGATCAAAAAATTCAAGGCAGATTAAGCGAATTAAGTGTAGATGCAGTAATTGGTTTATTCTTTGGCTTAACAAAAGAACAACAAGAAGTTGCTTTAGAAAAAATGAAAGAAGTTATAGAAGTTTCTCCATAATAAATTTATGAAAAATTTCAAGAAAATATAATCTTTAGATATATATATCGCTTTAAGGAAATTTAAAAATTAAATTTTAAAAGGAACAAATTTTAGTAATTAGTGAAATCAATTTTGTTCTAACGTGGTAAAATTAATAAGGTATTTAAAAAATAAGCAGTTAAAGCTTTTTGTCAAACAAATATTTAATTAAATGAAAGTTAATAGGCGTCTACTTAAAAGCAAAGAAAAAAGACTTGATGTCTTTTTTCTTTAATAAGATTTTTACTGGAGGATAACTCCAATGAAAGAAGGTAAGGTAAATGGGTTATAGTCAACATCAAAGTTTTTACTTACGTGATAGATGGCTAAGTAAAGCTATTAAGAACGTTGAGGTAAATAATTCCTTTTTCTTTGAAAAAGATGCATTTGAAAAAATGGGATTAGGGAAGAATATGGTTCAATCGTTGAAGTATTGGATAATAGCAACAAAATTATTTGAGGAAGTCCGAGATAATAATAAAAAATATCATCAAATCACTTCTTTAGGTAGATTCATCAAGGAAAAAGATCGCGCTATTAAATATTTTAATACTGCAGGATTGTTGCATCATTCGTTAGTTACGAATAGGGATATCAGCACCACTTGGTTTTGGTTTTTTAATGTATATACAGAAACTGCTTTTACTAGAGAGGATGTTCTATCTGAACTTACTAATTGGGTTCAGAAACGTGAAAAACGCGTAGTTTCCGAAAATTCTTTAAAACGAGATATTGATTGCTTAATTAAGATTTACACAAGTGGCGGAAGTTCTGCGGATCCGGAGGAAGTAATATTAAGCCCATTATATAAGTTGAACTTATTGGAAGAACGTAATGGAATTATTTATAAAAAAGAAGCGAAAATGGATAAAAGCAACTTGTTGTTAATAAGCTATACAATACTTAAATATATGCAAGGAAGAAATTTAGGTGCTATCAGTATCGATGATTTAGTACATAAAGAAGAGTTATTAGGAAAACTATTTAATATGAAAAGATCATCGATAGTGAACTTAATTAGTGAGTGGACAGAACATCCAGAGTATCCAGCAGTATTTACAAGAACTAATAATCTAGATACACTTCGACTTCCTGAAGTTTCGCCGGAAGAATTCATTTATTATGAGCATGAGCGAAAGGTAGAAAAAATTTATGATTACTCAAAGTAAAAAAGCATTTACTACCAGTATCAATTTGAAGTTTGACATTGGGAATAAGGAATTTGTCCAACGCTACTTACCTACTCCATCTCATGCAGAATTTTTAAAAGGGATTATTGGGGGATTTTTAAGTCAGAGCAAAAATAATGCTCATATTATGATAGGTCCCTATGGCAGTGGAAAGTCATTAGCAGCTACTATAGTTGCTGATATTTTTTCTAGAAGTATTAACGACTCAGATTTTAACAAGTTAATAGATAAGTTTAAAGATGTTGATCAAGAAATTTTCGAGAAGCTATACGAAGCTAAACAATCGAATAAATCATTTATCCCTGTAGTCCTTTCAGGAAATGAAGGTCCATTTAGCAGGACGATAATAAATTCTATTGTTAAGTCAGTAAAAAATGCTGGTTTTCAAATTGATGTTCCTGGAGAAATTGAAGAGATTCACAGTGTAATAGAAACCTGGGAAACTACGTTCCCTAAAACTCTCGCCCTTTTTAAAAAGTCTCTAAAGAGTCGTGATTATACATTAATCCAATGGAAGAAAGAACTTCATGACAATAATCCAGAAGAAATAAAGTGGTTTATAGAAGAATATTCTATCTTAAGTGCAGGTGCTAAATTTCAGGTTGATCATGAAGCAAATTTCGTTGAGAAAATCACTCATGTGATTGACCAGTTAAAAGAAAAAAACATTAATATATTCATTGCTTACGATGAATTTGGTCGTTTTCTTCAGTCACTGGAAATGTCTCAAATTTATAAGACCATGCAAGATTTGCAGGATTTGGCAGAAGTCGCCGGAAGAAGTGACAACACTCTCCAGCTTCTACTTATATCTCATAAAAACATGTCTCAATATATGTTAGGGCATAATGAGGAATTTAAAGCAGAATTTCAACGGATAGAAAAGCGGTTTAAAACTTACTTTGTAGAAAGTGATAAGGCTACTTTTTATCGTATTGCGCAAGAATACACAAAAAATTTACAAGAAGAATTGATGGTACTTAATCTTGAATCAGCGGATTCCAAGTGGATTTTAAAGAAATATAACTTGTTTAATGAATTGAATCATCAGGAAACAGAAAAACTGATCGTAGAAGGATCTTATCCTTTAAACCCGCTAGCATTGTTTCTGCTTCCGAGACTATCTAATGTATTTGGTCAAAACGAGCGGACGTTGTTTACTTTTCTGGAAAGTGAAGAAACAGGTGGATTGACAAATTTTGTTGCAAAAAAAAATGATGGAATGTACTACCCTCACATGCTTTTTGATTATTTCTTCCAAAACTCAATGAATGAATTTTTGGGGGATGAGTCTTTCAGGTCTTTAAAGACCTTTGCTAAAATTACTAATAAAATAAGAGTGACAAAACAGAATAAAGGTCAACTGGATCTATTAAAAATAATTACCTTATGGGACTTGTCTAGTGCAACTAATGTCGTGAAGTTAAATGATGAATTATTGAAGTTTGGAACAGGGCAAGCTTTAGAAGAGGTAAGGGCAAATTTGAACGAATTAGTTCAGCAGAAGATGCTTCGGTTTAATCGGATTTTGGGGCAATGGGAATTGAATGAAGGCAGTTCTGTCTTGGTGGATGAATTGTTAGATGAAGAAAGAAATCTACTGAAAGTAAACAATGAACTTCGTTTAGAGTCTTTAAAACAACTTCTTGAAAAGAAATTTTATCTTGCTACTGATTATAATGATGAGCTCAATATTACCCGGTTTATGCAAGTTAATCTTTTGACATCAGAACAATTAATAGAAGATGGTTTTTTTGAAAAAATTGAATTTGATGCAGATGGTTATATTTATTATGTGATTCCATCTGATGAAATTTCTTACTCAAAATCTATTGCTGCTACTGCTTCTATTAGAGACAACCGCTTAGTATTTGCAGTTACGGATAGAGAGTTCAAATCTATTCGGAATTTGTTGGATAGACTGATTGGGTTACAATCTATCCATTCAAACAAAAAACTACTCTCGGAAAATAATCGCTTAGAAGAAGAAATAAGTGTTTTGTTAGCTGAAACACAATTTGAAATCAGAGAATTTCTTCAGGATTTTGAGAATTTCCAAGAAAATGTAAGATGGTTCCATCAAGGTGAACGACTCAGCGTTAACCATCAGGTTCAGTTAGAGAATAAAATAAGTGAAGTAATGTATAGTATGTATCCGGATACTCCTGAAATTAGGAATGATTCCATTAATAGAAGAAATCTTAATGGCATGCAAACAAAAGCAATCCATACAGTATTGAATAATGTTATAAAAACCCCTAATTTTGAGAGGTTAGGAATTGAAGGTCAAGGACCGGATTACTTGATTTATGCTACTGTATTCAAAAATCATAATCTGGATATTAGTCAATTGGATCAAGTTTCCTATGCTCCTTATAGAAAGCTCAGAGAATCGTTGCTTAGCTTTATTCATATGAATAAAGAAGGGTCTGTACTTGAGCTGGAGAATATTTTTACATCTTCTCCTTTTGGCATTCGAAAGCCATTGATTCCCTTGTTATTTGCAGGACTATTAAGAGACGTGTGGGAACAATTAATGTTCTACAGAAACGGTATGTATGTTACAGCGGTAGATGCCGACAAATTATATGGAATGTTTAATGAACCAGCAGAATATCAATTTGTGTTCAATGATTACTCTGCAGAATTCTTAGGTTTCGTAAAAGGCGTACAGAAGGCATTCCAGTCTTTTGAAAGCGAATATGTACAGGAACAGACCATAGTCATTAAAGCAAGCAGCGGAATATTGAACTGGTTGAGGCAGTTGCCACGACACACCCAGACTACTGAGAAAATGAATAATGACTTGCTTGAGTTCAAAAATTTGGTTCGAAAAATTGAAGTTAATCCGATTATCAGTCTAGAAATGCTAAAGGAGAAGTTTTCAGAAACTAGTGTGCTAATCGAGATGAAGACGGATCTGGAAGCACACTTCGCTCAATTCGAGAACGACGTGGTTGGCAAGATATTTGAAACCTTCGGAGTATCTTCAGAAAAAGAGTTGGCAGAAAAACGCTATGATTTTTCTGCAAGCCTTGGAAAAAGAAATAGATTGCTCAAGTCTATTGATACAGAGGCTAATAATTTCATAAGAGACTTTGCGCTCAGTTATACTGGGGTAGAACTAGAGAATTGGTCAGACACAACATTTGATTTATTTGAACGGCAGATGCAAAATGATTATAGGGACATGGAAATGTCTTCCGATGATAGTGACACAATTCTATTGGGTTATGGCGCTTCGCAGAAGTCGATCAAGAAAGTGGAACTGTCAAATAAAGCAAAGACAGTTTACGAAAATGTAAACCGGATTATCAATAACGCTGGTAGAAGCGTCCCGAGGGAAGAAATAGAATATCTTGTGTTTAAATTACTAGATGAGTATATAGAGTAATAGGAGGGGTTATTTTGGAAAGAAAAAAAGTGCACGTAGCAATGTATAGCGGCGGTGCTTCAAGTGCATATGTTGCTTATCAAATGGTACAAGCACATGGGAAAGAGAACTGTATATTATTCTTTACAAATACCCTTTGGGAAGATGAAGATAATTACCGTTTCATGTATGAAGTTGCAGAGTATATTGGGGTCGAAATTACTGAAAGAGTAGATGGAAGAACTCCTGAAGAAGTATTTTATGACTATCGGTTCCTTGGAAATTCTCGCTTGGCAAAATGTTCAGAAGAGCTAAAAGTGCAACAAACAATCGTGTTTTTAGAAGAACTAAGAGATATTCATAATCTTGAGCCCGTCCTTTATTTTGGAATCGGGCCACATGAAACACATCGCTCTGACAACTTGAGTGAGTTTTATGCTCACCGTCCATTAGAGCCGATTGAAACACGGTTTCCAATGATAGAAACATTCCGAGAAGATATCGATGTAAAGTCTATTATTGAAGATGAGTGGGGAATTAAGCTTCCAAGAATGTATGCAATGGGATTCTCACATGCAAACTGCGGTGGCCGCTGTGTACGTGGAGGTTTTCAGCACTATGCGCAACTTTATAAAGTATGGCCAGAGCGTTATGCCTTGCAAGAAGAAATGGAAGAGAACTTCCGTAAGGATTTTGAAAAAAACGTTTCTATTCTTAAAAAAGATGGCGGGCCTTATACATTACGTGAATACCGAGAGCGGATGGAACGAGAAGGTGTAGAGAATTTCTTGAAAATTCCTGATGAAACCGTACCTTGCGTTTGTTCATTTTCATGAGTGTAATAAAAAAGAGGAATTAGCATCCAAAGCTAATTCCTCTTTTTTTAACTATTAAAGTTTCTAATCCCCCAAATGCCCTTTCCTTTACCTTCTATAGAATAAAAAAGATCGGTTTCATCACCAGTTACTCCTTTAAATATATCGCAATCACTAGAGTGTAAGTATAAGTTTTTTCTAACTTGTGATTTCCAATCAATGTAAGCGTTAAAATCGATATTATTTTGTGTTAGGACTTTCTCATAAATTTCTTCTAAAGATCCTTTTCCACCAAGTGAATTTAAAGAAGTTATTATCCCTTCGAGCCAATTATTAGAATTCCTCAATTTATCATCCCTTTTCTTTTAATGAGATTGGAAAATGGTTGAATCTATTCTTTTATAAGTAGCTGTAACATTAATAATTATACAAGAAAAAATAATATTAAAAAGATAGGGTCAAAGTAGTCATAGAATTAATATACATTTCGAATGACTCGTTTCAATGATTGTAAATTTCTAAAGTTGAAAATGGAAATAGTAAAAATATTAAATGGGGGAAGAAAAAATGCCTCAAATTTCAATAGACAGATTAAAAATCACCACATTCGAGCTCGAAATGATCAAGGCGCTGCTGGAAGGACCGAAACAGCTAGCCAAGATGGTGCCTTACCAAGTGCCTGCTGAATATCCAATGGATGTCTACAAGCAGTTCTTCCCCTACAAAATTGAACGGTTTACCGAGCACCCGGAAGAGAACATCTGGGAAGGGCTGATTATCCATAAAGAGACCAAAACGGTCATTGGCGACATCGGCTATAAAGGCGGGCCGAACGACAAAGGTGAAATCAATCTGGGCTACAGCATCCTTCCGCGCTTCCAGGGCAATGGCTATGCATCAGAAGCGGCAACCGCGATGGTCCAATGGGGGTTGGCTCAGCCGGGCGTCCGAAAGGTGACCGCTACTTGTTCTCCTGAAAACGGGGCTTCGATCCGCGTGCTGCAAAAAGCAGGTTTGGAGCAGCTGCGGGAGGATGAGCAGAAAATCTATTGGTCTTCTTGAAGGTGCCGAGCAAAGTGGAGCGGTCCGAAAAGAGAGAGTGATAATTGACTGAATGCAAAGCACCGGTTCGAAAAGAATCGGTGTTTTTTAATGGGAATTTTTCCGTCTCTCTCACATCTCTTTTGCCGTCACCCTTTTCCTGCCGAACTCATCAATCAACGAAAAATAAAAAGCATATTTATGGAAATTGCATTACAATAAGACTTATTACAATTCCGAAACAGGAACCACAGTAAACACACTCCAGGAGGCACGTGCATGCACAATTCAAGGGAAAAAGGCATCAGGCATAAATATTTGAGATTGACCTTTTCTTCGTTGCTCGTTTGTTCGTTATTGATCGCGGGCATTTATTTTTATATGAACAAGCAGCAGGAGGAACAAACAGCGGAGTACACCGTACTCATGGAAAAGCAGGAGACGCTGAAGGAGCTTTCGAATTCGCTGGATCAGCTGTTTTTCCGGATCCGGGGCTTTTATTCGTTCCAGAACGAGCGGGAGCTTGGGCTTGCCTATGCGGAACTCCAAAATTTGAAGGATACGATAGAGGAGATGGAAGAGCTGTCTTTGACCCCGGAGGAACGTGAGCCGGTTGCGGATCTGAGTGCTTTTCTTAAGACATATGAAAGTGAAACCTTGCCGAATTCGATCGCAGCTGTCCGGGCGGAGGATTACGCGCGGCTGCGCCAGCTTTCGCGTGACGGCACCAACTCGGCGGTGAACGAATTCGTCGCCTATGCGGCGGAGTACGAGACGGCCTCTGAAAGGGACTTGCAGCAATTGAACGAGGATATTTTAACGGATGCGGAGAATTTCTCCTTTGTGCTGACATTGCTGTTCCTGCTGCTGTTCCTCGTGATTGCATTGATCATTGTGCGGGCGCTGAACGATATCGTGAAGCCGCTCGAAGGCATGCGGAAATCGATCGAAGGCTTTGTCAGCGGCGGGGAAGTCGCCTACAAGCCGCTTGACCGGTCGGACGAACTGGGCATTCTCTCGATGACGTTCCATAACATGATCCGGACCATCCAGGGGAACCAGGAAGAGCTGACGGCACAGAACCAGGCATTGCTGCTGAGTAAAGGCGAGCTGCAGGCGCAGCAGACGAAACTGGAAGAATCGCTCGAAGAAACCGAGAAGACAAAAGACCGCCTTATCCGGTACAACGAGCTGAACCATATCCTGTCGTTCACATTGGACAAGCAAAGATTGGCCAATGCGACGCTCCAATATTTCAAGAACACCTATGAAATCGACAGCGGCGTGCTGTGGCTGCCGAAGACCGGGGAATTCGCGTTGGACGGCTTTACAGAGGGCATGTTCCTGCAATTCCGGGACGAGCGGACCCCGTATCTGGCGGAGCGGCTGAAGGACCGTGAGTCGTTTACGATGCAGCGGGAAGCGCAGCATGAAAAAGGCATCGCGATGGGGAAAGTCTATATCAGCGATCTCTATGCTTCCGTGAAAAACGAAGCCCAGGAGAACATTGCGCTGATTGGCTTGTCCCGCGTGGGCCGGACGTTCTCGAAAGAAGAAGAGCAGGACATCAGCGGGCTCTTGAAGCGGATCCATCTGGCGATCGACCGCATCCAATTATACGACGCCGCGATCCACGAGCGGACGCTTAACGAACGCATCATCAACAACATCAATGAAGGCATCCAGTTCATTTCGAAGAACGGCAATATGGTGCAGCATAACAAAACGATGTGCATGATGCTCGACTGCGGCGACGTGCCGCTTGATGCGAATGTCGAACAGGGCGTCTGGATGCGCGCCATGGCGGAACAGACAACGGCGCCTGAAGCGATGCTGGCGTTCTTGCACAAATGCATCGACGAGAAGGAGTCGGCGTCGAATGCCTTCCAGTACACGGTCAAAGAACCGCATGAACGCGTGATTGACGTATACAGCACGTCGGTCGTCGTGGACAAAGAGAAGACGGGGACGATTTTTGTGCACCGGGACGTCACGCGGGAGCGCGAAGTGGACAAGATGAAATCCGAGCTTGTCAGCACCGTGAGCCATGAACTGCGGACGCCGCTGTCGAGCGTTCTCGGATTTACCGAACTGCTCTTGAACAAGCAGCTGAAACCGGAAAAACAGGAGCGCTACCTGAAGACGATCTACAAAGAAGCGCGGCGCCTGACCAATCTGATCAATGACTTTTTGGATCTGCAGCGCATGGAGTCCGGCAGCCAGGTCTACCGCATGGGCCGATTGTCGATGAGCGAAATGATCATCGAGACGGCGGAGAAGTTCCGGACGCAAACGACGCACCCGATCGTCTTTATCGATGATGCGTCGGATGTTATCGTCGAAGGGGACCGCGAGCGCCTGGCGCAGGTGCTGATGAATTTGATCGGAAACGCCATCAAGTTTTCGCCACAGGGCGGCAATGTGACGATTTCCCTGAGAAATGACTCGAAAAACCTGCATGTGTCGATCCAGGACGAGGGCATCGGCATTCCGGCCGAGGACATCCCGAAACTGTTCTCCAAATTCCAGCGCATCGACAATAGTTCGCGCCGGAAAATCGGCGGCACGGGACTTGGCCTTGCGATCTGCCAGGAAATCATCCTGAAGCACGACGGGGCGATCTGGATCGAGTCGCAGGAAGGGCAGGGCACGGCGATCCATTTTGAATTGCCGCTGATGTCGGAGACCGTCGAATACGCCACTCAGGAAGGGGCGGAGGGGAATCCGCCGGTGATGATCGTCGAAGACGATATGAGCTTGGCGCTCTTGCTGTCGGAGGAATTGAAGCAGAACGGCTTCAAAGTGATTTACCACACGAATCCGGAAGAAGCGTTCAAAGAGGCGAAACGCACCCCGCTGGTCGGGGCGGTTGTCGATATCCTCCTTGGCGAAGAATTGAGCGGCTGGGACCTGGTCGACATGATGAAAAAAGGTGCGGAGACGAAAGATATTCCGATCGTCATTTCCTCTGCGTTGGACCCGGTGGAAGACGTGCAGAAAATCATGAAGATCAGCCATTACCTGACAAAACCGTATGCACCGGTCGATCTATCGAAAGTGATGAAGGACCTGATGGATGGCCAGCACGAAGAAGGCATCATTTTTTACCCTGAAAAAGAGCCGGTTTTAGACGGCGACAATTAAATGACAGCCCGTTGGAAAATGGCTGCAACGAAAAAACGAACAGGCCCGCTGCGGGCCTGTTCGTTTTTATTAGGAAGCTACTATTTTCTCCACCAGTCCGAGGAGTTCCATCGGACTGAACGGCTTGGACATGAAATAATCCGCGCCTTTTAAGATCGCTTGCTCCCGGTCTGCATCCTGCGCTTTTGCCGTCAGCATCAGCACACGGGTGCCGTTCCCTTCTTTCCGGACTTGCTCGAGCACTTCCATGCCGGTCAGGTAAGGCATCATATAATCGAGGATGATCAAATCATACGCATTCTCCCGTATTTTTTGCAGCGCTTCTTTGCCGTCTTCCGCTTCTTCGATCCAAAAATCGTCTTCGAGCGTATCGGCAATCAGGATGCGCAAAATGTCTTCGTCGTCTGCCACAAGTATTTTCTTCATGTGTGTCTGCCTCCTAAAACTTAAGATGAAATTCCTTTGCGCTTCATGTCGCCCCAATGGGCTTTTTTGCGGAACGCGGCGAAAATCCCCTGGACCCGCCATACGACCATCAGCGGCCGGTACCAGAACGCTTCGGTCAGCGCCCAGAAATAGAGGCGCGCCAGATGGGAAGCTTTCGGGTATTTATGGAGCGTCAATTCCTCCAGCAGGACGGCCAATGCGGAAATGAGCGAACCGTAGAAGATCGTCACCAAAAAGAGGATGGCGGCTGTCTCGGTATCGACGAGCGAGAAGAAAAAGCCCCCGAAAATGATGAAATATCCGACAAACTCGAACACTGCACCGAGAAGTTCCACGAGCAGAAAATAAGGCATGGACAATAGGCCGACGGAGCCGTATCTCGGGTTCAGCATCATTTTCCGGTGGGACCACAGGGTTTCGAACAAGCCGCGCTGCCAGCGGATGCGCTGCGAGCGGAGCACATCGAGCGATTCCGGAGCTTCGGTCCAGCACACGGGGTCGGGGATGTATTCGATGCGCTGTCTGGACTTTTCTTCCCGCAGCAGGCGGTGCAGCCGTACGACCAGTTCCATGTCTTCGCCGACGGTGTTTTTGTTGTATCCGCCGGCTTGGATCACGCGCTCTTTGTTGAAGACGCCGAATGCGCCGGAGACGATCAGCAGGATGTTCATATGGCTCAATGCAATCCGGCCAATCAGGAACGCACGGAAATATTCCACGATCTGCATCAGGACGATCGGGCTCCTCGGCAGGTCGATCACTTCCACCTTGCTGCGGGAAATGGTGGAGCCGTTGGCGATCCGGACAGAGCCGCCGGTCACGATGATCTGGCCGTCCGATTCGATGATGGGCTTCATCGTTTTGAGCAGCCCGTCATTTTCCAGGATCGAATCCCCGTCAATCGCGCAGAAATACGGGTAGGAAGCCAAGTTGACGCCCGCATTCAGTGCATCCGCTTTTCCGCCGTTCGCTTTTTTGATCAAGCGGATATAAGGGAAGATGGTGGACTGGTAGATCGCTACGATCGGGGCGGTTTCGATGTGCGTGCGCACAGCGAATTGGATCTCCTTCATCCCGAATTCGGCAATCATCCGGTTCGACGTCTCGTCTTTCGAACCGTCGTCAATGACGATGATTTCCTTTTCCGGGTATTCCAGCGCCAATAAGGACCGGACCGTGCTGACGACGCCGACTTCTTCATTGTAGGCAGGCACAAGGATCGACACCGGGTACGTATTCTGGTTGCGGAGAAAGTCTTCCGTGGATTCCCGGCGGTCGAGTTGGTCCTCCCGTTTCACTTTGCGGAATGCCAGCATGAAGAAGCCCAAATAACTCAGACTTGAAAAAAGCATATAGGCGATAATGGCGTAGGCCAAGAATTGAAATAAACTGTGCATCAGGCTTCACTTCCTAACAGGGACGATTTCCACTGGTCTGCCATATCACGGGCATAGCGGTCGGGATGATTGGCGGATAGATGGGCAAGCAGAATATCGCCGTCCGAAAACTGGACCAGCGCTTCGGCTGCGGAATACCGGACCCACCAGACCGAATCGCCGAGCAGATCGCTGAGCACTTCTTTGAACCGCGACAATTGCAGCCTTCCGGCAATCCGGGAAGCATACATCCGCTCCGGCCAGGAAGCCGACTGGAAAAAAGGCAGCAATAGGCGGGGGTCGCTCAGGTATTGCAGGTGGAGGATGGCTTTCAGTGCCTGAATGCGCAGTTCCCCTTCCTGCGTCGCTAATTCGTCCTCGATGCGGGGAAGGAACGCGATCAGTCCGGCCATGCCGATATAGGAAATCGCGGCATGCTTCCGCGCTTTGTTCGCGGGTTCATTCCGCAGCGCGGCATCCAGCTCTTCGAGCCTTGTCGGTTCTTCGAGCCGTTTGAACACGTCGATGTACAGGCGGGCCGGCGCATCGGGGTACTGCGCTAGTACCGAAAGGGTCTCCGGTTCGTTCAAAGAGGCCAACGTCCGGATGAGCTGCTGCGTTTCCTGGTCCAGCTGGGAGCTCTTGCGGAGTTTTTCTTTCAGCAAGGGCTTGAGGGATTCCATATGGAAATCCTCGATAAAGTACAGCGTATTCATCCGGACCGCCCACGTCTTGCGCTTGAGCTGTTTGGCGTAATGCGCGGACAGGAAGTCTTCCGACAGTGTGGCGACAAGCGGCGAATGGACGCCGCCTTTGGTCACGGAGACATAGCCGTTCAGCAAACGTTCCAGGACCACGGTTTTGTGCGGGTTGCTGCGGATTTCCTGGACGAATCGGTCATCGGCGGAGTCCATCATATAAGAGCTGAACGAATCGGTTAATGCATGGTATTGCTCGACGATGGCTCCTTCTTTCGCGGCGAGTTTCTGTTTGCGCAAAGCCAGGACGAGCAGCAGGACGAGTTGGCCAAGGAGCAGGGAGACGCTTAGGATCCAGTAGAAATAAAGGCTCATTTGAACATCCTCATCGTCAGCCGCTCCACGCGCGCCACCACTTCCTGGGCATAGAACGGTTTGACGATATAATCGTCTGCCCCGTTTTTCAGCGCCAGCACAATGTCGGACTCGTTGTTGCGGGAAGTGAGCATGGAAATGACAATGTTTTCATGGGGATACTGGCCGCGCACATGATTGAGCACTTCCAGGCCGTCCATTTTCGGCATGACGCCATCAAGCAGGATCATGTAGTTCTCCTCGGCGTTGTACCATTGGGATTCCACGAAACTGGCGCCGTCAACGTATTCCTCTATGCGAAGATCGAATTCCTCGGGCTTCCAGCCTGAAAACTGTTTTGACACCAGCCGGCGCACGAGGGAATCGTCGTCGATAATGATGATGTTGAGGTGGCGTTTGAGATCGCCCTCAGCGGGTTCATAGACGATCGTTCGGTTGCGCCCGTTTTTCTTCGCCTGGTACAACGCCTGGTCCGCCATGCTCACGAGCAGATCCTGTTTCACCCGGAATTCGCTGATGCCGGCTGAAAAGCTTACATGGAACGGCTCGGACGAGGCGGATGAAAACGCGGTTTCCGCAAAAGCGGCGCGAATCCGGTCCACCAGCAGGACGGCTGCTTGCGCTTTGGTGTCCGGCAGGAGCAAGGCGAATTCCTCCCCGCCGTACCTGAAGAAATAATCCGACTCCCGCTTCATGTTCAGGAGGAGCTGGCTGAATGTCCGCAGCACTTCATCTCCGGCAGGATGGCCGTAATTGTCATTCACTTTCTTGAAATGGTCCAAATCGAGCAGGACGAGCGTGAAAGCGGTGCGTGTCCGCTCCGACAAGTTCATCATTTGCGGCAGGACATGATTGAAATACTTCCGGTTCCCGGCTCCTGTCAGTTCATCGTAAAGCGTCCCTTGGGAGATCGCTTCCTGGTTCCGCAGGCGGTTCCGGACATAGGCGGCGAAAAAGGGCAGATTCAAGGGCTTGGCAAGAAAATCGGTGGCGCCCAGCTCCATCGCCCGGATCTGGTTGTCGATCCGGTCATCCGCACTGATCACGGCAATGGGCAGATAACGGCTTTTGGCCGCTTCGTGGATGCGGGTCACGAGGTCGAATCCGTCGGCATCCGGCAAGTGGCTGTCCAAAATGACCATCTGCGGCTGGAGGGTATAGAAAAATTCCATGCCTTTCTTGCCGTCCAGGGCAATCACGACCGGAATGCCTTGTTGTTCTAATGATTCTTTGATGGAAGCCGCGAACGCTGCGTCCGCATCGATGACCAAGACAAACGATTTCTTGCCGGATGCGTCTTCAGGGGAGCTTGGCGCTGCTTCAGCGGCGGGCTCTTCTGGCGTGAAAAAGGCCGTCAGTGTGGCCATGAAGTGTTCCAGTGACTGGACCGGCAGCAACGCGGTGCTGTCTTCTGCGAACGAGGCAAGCTGCGTTCCGCAAAACTCGGACAGCTCCATGAGCCCGATGGTGCCCGCCGTGCCTTTCATCGTATGTAAAAACCGGTAGACTTCCCGTTCCTGGACGTGTTGTTGGGCATGCCATTTGGAAAAGTCCTGTTTCATTCTATTGGCAAGCAATGCTTTGTAATTGACTGGGGACATCTGGGTTCACCTTCTTTTGAAAAAATTTCTGGATGGTTGTTATTATACTATATCGCTTTCGAGGATGCCTTGTCTGACAGCCATAATATGTAAAGTTATGTATAAATAGATAGTCTTTTATTGCAATTATTCTGGATGAGTTGCGGCGAAACGGCTTCGGTCTCTAGCGGCGGCAGCTTTGGAAAAGGGGGATTCACAGGTTCCAATAAAAAAAGACACGCTGATATCAGCGTGTCTTGGATATTAAGGCTGCAGCGTCATCCAGCTGCCGACATGGTGAATGGCATTCCCTTTGTAAGCAGGGTTCCCTGCGTAATGGGCAGCGACTGCCGCAAGTTCCTGTTCCATGAAGGCTTCGCCTTCTTCGGCAAAAGTGATGATGCTGCCTTCATCGGTCACATCGGTTTCGACGCCGACGATGATGCTTTTGCCCAGGCGCTGGGCCATGGCCATTTCGTTTTTGACGATGTCAATGATCATCGGCGCTGAATCACGGTAAGCCATGATGCCGACACCCGCCGTATTGGCGATGACCCACTCTGCGAGCAGGCCCGTGCCGTATGTGTTTTTGTAAGGGATCTCATCAAACCAGAATGGCATGTCGGCTTCCAGCGGAAGGCCGATTTTTGCTGTGCTTGTATGGGCTCGTTTAAGAAGCGCTTGGAACGATTTGACGGTTGCTGCCTGGTTGGTATTCCAGCCGCTGTACAAATAAGGCTCAACGTCCAGATGGACACCTGCGAACCGGGTGTTTTCCGCGGCCTGCGCCTGATAATCGGCTACCCAGGACAGGAAACGGTCCTGATTGATGTAGCCTTTTGGCGCTACCCATGAAGGGGCTCCGTCGAGTGCATAGATGTCGATGCCCCTCGCTTTCGCTTTCTCGATGAAACTGCCATAGGCCGCTTTTGGAATGTCTCCGTCGATTTGGACGTAGACTTTGTTCAGTCCTTTGCTTTCCAGGAAAGCCAATGTGCCTGCTTCGTCATTCACGAACAGCCAAGGATTCCAAAGCCAAGTCGCACGGACGGGTTGGGGCGCTTCGTTTGCTTGCACATGTCCCGGGCTGGCCAAAGCCATCAAAGAAAATAATGCCATGACAATCACCACCGCTTTTTTTAGCATTTTCTATTTTCCTCCATTCTGTCAGCCGAGGCCCACAGAATGGATGCCTGGCAACCTGACGACCGTGCACTGGGAAACAGTGTGTAGGCTCATGGCTTTGCGTCCTTACCTTTCGGATAAGTTTGCCTTTTTCAGATGATTTTCCTTATTGTACCGCCTTTGGACGACTTTAGTCCAATTACTATGGAACTATTAATTTGACGAGTGTTGGAACCGTTTTTGTGATTACAGGGGATATTCAGCAGGCTCTAGGCACGGAAGGGAAGATGGGCCTCTTAGGAGTTGGCTAAAGCGCTGCCAAAAAGGTATCATGAAAGCAACTGCGGGAGGCCGCAGGCAAGATTGCTTTGCTTCATCGGAGCGAATCGGCTATCCGGTTTTACAAAATAGAACTTTGCGGAAGGGGACCTGAAATTGCCATACCAATTAAGAAAAAACTTTAAGCTGTTCTCTTTGAATTCAAATCCCGAACTGACCAAGGAAATCGCGGAGCTGCTCGGCTGCGAACTGGGCAAAAGCTCCATCACCCGCTTCAGCGACGGGGAAGTCCAGATCAACCTGGAAGAAAGTGTGCGCGGGGCGGAAGTCTTCCTGGTCCAGTCGACAAGCCAGCCGGGAAATGAGCACGTCATGGAACTCTTGATCATGATCGATGCGCTGAAGCGGGCATCCGCGGAAACCATCAATGTGGTCATCCCGTATTACGGCTATGCGCGCCAGGACCGGAAAGCGAGTTCGCGCGAACCGATCACGGCGAAGCTCGTGGCGAACATGCTGGAAACCGCAGGGGCAACCCGCATCATCACGATGGATCTCCACGCGCCGCAGATCCAGGGCTTTTTCGATATGCCGGTGGACCAGCTCTTGGGCGAAACGGTCATAGCGGCGCATTTCCTGGAAAAGGGATTGGAAGATGCGATTGTCGTTGCGCCGGATAACGGGGGACTTGGGAGAGCGCGCAAGCTCGCAAGCGACTTGGACGTGCCGATCGGCTTTATCGACAAGCGCCGGATGAACCCGGGCGAGCCTGAGACGGTGAACATCGTCGGGGACATCCAAGGCAAGAACGTCATCATCATCGTGGACATCATCGATACGGCAACGACCATCTCCTTGGCGGCCAATGTCCTCGTCGAAAGGGGCGCAAAAGCCGTCTATGCCTGCTGTACGCACGGCGTGTTGTCCGGCGGGGCGATCCAGCGGATCCAAGAGTCGGCTGTCACGGAAGTGGTGGTCACCAACACCGTCCGCATCGCTCCGGAGAAGCGCATCCCGAAACTGACAATCCTGTCGGTCGCGCCGCTGCTGGCGGAAGCAATCGAGCATGTGCATAATGAGAAACCGGTCACGCCGCTGTTCGAGTGATTCCGAGGGATTGCTTGGTTCTTCCGCAAACGAATAAAAAATGCTTCGGAAAAGAGGCAGGCACGGGAAATGGGCTCACGCGGTTGTGGGCTCATTTTTCTTTGGCGTTTTGGGGAGTGCCTGAACTAGCCATGCTCCTCTGCTTTTACGGCTCGAAGCTTGGAGGACGGAACAGGAAACCGCCTCTGCCCGAAATACCGAAGGACAATCTTCAATGGGCCGCAAAAATTTCCGGATCATTGCATTGCCGCACCTGAAGAATCATTGATATCCAGTTTTAAGGCGTATAAAAGCAGCGGGGAAATGGCCGGGCTTTGCCAGCTGGCAATGAATGAAAAAGAAGAGATTTTTAATATATCCGTATATTTTAAAAAATAAGCGATTTTTAAATAAAAAATCTATGAAAACGCTTTAAAAAAACGAATGATAGTTATGAAAAAACTTTTAATGTTCGTGTTTAGGTTGACCTCTATAAAGATCCTTGCTATCATTAAACCGAATTTAAAATCGAATAATGTCGTATAAGATTGGGGATATGGCCCGATAGTTTCTACCAAGCCGCCGTAAAGGGTTTGACTACGAGGTAAGTGATAAATGGAGAGTGCGTTTGGTGCTTTCTTTTATTTATACGTGCTCTAGTCAATGCTCCGGTAGCCTCCGGAGCATTTTTTTATTTTAAAATGCTTTTATTTTTGTGAAAGTCGGTATGGCAGGGAACTTTTGATAACGAGAGGTTTGTGGCCGCATAGGGCATTATTCGAGGGGCTTAACAAGAAAAAGGTTGAGTGATGCAGGAACAATTTAAAATCATTCACCAAGAAGGGAACGGAAAAAATGAAAGAAAAAATTTACTTTAATCATGACGGCGGCGTGGATGACCTGGTTTCGCTGTTTTTATTGCTGAAAATGGACACAGTGGAGCTCACGGGCGTTTCCGTCATTCCGGCAGACTGTTATTTGGAACCGGCTATGTTTGCGAGCCGGAAAATTATTGACCGCTTTGGAACCGGCGGCCTGGACGTGGCTGAGTCAAATTCACGCCCTAAAAATCCTTTTCCGAAAGATTGGCGCATGCATGCGTTTTATGTCGATGCCTTGCCGATTTTAAACGAATCTGGAACAGTTAATGCGCCGGTGGCTGAACAGCCGGCACATCTCCATTTGGCTGAGACGGTTTTGGCAACGGAAGAAAAAACGACGTTATTGTTTACGGGGCCGCTTACGGATCTTGCGCGCGCATTGGACGCAGCGCCTGAAATCGAAGAGAAAATCGAACGGCTGGTCTGGATGGGGGGCACCTTCCGTGAAGCCGGAAATGTCCATGAACCTGAACATGACGGGACCGCGGAATGGAATGTGTTCTGGGATCCTGAGGCCGCTGCCCGTGTATGGGACAGCAACATTAAAATCGATCTGGTGGCGCTTGAAAGCACCAACCAAGTGCCGCTGACGTTGGACGTACGGGAACGCTGGGCGAAGGACCGCAAGTACATGGGCGTTGATTTTCTTGGGCAGTGCTATGCAATGGTGCCGCCGCTTGTCCACTTTTCAACGAACTCGACTTACTATTTATGGGATGTGCTGACCACCGCATTCGTCGGGAATCCAGATCTGGTAAAAGTACAGACCATAAACAGCATCGTTCACACAGACGGCCCGAGCCAAGGCCGTACAGTTGAAACCGCGGAAGGGCGGCCTGTGAATGTCGTTTATGACGTGAACCGCGACGCGTTCTTTGACTATATGACGGAACTGGCCAAAAAGGCTTAACGACTCGAAAAGTGCCTCGTGAACACGACTTAATATGAAAGAGGAAAAGAAATGACTATTAAATCTCGGCTCAAAATTATGATTTTTCTCCAGTTTTTCATCTGGGGAAGTTGGCTCGTGACCCTTGGCTCGTATATGATCAATACCTTAGATTTTTCCGGTGCCCAAGTTGGCGCGATTTATGGCGCATCTGGACTAGCATCTCTTATCATGCCAAGTCTGGTCGGGATTATCGCTGACCGGTGGGTCAAAGCGAACCGGTTGTATGGCATCTTCCACTTTATCGGTGCGATTTTCTTGCTTGGAGCCGCACAAGTTTCGGACCCGACCGTTATGTTTTGGGTCATGTTTTTTAACGCGGTATTTTTCGTGCCGACGATTTCATTATCTTATACCATTTCCTATATTGGGCTGGAAAAAGCAGGGCTTAATACGACAAAGGAATTTCCGGGCGTTCGTGTATATGGCACCGTCAGTTTCATTTTTGCCATGTGGCTCATCAGTTTGGGTGGCTTCGAGTTAAGCAATCTGCAGTTGTACATTGCCGCGGGGGCTGCCGTTTTACTGGCACTCTTTTCACTGGTTCTGCCTGATTGCCCGACATCAAATGATACCAATGACAAGTCATGGACAAGCCGGTTGGGGCTCGATGCATTTGTCCTGTTCAAACAAAAGAGAATGGCTGTCTTTTTCTTGTTTGCCATGCTGATCGGAGCTGCACTGCAGATCAATTTGGCTTTCGCTAACCCGTTTCTTCATGATTTTGCGCTGAATCCTGCTTATGAAGAAAGCCTGACGGTTAAATATCCATCGATTCTATTATCGATCGGACAGTTTGCAGAAGTCATATTCATTCTTGCCATCCCATTTTTCTTGCGTAAATTCGGGATCAAAACGGTCATGCTTTTGAGTATGGCGGCTTGGACATTGCGCTTTGTTCTATTAGGTTTTGGAGATCCGACTGGATTGGGGTTCATCTTATTGCTCCTATCGATGATCGTGTACGGTGTAGCGTTTGACTTCTTTAATATTTCCGGCTCGATGTTTGTCGATAAAGAAGTGGATCGCCGAATTCGCGGTAGTGCCCAGGGCTTGTTCATGACCATGGTGAACGGACTCGGAGCTTATTTGGGGGCTGTGATCAGCGGTCAAGTGGTGGATTATTTAACGGTGGACGGCATAAAAGACTGGCAGAGCATCTGGCTGGTTTTTGCGGCCTATACCCTCATTCTTGGAATCCTGTTTGCGGTAAGTTTTAAATCCAGAAAAAGCCCGGATACAGTGGAGCAGGCAAATACTGTACACTCTGTCTGATTTAGAGTGAAGGCATAGGCTATAACAAAAGCAGCGATTTCTCCGCAAAAAGAGAAATCGCTGCTTTTTTGACTTTCAATGGCCGGAATCGTCAGCCAGGAGAGGATAAATGGATTTCTCCAGCTGGCGAATTGGGTTAGTATTGTAAACAAGATAAATTTAACAGAATAATCAGATAAATATGGTATACTGGAAAGAAAATGGGTGCTGTTACATAGAAGCGTTTTCTCAGGCAAATAAGAAGCGGTATTGCGACTTTATTCAAATGCAGGCTACACACATTGGAGGTGGAAACTGAACGGGGAACAGGGCAAGGCCAATCCCAGGAAAGGAGAAGTTACCGTAATGAAATGGCCAGCAAACATCCTGTTGGCCGCGGTGCTGGTTTTAGTGCTGGGCGCATGCGGGCCGGAACAGGAAGCATCCACTGATGGAGATGCCGAAGAAGGAGCGGTTGAGGAAAGCACGGAATTGGAATTGGTCGAGCTGCCGAAGGCGCCTGCAGCTGGAGCCGGTGAAACCTTGGGCTACGGGTTTACGGCAGAGGAAAGCAGCGGGGCGATGACCAGTTTTTTGGAGCTCGCGATCAACGACGTCCACAGCATGTGGGCGGAGATGATGGTGCAGGGAGGCTACAGCATGCCGGTCGTCGACTATATCCTGACGTATGAAGGGGAAACGGAAGCGACGGGCTGCACCGCTTCCGGGGAGACGGGTCCCGGCGATGCCTTCTATTGCGCGGAGGAAGACCTGATCGTGTTTGTGAACGAGTTGGCGATGGAGATTTGGAGAAGCGCAGCGGAAGCGGACGGAGGTCCAGAAGCCGGCGCTAAAGCCGGGGATTTTGCGGTAGCGGCTGCGATGGCCCACCTCTATGCGCATTCACTCCAAGGCGAATGGGGCTGGCTGCCCGCCGAGGCGGAACAGGAAAGCCCCGTGCCTGCTAAAGAGATGGAACTGAACGCGGAATGCCTGACCGGAGTCTGGGCGCAGTCGGCGTACGGCAGTGACATGCTGGATACCGGTGCTGTGGAGCGGACGATGGAGACCTTGGCCGGCGCCGGCCAATTTGACGGAGCCGAAAACGAGGGGGAAGCAGCGCCGTCCGAGCGCGCAGCTGCGTTCATGGCCGGGTTCGACAGCGGCATGGTGAGCAGCTGTGATCCGTATCTGGAGGGCGAAGGTGCAACACAGAAATGAAGGAAGCCAACGCGCAAAAGAAACGAGCCTGCAGCGATGCAAGCTCGTTTTTCGTTGGCTTTTATTTCAACCTTTGCACTTTTCCGGTCACAAGCCTATCAATTATAAAAGGCGTCCCCTTTTCCGCCGTTTTTCCCTATCTATAAGATGACCGGTCAACACATCCGGATCACTCGGAAGGAAGGTGAAGAGATGGAAAAGGACTATTTTATCAAGAAGGTTCTGCATGAACGATACGGGGAGCTGTATCAGTTTTTAGAGGTGGACAAGAACACAGGAGAGGAGAAAAGCGTCAATCCGTTCAAAGCGGGATTGCTGAGGGGGGTATATCCGGAAGAAGGCCCTCCGCAGCTTTTCGTGAAATCAAAGCGCGGGGCGGATGCAAGAGGCTTTCACCGCGGGCAAGGGTTCGTGGTGCAGAAAGGCTCGAAATTCGCCGCGTCAGTGTCGGCGAAATGCCCGAAGAAGTATATCCGCCGCCGGGAAGAGCTGATGCTCGCCAAGCTGCTCGTGCCCTTGCATACCCAGCTGCTGGTGATGGAGGACATCGAGTTCGACAGCCCGATGGCCGCGCTGGGTGCAGCGATCGGCGGATGGGCACGGGCGGAGCACGGCTGGAAAGAGCAGGAGAGGTGAAGCACCGGGAGATTGGCGTGTTCCATGGGCAATGAAAATATCGCTTGCAGGCTGCATGTCCCCGGAGTTTCCGGTTACGGGCAGCCTATTTTTATGGATGCCGGCCGGTGTTTCTTGAAATCCGGATCCTTCGAAAATTATTTTTTATTCACGCAAGCACTTCGCTTGATATCTATATACCCCCTATGGTATATTTTATTTACCCACGGGGGCATATAAATTAGAGGAGGAAGCGAATATGTCAAACCAAGTTACAGTTTATACGACGAACACTTGCCCGTATTGCACAATGATGAAAAACTTCCTGGACCAGAACAATGTCGCGTACACGGAAGTGAATGTGCAGCGTGACCCGGTAGCGGCCAACCGCCTCGTGCAGGCGACCGGCCAGATGGGCGTGCCGCAGACGAACATCAACGGCCAATGGGTGCTCGGGTTCGACCCGAACCGTGCCGCTGACCTACTGAAAAACTAAGGGGTGAGGGGCATGCGGTATTCAAAATCGGTGAAGCATCGGATCGCCCGCGTGGATGGCCAGCTGGCCGGTGTTGTCCGCATGCTCGAAGGCGGCCGCGGCTGCGAGGACGTTGTCGCACAGCTCAGCGCCGTCACCCACGCGCTTGACCGCGCACTAGGTGTCATCGTCAGCGAGAACCTGGAGCGCTGCCTGCAGGAAAGCGGCGCGCCGGAAGACGAGATCGAGATCAAGGTCAAAAAAATGATCGAACTTTTGATGAAAACGGAATAAACACAAACCATTTAGGAGGAATTATCATTATGAAATCTATTACAACTCAGGAATTGCAATCATTATTGGAACAAGGCAAAGAAGTGAACATCATCGACGTGCGCGAAACGGCGGAAGTGGCAAGCGGGAAAATCCCGGGCGCTGTCAACATCCCGTTAGGCTTGGTCGAATTCAAAATGAACGAATTGGACAAATCGAAAGAATACTACATCAACTGCCGTTCCGGCGGACGCAGCAGCTCCGCGTGCCAGTTCCTGGACAACCAAGGCTTCAACGTGACCAATGTCGAAGGCGGCATGATGGCATGGGAAGGCGACGTCGAAGGATGAAAAAGCCATTATTCCTGGTGCTGGCAATCATCGGCGTCTTGCTGCTGTCGGCGTGCGGACAGGGTGCCGGCTACGAAACGATCGGGATTGATGAAGTGGCTGCCAAGCAGGAAGCGGGCTATACCGTGCTTGATGTCCGCGAACCTTATGAATTCGAGCAGGGGCATATCCCGGGAGCGGAAAACAAACCGCTTACCGCACTCCAAAGCGGGGATTTTGAAGGCCTGCAGGAAGATGCGAAATACGTCGTGATCTGCCAGTCGGGCAACCGTTCGAAACAGGCGAGCGACATCCTGCTTGAGGAGGGCTATGAATTCGTCAACGTCGACCAGGGCATGGGCTCTTGGGAAGGCGCCGTGGAGTGACGGGCATTTGAGATGGAGTAAAGGGCATCTTTTATTGTGCGGAAAAGTGAATCTCTTTCCTATTGGAAGTTGTGGATAAGAGTAAAGAAGAGTGTGTTGACTTACCCACCTGTGGATAAGTGTTGTAAGGGAGAGTTATCCCCGATTCCAGGCTTTTTCATCCACATATGCACGAACCCGCCGGCAAACCGGCGGGTTTTTCATGTCCATTCACAATTTGCGCTTTTTCACTTTGAACACCGCTGTTGAGACGAGCATCAGTTCGACTACCTGCTTGGCCATATGGAGGGGCGGCTGCGGAAAGTCCTCTTCAATCCAGCGGATGATGAGGCCGGCGATGCCATGGGCTCTGTAGACATAAAGCCATTTCGGCTCAAGTGCACTTTCAGCCGGCAAGGCGTAGTCGTACTCCGTGATGAACAGTTCCTCAATGGCGCTCGCCATCCGGTGACGGAAATCAGCCTGGACGTGTGGGCTGAGCAGTATTTTGTAGAGCCGGGCCTGCTGGATGAAATAGGTGAACAACGAGATGTCTTCTGCTTTCATGTTGTGCAGATCAACAACGGTGTCCACCCGGTAAGGGTGCCTGATCTGGCGGATCATCTCTTCAAGAGTATCAGCGATGACTTCCTCCAGCAGCGCTTCTTTTGTCTTGAAATGTGCATAGAACGTCCCCCGGTTGTAATTGGCCGCTCCGACAATTTCGGAGACGGTGATATGCGGGAAGCTTTTCTGTTCGAGCAGCTCAAGAAATGCTTCTTTCAATGCGGCTTTCGAACGTTCAACGCGTTTATCGGGATAGGTTGCCATGGACATTCACCTCTCTTTCCAGTATCGGCAATGCAGGGCCGTTCTGCAACTTTTCCTGAACAGATCCACCCTTTTTGTCTAGTACTGAACAAAAGATGCAGGTGTGCGGATTGTTCTGAATTCGGCCGCGGCGTATCCTGAAGAGGAAGAACAAACAAGGAGGAATAGAACATGACATTTCCAATATTGGAGGACAAAGTGGCTATCGTGACAGGTGCCGCAATGGGCATGGGTGAAGCAACAGCGAAGCTGTTTGCTGAAGCGAAAGCGAAAGTGGTGATTGCCGATTTCAATGAAGAAAAAGGGCAAGCAGTCACGGACGAAATCAACCAAAGCGGCGGCACGGCGGCATTCGTCAAAGTCGACATTTCGAAATCCGAAGACGTTCAACAAATGGTGAAGTTTGCGGTCGATACATTCGGGAAACTGGACGTGGCGGTCAATAACGCAGCGCTAACACCGGACGACAAACCGGCGGCGGAATTCGATGAAGCTTATTGGGACCGTTTGATATCGGTCGATTTGACCGGAACTGCGCTGTGTCTGAAATATGAATTGCAGCAGATGCAGAAGCAAGGCAACGGCGGCTCGATCATCAACATTTCCTCGGTCAGCGGATTCCGTCCGCAGCCGAACAACATCGCATACGTAGCGGCGAAGCACGGCGTCGTCGGCATGACGAAAGTGGCAGCGATGGAAAACGGTCCGCTGAATATCCGGGTGAATTCCGTGGCGCCGGGCGCGATCGATACGCCGATGTTGCGCGGCGCGTTGGAGCAGTTCGGCCTCGATGCCGAAGAATATGCACCGCAACTGAGCCTGCTGAACCGTTTCGGCCAGCCGCGCGAAATCGCACAGGCGACACTTTGGCTCGCATCGGATGCGTCTTCGTACGTCACCGGCACCACAATCCATGCGGATGCTGGTTATACTTCACGTTAATTGAAAATGAATAGCCGCCAATCATGAGATTGGCGGTTTTTTTATGGGGTCATTTCCAACTCATTCTTCTATGACAACTGCGCCGCCGTACATCCGGCCATGCAGTTCGGCCAGCTTTTCCGCCATGGCGCGGGGCGATTCGCGGAAATCCTCCTTGACCCAGTGGATGAAAAAGCCGAGGCTGCCGTAGACCATGAAGTAATTGAGCGCGGGGATCTCGATGGTGCTCGATTCTTCGAGACGCAATTCGTTCGCGGAGATCTCGACCAGGCTTTCGCAGAACTGGTTTTGCGAGCCCAGCAGTACTTCGCCGCGGATGATGAGTGCGGAGAGGAACTGGTTCCGGTAAAGGAATTCGAAGATCGGCAAGTGGCGCTCGACGTCGGTGGAAGCGAAGCGCTCGCGGTTTTCGAAGCTCTTGCGGAAATCAGCCTGCAGTTCCTGCAGGTAATCGGCAACGATGGCGGAAAGCAGCGCATTCAAGTCGGTGAAATGCGAATAGAACGTCACGCGGTTGCACTCGGCACGCTGGGTGACTTGGGTGACCGACAGCTCGTGCAGCGCTTTTTCCTGCAGCAGTGCGAGCAATGCTTCCTTCAGTTTTTTCTGGGTGCGCAGAATACGCCGGTCTTCGCTCATTGTCATGTGGGAGCCTCCTGGATTTCCGAAAAAGAACGGATCTATGAACTTATTATGACATCCATTCGAACGAGTAGACAAGTTCATCATTTATCTGTAAATTTACAGGTGTAGTTTATTTTAATTTGGAAATCCTGAGGAGGAATTTTACATGGCACGTTTGAAAGGGAAAACCGCCATCATCACCGGCGCAGCACAAGGCATGGGCGCCGCGCATGCGAAAAAGTTCATTGAAGAAGGCGCAAACGTCGTTCTGACCGATTTGAATGAAGAAAAAGGAGAGGCATTGGCAGCGGATCTCGGCGCAAACGCCCGGTTCATCAAGCACAACGTCACGAGCGCGGCCGGCTGGGAAGCAGTCGTGGCCGAGGCCGAAGCGGCATTCGGGCCCGTCGATGTGCTCGTCAACAACGCCGGCATCACAATGGCCAAATCGATTCTGTCGATGACAGAAGAGGAGTACCGCCGCATCGTCGACATCAACCAGGTGTCGGTGTTCCTGGGCATGAAAGCGGTCATCCCGTCAATGCAGAAAGCGGGCGGCGGCTCGATCGTCAACATCTCGTCGATGAACGGGCTCGTGGCCGGCGCAATCGGCTACACCGACACGAAATTCGCCGTGCGCGGCATGACGAAAGCTGCGGCGATCGAATGCGCGAACTACGGCATCCGCGTCAATTCCGTGCACCCGGGCGTCATCGCGACGCCGATGGTCGTGCAGGAAGACACGAAAGCAGCCGTCGAGGAATTCTCGAAGCACATCCCGCTGAAGCGCGTCGCCCAGTCGGAGGAAGTATCGAACATGGTGCTGTTCCTAGCATCGGACGAGGCGAGCTACTCGACCGGCTCGGAGTTTGTGGTGGATGGCGGAATGACAGCGCAGTAAAATTTTGGACACTTAAAAATTAATTCATTTGATATAGCTATGAAAAAAATATCTTCAGACAAAACCCACCGTATACCGGCGGGTTTTTTTACGATTTCTTATAAATATAAAATTAAGTTTTAATTTAAGCTCTGATTTTTTAAAAAATGCATGAACTATTTTCAGCAAATTAAGCTAAACTACTTAGCTTTTCTAAAACAAGACATACTTGGAGTTATATTCTGATTTTTTAAATAATTATAGATTTACTCCACTTATGTAAGGGATAATTAGACATGGAATCTAAAAGGACAAAAGTAGATTACATTATATTGTTAGGAAAATTATCCTCTTCCATTTATGTAATGGCATGAAGAACAGTCCTATTAAATCTCTGCACTTTTCCTAGCCATTTAAGGCGAAGTTACCAACATGGAATAGACAAAATCTATTCATCTTTTTTGCTATTTATCAATTTTAATAACAATAGCATCGCTACATCGTAAAGAAGTTTCTAACACCGTAAAAGTGACATGACTGGAAAGAAGGGATTGTAATATGGGAAAAAACAAGTCAATTAAATTTAGGCTATTACTGATTTTAGTCATTCTGTCTTCCGTATTCTTGGCTGGGAATTGGGTATCTAATAATGCAAACAATGACATTAGACATGAATACAATCTTTATTTAGATAAAAACACCAAATTAAGTACACTTCCTGTACTAATTAATGAACTGGCGACTAACTTTGATATTTTAACAAGAAACAGAGGAAAAGAAACAATTGCGCAGATTCGTTTGTTAAACGGAGAAGTTTCTTCTATTTTGGATTCGATTGAGCCGACAATAAAAAACGATAGGGAAAGTCTAATGTACTTTAGAGCTTTATCCAATATGCACACATATCAGCAAGAAAAGGTGAAAAACATAATATTGGTTCAGCAATACGACAGTGAAAGCTACAAAGACGTGGTGTATATCAAGAGCTTATACAACTATATGAATAGCTCTTCACAGTCTTTAATGATGTCATATCAGCAATTCAGCAGCAAAAATTATGCACAAGCCATGGAGGAAATCAGGAAAGAAGAAGTAAGCATCAATTCCATGCTCGTTCTTTTCGGTTTCTTTAGCATGATCTTTGCATTCATGATTTCGAAGGATATTTTCAAGACGTTGAAGGAGTTGTCTACAAATGCAAAGCTATTGGCTAACGGAGAATGGCATATGCCTGATATTCCGCAAATCTATTATAAAGAACTGGATCATGTAGCAAACGCCTTTAACAAAATGAAAGAGGATATCAATATTTACATTACGGAAGTGAATAAAAAAGCTGAAGTTGAACTTCAACTTCAAAAGCAGAGCTTGTTGACCATTGAGAAGGAGAAACTATTAAAGGAATCGCAATTGCTGAATCTGCAAATGCAGATGAATCCGCATTTTTTGTTTAATACGTTGAACATGGTGGGGAGAACTGCCATGTTGGAGGATAATCAGTCCACTATCAAATTAATAGAATCGATTTCTGTCATGTTGCGCTTCAATTTGGAGAACGAAGGGAAGATGGTTCCGCTAGAAGATGAATTGAACGCTTTGCAGGCTTATATTTTCATACAAGGTATGCGTTTTCAAGAAAGGATTACGATCTGTTTGAACAATGAAATGGATATGGAACCATTTCTGATTCCTCCTTTAAGTCTTCAGCCGATTGTAGAAAACTGTCTGATACATGGCCTCTACGATATTAAATCAGGGGGAGAAGTGAATATCAGAATAAGTGGGAAAGAAGATGCCGCTGAAATTACCATTCGAGACAACGGGAAAGGGATAGATAAAGAGAGATTGAACTGGATATTGAACTCTGAGGAAGAGGAACAGTTGCCAAAGGAGAAGAAAAAAAGCATCGGCCTAGCCAATGTGAAAAAAAGATTGGAGCTTACTTTTAATCAGGAAGACCTTATGCAGATCAAGAGTACGTTAAACGAAGGAACAACCGTACAAATCAAATTACCAAGGAAAGTGAGATGATCCCATGCTGCAACTGATGATCGCAGAAGATGAAGTCATTGAAAGAAAGTCCATCAATTTTATTTTAAAGAAGTATTTTAGTGAGAAAATAGATATCGTCGGCGAAGCATCAAACGGAGCCGAAGCTGTGGAGAAAGCTCTGGAAATACGGCCAGATATTATACTAATGGATATCAACATGCCGGAGATGGACGGTCTGACGGCCTCGGCGGAAGTGAAAAAAGAGTTTCCGGAATGCGAAATTATTATTTTAACGGCATATGGCCAATTTGATTATGCAAAGAAATCGATTGAGATTGGCATTACTGATTATTTGGTCAAACCATATTCCAATGAGGATTTCTGCAAGTCATTGGAAAGAATCATTCTTAAAGTGAACCAAAAGAAAAATGAAAGCAGCCATGTAAACTCATTGAAAAAGCGGACAGAGCGAATGTCTCTATTTATCGAAAGAGAAATGATTATGGAAATGGTGCACTCAAGAGAGATTTCGATGGACAAAGTGCTGCAGCTTAAAGAGTTTTTGGAAATTCAGGATGAAAAATTCAAATGCTTAATTTACCGGTCAACGTTGGAAGGGAAATTCAGCGACTCCGTTTTATCAAAAGTCATAACAAATTATAAAGAAATAACTCCCCACATCATCTGCTTTTCATTTTTCAGTGAATTCGTCCTTTTTTTATTTTCCAATGACATAGAACAAAGAACGACAAGCCCGGTTTTTAAAGAACTTCATAACAGAGTGCAAGAAGACCTGAAACAAGTGGATTCTTTGCCGACCTTACTGGGAGAAAGTGCAGTCTATCAGGATTTAGGAAACATCAATGATTCTTACAAAGAGGCAAAAAAACAATTTCATCGCAATCTATCCCTGTTAAGCCAAGAACTGAATATTAAAAGGCCAAATTTGTATAAGCAAGAGAATGTGCTTTGCGAAAAAATAATGAACACAGAGATCAATGAATCTATGTCGCTTTTAAAAGAGATACTCCTGGAGATTAAAAGCAAAGGAGAACTCAGACAAGTCAAAAGCTATGCGCAGCAACTATGTATATTAATCGAAAGGCGGGTTATCCAGTTTTACGAGGGGAACTTCAAGTTAAAAAATGTTGAAAATGTTCTGGAAGAAATTGAGCAGATTGAAGGAATCAAAGAGCTGGAGTTTTATTTGGAAGAAATTGTGATGGATATTATTATTTATATTGAAGGGCAACGTCAAGACCAGCCCAATCGCATGACGGAGAAAGTTAAGCAGTATTTAAAAGAGAACTATAAGAACTATGATATTTCTCTTAATCAGATGGCTGACCATATGGGAGTTAGTTCGTTTTATCTCAGCCGTTCATTTAAAAAACAAGAAGGCATGTCGTTCAAGGAATTCCTTACAAAAACAAGAATGGGAGAAGCTATCCGCCATATGGAAGAGGGCAAGAAAACCATTCAGGATATCGCGCTGGAAGCAGGCTTTACAGACCCGAACTATTTTAGCAAAGCTTTTAGAAAATACACAGGGCTCTCCCCCAGAGAATATATGCAAAACCTTAAAAAATAAAACTAGGACAAAAAATTGCAGGTATGGCAACTTATCACCATAGTTATCAGAATATTCTGGTGATATCCTTTAGACAGAAACTAAAAGGGGGAGAGGCAATGCAAAACAGGTATGTAAGCGTTAACATTCCCGGAAGACAATGGATTAGAGAAAAAATATTTAGCATGTACAAATCCATGGAAGGGGAGATGCAGGGATGAGTAAAAAATTAAAAATTATTCTAACGCTTTTTGTCATGATGACGGTTCTTGTTTTGACTGCTTGTGGAGGAGCTACCAACGAAACGGCCAGTACATCCGCTGGAGGAGATTCGGAAAACAAAGCGGACGCAGCAGAAGCGCAAGAAAAGGTGGTTCTTAAATTTGGAGAACTCAACCCCGATACTCATATCGTCACAAAATCGATTTACGAATTTGGTCGACTGATTGATGAAAAAACGGATGGTCGCATTACGGTTGAAGTCTTTCCTTCAGGACAATTGGGAGATCAGCAAACAATGATCCAATCATTGCAAATGGGTGCTTTGGATTTGTACAGAACGAATCCTTCCTACTTGTCGGATTTGGGGATGGCGAAGATGAATGTGCTGCATCTGCCATTTCTTTTCAGAGATGTGGACCATGCGTGGAACGTCATCGATTCACCGATTGGCCAGGAATTCCTGGATGTTATCAATGACTCAGGGCAACAAATGGTCGGTTTGGGTTATTTAGCGGAAAGTCCACGTAACTTTTTCTTCCGTGATCAGCCGGTTACTAAACTTGAAGACATGAAAGGGCTGAAGCTACGCGTTCCGCCTAGCCAGATGTATCTTGATATTGTTGAATCGTTTGGTGCAAGCCCGACACCGATTGCTTTCTCGGAGCTATACAGCGCCTTGCAGACCGGAATCGTCGATGGAGCTGAGCAGCCGATCGCTGGATATGATGCCAATAATTATCAGGAAGTTGCGCCTTACTACACGATGAATGGCCATGAACTTGCACCAAGCGTCATTCTGGTTTCCGAGCTAACTTGGAATTCTTTGAGCGAAGAAGATCAGAAATTGATGAAAGAAACGATGAAAGAAACGGAAGACTTCATGCACAAACTAGGAAAAGAGGAAGATGAGAAATCCCTGAAGGCTATGGAAGAAGCTGGAGTGACGATTTCCGAATTGGAAGACCGTGAAAAATGGGTGGAAGTTGTAAAACCGCTATATGAAAAATACGGTGCTGAATATTTGGACGTCATCGAAGAAATCCAAGCAACTCAATAATGTATATGAATAAGTCGATTTCATGATACTTCACGATCTAGGGATGAAATCAGTAGAGAGGAATTTTCCTAGATGATATATCGAGGGAAATTCCTTTTCATATTGACAGGAAAGGCGGGAGAGTCAATGCCTAATTTAAAAAGAATATATGACGGATTTTTCTCGATCATTTTAACTTTATGTAAAATCATGCTTGCTCTGCAGGTTGTCATCACCTCTTACATTGTATTTGGAAGATATGTTTTAAACAGTACGCCTCCATGGGGAGAACCAGCAATTCTTATGTTGATGGTTTGGTTTTCACTTCTAAGCAGCGCACTGGCTTTTAAAGACAACACTCATATCAGAATGAGCGTCATTGACTTGATATTGCCTCGCAGAGGTTTAAGGGTTTTTCAAAGAATGTACTATCTTCTTACGTTAGTCTTTGCCTTGTTCATGATTAAAGCGGGTTATGAATTGATTCAATTGACATCTAACAGTCTGATTCCAGGATTGAAAATTTCTTCTGCTTGGCTCTATTCATCCGTCATGGTAACAGGAGTTTGTATATTAGTAGTCTTATTTGGGAAAGCGAGGAGAGTAGCATGATTACAGATCCAATAGCAGTCACTATCCTTCTGGGAACCTTCATTGTGCTGATTGTCTTGGGCTTTCACATTGTTTTTGCAATTGGAATTGCCACGGTTGCTACTACCGTGTACATCGATATTCCATTGATGACAGTAGCTCAAAACATGGTTAAAGGAGTTAACGTCTATGCGTTAATGGCTGTTCCGTTTTTCATTATTGCCGGGGAAATAATGGGTTCCGGAGGGATTTCAAACCGCTTGATTGAATTCTCCAACTCGTTAGTAGGATGGGCCAGAGGCGGACTAGCACAAGTGAATATTGTGGCCAGTATGTTTTTTGGAGGGATTTCCGGGTCTTCTGCAGCAGACACTTCTTCAATCGGCTCTGTGTTAATCCCAATGATGAAAAAATCCGGATATGACTCGGAATTTTCGACATCGGTTACAATGACAAGCTCGGTTCAAGGGATCCTAATCCCGCCAAGCCACAATATGGTGCTTTTTGCACTAGTTGCAGGTGGCGTTTCAATAGGGGAATTGTTTTTGGCGGGATTAGTCCCAGGCGTTCTTCTGGGGTTGGCGCTGATGGTTTATGTATACATCCTGGCAGTTAAACGGAAGTATCCAGTTGGTGAAAAATTTAATCTGAAAGCCACGATTGCCTCTTTTTGGAAGTCAATTCTAGGGCTGGGTACGATTTTCATCGTAGTAGGCGGAGTTGTTTCTGGTGTTTTTACCGCTACTGAATCAGCAGCTATTGCAGTTGTTTATGCATTGATCATCACGTTTTTTGTCTACAGGGAAATTCCATTGAAAGAAATCAATGGAATTTTAGGAAGAAGCATCATGACCTTATCCATTGTCATGATTTTGGTCGGGGTATCCAGCGCTTTTGGCTGGTTGATTTCTTATCTCAAAATTCCTGCTTTCATTTCAATGAGCATTCTTGGTTTTTCGGATAGTAAGTTCATCGTCATGCTGATTGTGCTGGTTTTACTTTTGATACTCGGCATGTTCATGGACATGGCTTCACTGATCTTGATTATGACTCCAATTCTTTTGCCGATTGTTGTGCAAGTAGGAGTAGACCCCGTTCATTTCGGTGTCATTATGATCTTGGCACTAGGAGTCGGTTTAGTGACGCCGCCAGTAGGTTCGACCTTATTCATCGGCAGTGCCATCGGGAAAGTCAGTATCGAAAGATTATCGATTGCCATGCTGCCTTTTTACGGAGTAATGATAGTGACATTGCTAATTATCACGTTTATTCCCGATATTGTCCTGTTCTTGCCGAATTTATTAAGCGATAAGTAAAAAATGAATAGATGGGAGGAGAAATATGAAGAGTCCGATTAAAAGAATTACTGTTGAAAACTTCTCCAAATACGGCGGCGTCTTAGGAGAAGGCGGAGAAACCGGGTTTAAGGTCTTTTTCGATGAAGACGAAAAAGTCGGTTGGAGATTGGCTGTGTCTACATTTGAAAATACAACAATAAAGAAACTGGCGCGTCATCCGAATACAGTGGAAAGCTTCTCCCCGCTTCAAGGAGTTTCAGTCTTTTGTGTAGCCGATTCCGAAGTCCCGGGAGAAGTTGATGCTTTCTTGCTGGACAGGCCAATCTATATCCGGAAAAACATTTGGCATGGAACGATGGCATTGACAGAGCAAGCTGTTCTTTCGATATGCGAGAACTCATATGTGGAATCGGAAGAATACGAGTTGGAAAATCCTTTTGAAGTATTGGTGACAGGAGGCGTATAAGCAAGTGGAACTCTTTCCAGGTGTCCATAGAATCGAAGTGCATTATCATAACCGCTATCTGTTTCAGCATATTCTAGTCGGAGAGGAGAACCTTCTTTTTATTGATTCTGGAGTTGCTTCAACACCGGCGGAGGCGATCGGACCCTACGTTGACAAGGAAAAAATACTGAAAGGACAATCACCCTTTCTATTGGTCACCCATGGGGATTCGGATCATAGCGGGGGAAATTCCGCACTGAATGAGTTATTCCCACAACTGACAATAATGGCCCACCGATTCGACAGCGAAAATATTGAAGATCCAAACCAGCTATTGAAGAACCGGTATAACGAGCTGGCATATTTAGGGATAGCCAATAGCGAAGAAAAGAACAAGCAGTCGTTAAAGAATATGGGAGACAAATGCGGTGTGGATTTGGCCTTGAGCGGAGGGGAGACTTTCCGTTTATCAGCTGACTGGAAAGTGCATTTACTGCATTCTCCCGGACATACAAAAGGGCACATGATGGTATATGATCCGCGTCATCGTATGGCGATCATTGCAGACGCCATTCTTGGAAAAGGGGTTCCGGCAAGACAAGGAGGAATGGCTCTTTGTCCCACTAACCGCTATACAGGGATGTATCTTGAAACCATTGAAAAAATAGAAGCACTGGATATTGATCATCTTCTGACAAGCCACTTCCCGCTTATTTCGGGAAAAGAAGATATCGATAAATTCATAGCCCAAAGCAGAGAGTTTGTCTCCATGGTAGAAGCATATATTTTGGAGGAAGCAGAAAAAGCTGATGCTGTTTCTGTAAGTGATTTGATTCTTCATGTGGGACAGAAGCTAGGGGATTGGCCGGAAGAAAGAAACTTTGATTTGTTTTACTGCCTGCAAGGCGGGCTGGAGGAGCTGGCCCGAAAAGGGGTTATGATGCCCGAAGAAAACCCTGAAGGAATTGTTTGGAGAAGAAGAAGTTAGGAAGGTGCAGGTATGAAAACAGCGATTGTAACAGGAGGCGGCTCTGGTATTGGAAAAGCCATTGCAAGAGAATTGGCCCGCGAAGGTTACCGCGTAGCTGTAGGAGATCGGAACGAGGAGAATGCAGCCCTTGTCGCAGAGGAAATCAATAATAGCGGAGGGGAAGCCCGTGCAATGCTTGTGGACATTGCAGATGAAGAATCCATTGTCCATATGATTGAAAAGACGGTGGTATGGACCGGAAAAATCGACTTGCTGGTGAACAATGCAGGAGTGAACTTTCAATATAGTGTTGAAGATTGCCCGCCGGATGAGTTTGACCACTGTATCGCAATCAATTTAAAAGGACATTATTTGTGTTCAAAGCATGCAATTCCTTTGTTGAAAAAAGAACAGGGTTCAAACATCGTGAATATTGCTTCAACCCATGCGATTCGTACCCAGCCAAATTTTTTTCCCTATAATGCCACCAAAGGAGGCATTATCAGCATGACAAAAGGAATGGCGATCGACTTGAGCAAATACGGGATTAGGGTGAATGCAGTTTGTCCCGGTTTTATACAGACTGCTATCATGGATCCGGAGCTTTATGAAGAAAGCGATTATTTGAAAAAGGTTTTGCCTTATCACCCTGCAGGGCGCATCGGCCAGCCGGAAGATATCGCTTATGCGGTGGCTTTTCTGGCATCTGAGAAAGCATCGTTCATCAATGGAGAGGCAATGGTTGTGGATGGAGGGAGGAATGCACTGACTTATACCTTGGAATAGGAGGAAGGCGATGCAAACTTTTATCCATAGCAAATATCTTCATATCTCAATTGATGATGTAATAGAGATTCTTAGGGAGCTGGAGCAGCAAAAGCATAAATCGGTATGGGATCATCCGGTCTTTTCGTTTTTCAAGGAGCTAAATGAGCAGTATGGAGCGGTTTTCTCCTTGTACTGTTTTTATTTCAGCTATGATGGCCGCTGGAATTTAGACCAAATGCCCGACCACTTCAAAGCAGAATTTGAACAATCCTCCAAATGGATGCGGTTCGGGTTTCATTCCTATCATCATGAAAGCAAGTATGGCTTATCTAATAAAAATTTGTCGGCGCAGGAAGCATTCAAGCATTACTCCTTGATAACGGAGTCAATTTGCAGATTTGCCGGTACCCAGGCGATCGACACCGTACCAAGAATCCATTTCTATTTGGGAACCAGGGAGAAAATCAAGGTCTGGAGAGATGCGAAGAATGGAATCGAGGGACTGCTCACTGCAGATGATGACAGAAACGAAGTCTATTATCTAGATGAGATTCAAAGGGAGAACCTGATGAGAAAGGGACATCTTTTCGACTCTGTTGAGAGCCTTTATTTTATTAAAACAAATTTGCGCCTTGAAAATGAATCAGCCCCCGTAGAAAAACTGGAGGCCAGAAAAAACGGTTACCAAGAGCAGGGACATTTCCAATGCATTTTTACACATGAGGAAAAGCTAAATTCCCGAATCATTAAAAAGAGGATAGAAGACTGTTGCGAATGGGCAAGCTTGAACGGCTATGAATTCCTGTTTCCAATGGATGCCTTGCCGAAATGCCAGAAAGGAGAGCTGTATGCCTCTGCATCCCGAAATCCAAAAATTCCTGGAAGCTCAACCAATGCCGGCAGCTGAACATATTCCGACTGTTGAAGAACTTCGAATGAGAAACAAGGAGTTGACGGTTCCCATTGAGCAGCGTCCTCCTGTCTTTTCTGTTGAGGATATGCAGATTTTACTGGAGAAGAGAGCCATTAATATCCGGGTTTACACACCTGAAGGGGAAGGGCCCCACCCGCTTTTTATCTATTTTCATGGTGGTGGGTTCGTTTTGGGGAACTTGGATACGCATGACGTGATTTGCCGGGAAATAGCTAATTACAGCCAGCATCAAGTTGTGTCGGTAGATTATCGGCTGGCGCCGGAATCTCCATTTCCAGCAGCGCTCGAGGACGGTTATGAAGTGTTGGAGTGGTTGTGGCTAAATGGCGATCAGCTTAACGGAGACCGGTCCAGAATTAGCATTGGGGGAGACAGTGCAGGAGGGAATCTGGCGGCGGCTGTCTGTTTAATGGCCCGAGACCGGCAGAAAGACATGGTGTCGAAGCAAGTGTTGCTTTATCCCGTCATTGACCATTTTCAGGCGGAAGAAGAGACGGTCTATGGATCATATGCTGCGTTTGATCGGTATGGATTGACTCGCATGAGAATGGGCATGTTCTGGCAGCATTATGTAAAGGTGCGGGAAGCCCAAAACCATCCATATGCTTCGCCTATAAAGGCTGAAAGTCTCCGCAACTTGCCGCCGTGCCTGATTATCACGGCAGAATATGATGTGCTGCGAGATGAAGGGGAGCATTATGCTGGACGGTTGAAGTATGAAGGAACCTATGCAATCTATAAAAGGGTACCGGGAGTAAATCATGGCTTTTTAAATCGGTTTTATGAATTGGAGGAGTCGAAAAAAGTTTTTCGTGACATAGGTGAATTTTTAAATCGGTCCATTGAAGTCTTTGAGAAACAACCGGATGAAATCAAGGAGTATGAATAAAAACAATGAAGGAGGTTTTTATATGGATTATTCAAAGTTCAGCAAAGAGCTGGAAACCATTTCAGGGATCAGCTTGACCCCGTTTAAGGAAGAGACAAAAGAAATCGACTGGGATGCGGTAAAGGAGAATATAGAGTTTCTAATTGGGAACGGGGTTGAAGTGATTGTCCCATGCGGAAATACAAGTGAATTCTATGCTTTGACCATTGAAGAGGCAAAAGAAGAAGTGAAAAAAGTAGTAGAAATCGTTGATGGGCGGGCAAAAGTTGTGGCAGGCATCGGCTATTCGATGAAGACTGCGATAGAGCTGGGGAAAGATGCCGAACAGGCAGGGGCAGATGCAGTCATGATACATATGCCTGTCCATCCTTATATCACAGATGGAGGATTGATTGATTATTTCAGCGGAATAATCGAAGCCCTTCATATCCCTTCTCTGATTTACTTTAAGGATCCCTCTGTCAGTGATGATGTTATCAAGCAATTGGCTTCCATAGACAAATTAGTGGGGATTAAATACGCAATCAATGACTTGCCGCGTTTTGCAAAAATCGTAACTGAAGTTCCAGCAGATAAAAATAACCTCACCTGGATATGTGGAACAGCCGAAAAATGGGCACCATTCTTTTACAATGCGGGTGCTAAAGGATTTACTTCCGGACTCGTCAATATCTACCCGCAAAAGTCATTCGAGCTTCTGACTGCATTGCAGGAAGGTAATCAGGAGACGATTTGGAAAGTATGGAAAGAAGTGCTGCCGTTTGAAGATTTACGCGCTAAATACAATAACGGCAATAACGTGGTCGTGATAAAAGAAGCGATGGAGTTGGCAGGATTAAGAGCAGGAGTAACTAGAGAGCCGGTAGGTCCGCTGAATGCATCCGACAGGCAGGAAGTTATGGACTTGCTGAAGGTATGGGGCTTTGAATTGAAGGGTGAAAATGTGATTTCTTAAGGCTGAAGAGCCGAAAAAAGTAGTAATCTGACTCGGAAGAACTGGAGAAGGGGGAAAAACAATGATGAAAATAACGGATCTAAGGCTTACTGTAGTGGGGATTCCAAGGCATACGGGTTTTGTCAATAAACATGTGATTGTGGAACTGTTTACAAATGAGGGAGTCACAGGGATAGGCGAGATGTCTGATTTCTCGCATTTACCCCGGTATGCCATAGATATAAACGACTTAACCAATGTTTTAAAATCCATGCTGGTGGGCAAAAATCCTTTTGATATCTCGTTGATCAACAAGGAACTTCTGGATAATTTTCCAGAAGCCATGTACTACTACGAAAAAGGGAGCTTTATCCGAAACGGTATTGACGCAGCGTTGTACGACCTTTGCGGAAAGTACTTGAATATCTCTGTCGCAGAAATGCTCGGCGGCAGGTACCAGGAGAAGATCAAGGTCTGCTACCCGATATTCCGTCATCGCTTCATGGAAGAAGTAGAAGAGAATGTGGAAGTGGTTCGGCAGCGCTACGCGCAAGGGTTTGATGTATTCCGTTTATATGCCGGGAAGAATGTGGATGCAGATGAAGCGTTTTTAGATGCTATCCAACAGGAATTCGGCTCTAAAGTCAAAATAAAATCGCTTGATTTCAGTCATTTATTGGATTGGAAGGAATCCTTGAAAATTGTTAAAAGATTATCGAAATATGATTTTGAAATGGTTGAAAGCCCGGCTGTCCGAAATGATTTTGATGGGCTGTATCACATCCGTACCCGCATAGATCAGCCAATCAGTGAGCATGTCTGGAGCAATCGGCAGCAATACGAGATGATCAAACGCGACTCAGTTGATATTTTCAATATCTCACCTATCTTTATCGGGGGCCTCACAGCTGCAAAAAAGGCGGCATCGGCTGCAGAGGTCGTAGGGAAAAGTGTTCTTTTAGGTACGACGCAAGAGCTTTCGATCGGTACTGCGGCAATGGCGCATTTAGGCAGCACATTGCTGAACCTCAATTATACCTCTGATCCGACAGGGCCCGAACTGTATGTCGGGGATGTCGTAAAAAATAAAATCCAATACGTGAACGGATATCTGCATGTTCCGAATAGAGATATACCTGGATTGGGCGTTGAGTTGGATTGGGATTTGATCGAGAAATACAGAATGAAAGATTTAAGCTGGGGCGAAGTGACGGTGCATCAACTGCAGGACCGCACTGCACAAGTGAAGTGATAAGCAATAGCGCAAAGGAATAAAATCCAGGAGGGATCTTTAATGACAATCCAGACGGAGACGAAAACTTATTTGAATTATATAAACGGTGAATGGAAAGCATCCGATACAGGGAAAACGAGTGACAGCTTCAACCCTTCCAATAGCCAGGAAATACTTGGATCTTTCCAGATGTCTTCAGCCAACGACCTGGATGAGGCAGTCAATGCGGCGAAGGAAGCTCAAAAAACATGGCGCAAACTTTCTGGCGCGGCAAGAGGGGATTTCCTGTTCAAAGTGGCTGCCGTCCTGGAAGAAAAAACAGCATACGTGGCAGAAGCGATGACCAAGGAGATGGGCAAGACTTTTGCGGAAGCGAAAGGTGAAACGGCACGTGGTATAGCGATTCTCCGTTATTATGCAGGAGAAGGCATGCGTCCGGTCGGTGATGTCATCCCTTCATCTGACAGTGAAGCCCTGATGTTCACAAACCGTACCCCGCTTGGCGTAGTCGGCGTCATCACGCCATGGAATTTTCCGGTCGCCATTCCAATTTGGAAAATGGCGCCCGCTCTCATCTATGGAAATGCAGTCGTTTTAAAGCCTGCAAGTGACACAGCAGTCACCGCGGCGCGAGTAGTTGAGTGTTTTCACGAAGCCGGCCTGCCCGCCGGTGTCTTGAATATGGTAACGGGTTCTGGATCAGTCATTGGTCAAGGATTAGCAGAACATCCGGGAGTGGACGGCATCACCTTTACAGGATCTAATGCAGTCGGAAAGCAGATTGGCCGGGCGGCTCTTGACCGTGGCATCAAGTATCAGCTAGAAATGGGCGGTAAAAACCCTGTGATTGTCGCAGATGACGCAGATTTAGATTTGGCTGTAGCGGCGACCATCAGTGGTGGTTTGAAATCAACCGGTCAGAAATGTACGGCTACTAGTCGGGTCATCGTTCAACAAGGCGTATATGAAAAGTTTCGAGAAAAGCTTTTACAGAAAGTAGCAGAAATTACGGTAGGCAACGGGATGGAAGAAGGCAGTTGGATGGGGCCAGTTGCGAGCAAAAACCAGCTGGAGAATGTCCTTTCCTACATCGAGAAAGGCAAAGCAGAAGGAGCTGAATTGGTGCATGGCGGAAATCGGGTAACATCCAATGGGCTCGGCGATGGCTACTTTATCGAACCGACCGTATTTGATCAAGTCACTGCAGAAATGACTATTGCACGTGAAGAGATTTTTGGACCGGTTCTGGCGTTGATGAAAGTAGAGACCTTGGAACAGGCAATCGAACTTGCCAATGATTCCGAATATGGATTGAGCGCTTCCATTTTCACAACGAATATCGGCAATATGCTGGAATTTATCAATGATATGGAGGCAGGTTTGGTTCGTGTCAACGCAGAAAGTGCAGGTGTGGAATTGCAGGCGCCTTTCGGTGGTATGAAACAATCGAGCTCGCATTCACGTGAACAGGGACGTGCGGCTATTGAATTTTTCACCTCGATTAAAACTATATTTATTAAGAAATAGAAAAGAGCTATGCGATTAAGGGGCTATTACCCCAATCGCATAGCTTTTCTTAATGAATGTCATTTAAAATTTTATTTCTCACTTTATAAACTCATTAAATTTATATAAAAAGTACGCTAATCTGTAAATGGAGAAAAGGTTTGAAATATGGAGGAATTCCTATGAGTAAAGGAGAAAGATATCAAATAGAAAGTTATATAAGGAGGATCCCTATGTTCAGCGAAGTCCAGGACGTATTCAAGAATTACGAAGAAGCGGTATCCGAAAAAGACGTTGAAAAGTTTTTGGCGGGCTATGCACCAAATGTCCATCTGTTTGATTGCTGGGGAAAATGGGAGCACAACGGGATTGGGGAATGGAAGACTGCCGTAACGGAATGGTTCGACGGCGTGGAAGAGGAAGGCGTAGGGCTCCGCGCGGAACTGATGGAGGAAGTGGTCATGGAAAACGAGGGGCTCGCTCATGTGCACGGCGCCATCAAATTTGCCGGAATCGATGAAGAGGGCAAGGAATTCCGAAGTGTCACAAACCGCTTCACGTTCCTGCTCGAAAAAGTCGACGGATCGTGGCGCATTACCCACGAACATTCTTCGCTGCCAATCAGCACGGAGGACGGGAAAGCGATTTTTGGATAACGCTGAAGAGGACGAACGAAAGGAAAAACGCCCTTGAACCGATTGAAAAGGTTCAAAGGCGTCTTTTATTGGAACTTTCGGGCAGTTCATGCGTATGAATAGGAAGAGAATGGAAAGGGGGAGAACGGAATGGAATTTATCATTGTTCTCATCCTGCTTCTTTTATGGTTTTTTGTAGCCGAAAGAGTGGTGCGGAAAATCTTGAAAGTCGAGAAAGGCAGTCTGGAAGGGACGCCGGGAGCCAAGATAAATGCCTGGAGCCAAGGCATCACCATTTTTCTGTCCCTCTTGATCATTCCGTTTGCAGCAGAAGACTGGTGGGAGGGGATGATGTTTTTCTGGCTTGTCTACCTGACGTCTTTCTCCTTCGTAGAAGCTTTCTTGCAGTGGAAATACATCCCGGAAACGCGGGAACACCTCGCAACGCTAGTCATGTATCCGCTGGGGCTCGGAATGCTGCTCGGCATCGGACTTTTATTGTTTTGAAAAACGATTTTTAGAAGCCCCTCACCGAAGCATCGTAGACAGTGTATAAATGAAGGGAGGGGAACCGGATGGAGTTTTTCATCATCCTCGCCGTATTGCTCGTGCTGTTTCTGGCAGTCGACAAAGGTTTGCGGAAAGGGTTCAAGGTCGAGAAAAAGCGGCTGTCGGACAGTCCGGGGAAAAAGGCGGACGCCTGGAGCCGGGGCATCATCCTGGTTGCGGCACTCGCCTTCATCCCGTTCGTGGTAACGGAAACGGGCGACCGGCTGATCTGGTTCTGGATCGTCTACTTGACGGGGCTCCATCTGGTCCAGGCGTTCCTGCAATGGAAGTACATACGGGAGTCGCGGGAGCATCTTGTGACGCTAAGCATGCTGCCGGTCGGGCTCGCTGCGCTCCTGTTCATCCGGTTTTATTTCTTTTGAGCGGCGTCCGGAGTTCCCGGTTGAGCAGCAGCACGAGCACCGGCCCGATGACCGGAATCCAGGCGAGCGCTCGGTGCCGGGCTTCCGGATAGAACCGGCGGACCGTATAGACGGACAGGCCCCATAGCACGAACCAGTCCACTGTCATGACGGAGACCAGGCTGGATGCAAAGAACGCTTCCCGGTAGGCGGACAGGGAAAAACCCTGGAGCAGCGTCAATAGGTTGCCGATTGAAAGCGCGATCAATGCGATGAGCCAAATGGGCGACGCCAGGAAGCGAACGAGCCATTTCGGCGTGCGGAGCTTCCGTTCGGCGGGCTTCTGGCCGAACGCGAAATACGGCAGCAAGGCGAATGCGCCGACACCAAACGACGCAAGGGTGAATGGCCAAGCCGGCCAGCGCTGCCGGTCATTCAAACCCAGCAGCGTCAAAAAGACCGCCGGGAACAGGCCGAGTGAGTTGAACACCGCAAAGACGAGCGGGTCGATGTCGCCCCACTCCATGCTGAGGATTTTCGAGAAGACCGGATCGGCATCGCCGCCGGGTGCGAGAAATACGGCATAGCCGATCAACAGAACCCAGATTACAAAGAAGATCAAAATGCGTCACCCCTTTTCTTCCATCATACAGGACGAAAAGGAAAACCGCGCGGCATATCCGCGCCGAAAATTCCGAAAGAGGAGGAATGAAACATGAATGAATTGACGAAAAAACGCGTGATGGCCATGGGAATCGATACGGTGATGTCATCTATGGTGTCATCGGCTTTGGAACCCCTGGTGAAAAAGAAGGTAAAGGGCAGCTTTGTCCCGATTGTCATCCTGCCGTCTGTCGTTTTGTGGGGGCTTGAAGCGGCGCAGATCAGCCTTTTCGGGCAGACGCTCGGGCAAAAGGCCGTGGGCATCAAAATCATTAGGGAAGACGGCGGAAAGCCGGAAGCAGGGCAGATCCTGAAGCGCTCCATGCACCGCGATTCGGTGAGCGCCATCCCTTATTTGAAGAACCGCAAAGCGTTTGATGCAAACGGCGGCATCGCTTTCCCGCACGACCAGTATGCCGAAACGCTTGTGGTGGCAAGCAAATAAGCGAAGCATTGTATTGAATAGCTTGAAGCGGAAGCGGATTGTCCTTGAAGAGGACGATCCGCTTATTGAAATTCCGCGTATTTATTCGTCACAGCTCATCTTGAATCCCAAATATGAAGTAAAAATTACTTTCATTATATTTATTACATTAGTAATTTATAAATGTTAAATATAAACAAAAAGCGCTTAACTCTCTGGAGTGGTGGTAAACACACCCTGCAAGACTATTTTTCCATCAAGGGAGGAACTACCAAGATGAAGAAAACGCTAATCCAATTGACTGCACCAGCTTTAGCAGCAGGTCTGGCATTCTCCGGAACAGGCGGTGCACTTGCAGCCGGACCTGATGCGCATGCCAATGTGAAAGCTCAAGTGAAAGTGGAACAAAGCGCGAAAGTGAACGGAGCGGACTTGTCGCATCGCCTGCTTCCGATTGAAAAGCGCATCTCGTCAGTGGATTTTGATGTCGCGGCATTGACTGCGGAGCTCGAAGCCAAGGAATCCCTCAGCTATGAAGAATGGGTCTATTACCAGGAAGGGTTGAACGCCTTGTTCGGCCAGGTGGGGGCATCGACGAACCAGCTGATGGCCGTAACGAAGAAGTTCGGCGAGGATTCCGCTGAAGTGGCGGAAGCCAAAGCGGAGATCAACGAAGCATTCAGCACCTTGGTGCAAGTGCAGGCATTGCTCGACTCCATCGAAGTGACCGTGGAAGAGCCGGAAGTGGAAACGCCAGAAGTGCCTGAAGCTCCAGAAATGCCGGAAGCACCGGCTGAAGAAACTATCACTTTGTAATAATGTTTCATTCCACCGCCAAACCGAATTGAAAAGCCCGTTTCCTCGACTAGAGGAAACGGGCTTTTTTAGGTTGGAGAAATAGGTCGATTGCCTATCCGCGTCCCCCGGGTTTTTCCGGAAGTGCCGGGAATTGCTGCAGTTCTGCCGGCATCGGGCGGCTGAAATAATACCCTTGCCCTTCATCGCACAGCTCATCCGACAGGAACGACAGCTGGGTGTCGTCTTCGATGCCTTCGGCGATAACGCCCATGTTCAATTTATGGGCGAGCGCAATGATCGTTGACGTGATCGCTTTGCCGTTGGATCCGCTGTTGATGTCGCCGATAAAGCTGCGGTCGATTTTGACGCGGTCGAATTCGAACTCGCGCAGGTAGCTGAGTGATGTGTAGCCGGTGCCGAAATCATCGATGGCGATGGAGAGGCCGAGCGCCTTCAGGTTCTTGAAGCAGCACTTCAGCCGTTCGGTGTCTTCCAGCAGGATGCTCTCAGTCACTTCAAGCTCCACCCATTTCCCGTCGAGCCCCGTCTCTTCAAGGATCGCTTTGACCTTTTCGGGGAAATCCGGGCGCTGCAGCTGGATCGTCGAGACATTGACGCTGATTTTGAACGGGCCATAACCCGCTTCTTGCCACGCTTTGTTCTGGCTGCAGGCGGTGCGCAGCACCCATTCGCCGATCGCGACGATCTGGCCGCTTTCCTCGGAAACCGGGATAAAGCGGTCCGGCGGCACCAGGCCGAGTTCCGGATGGTGCCAGCGGATCAGCGCTTCCATCGAGCTGACTTTGCCGTTTTTCAAGTCCATGATCGGCTGGTAATGCAGGACGAATTCATTGTTCGGGATGGCGGCCTTCAGCCCTTGTTCGACGAGCAGCTTGAAGGCGCTGCCCTGGTCGAGTTCCGGCGTATAGACGGTATGGTTGTTCTTGCCGGACCTTTTGGTGAAGTACATCGCGACGTCCGCTTTTTTGACGAGGCTGTCGACGCTTTCTTCCGCCGAACAGCTGTAAGCGATGCCGATGCTTGCGGAAACCGACAGCGAGTGGCCAAGCACATCGAATGGCTCCGACAGGGCGGCATTAAGCCGTTTGGCTAAAGCAACAGCTTCTTCTTCGGTGGCGCCCGGCAGGAGGACGGCGAATTCATCGCCGGCGAACCGGGCGACGGTATCCGTTTTCCGCACCTCTGCGGAAAGGCGCTGCGCCGTGATTTTCAGGAATTCGTCGCCCATGTGGTGGCCGAGGGAGTCGTTGATGAACTTGAAGCGGTCCACATCCAGGAACAGTACGGCGAGCGGTTTTTGGTTCGTTTTGGACAGGTGCAGCACCTGGCTCAGCCGGTCTTCGAACAGCTTGCGGTTTGGGAGTTTGGTCAATGGGTCGAAATAGACCATTTCCTCCAACAGTTTCTGGTGTGCCCGTTTTTCCGTAATGTCCTTGGCGATGCCGTAGACGCCGGTGATTTCTCCGCGCTGTTTCACCGGGAAGGCCGTGACTTCGAGTCTGCGCAGCTCGCCGTCCTCGTGCATGGCCGACAATTCGTAGCGGGAATGGATGCCTTCCGCCGCCATCTGGAAATGGGTGAACGCGGTTCCGAGGTCCTCTGAAACGATGAGGGGCGCAAACGACATGTCCAGCAATTTCTCTGCACTGTAGCCGACCAGGTCGGTGCAAGCGGGATTGACTGCGGTGAACTTGCCCTCGAGGTCGAACTTGAAAATGGCATCCGGGTTGTTGTAGAAAAGGGACTCGAACCGCTCCTGGTTTTCCTGGAGCTGAATGTCTGCCATGACCTGTTCGGTGACGTCGATAATGGTACCGCACGTAACTGCTTTGCCGTCCTGCACCATTTTGGATGCGTGCACTTCGATGTGGTGGAGACTTCCGTCCTTCTTGCATACGCGGACCCGGTAGCGGGCTTCCGCGGTACGCCCTTCGAGCCGGTCATTGACGCTCGCCCGAACGATGGGCAGGTCTTCTGCACAGATCAGGTCGGGCATCGTGACGTGTCCGCTGATGAACTCATCTTCTGTGTAGCCGGTGAGTTCGCACATCTGCCGGTTGACATATAAAAAGGTCGTGCCTTCCAGGATGTACATCGCAGCAGGCGAGTTCTGGATCATGGTGTCGAACATTTCCTTATGATAAGCGCCGGGACCGGAGACTTCGGGTTTGTTTCGGTTGGTCGATTTCATGGCTCACACCTCCTGTGGTCGTTGAATTGCCTCTGCGCTGACATGCAAAAGCCGTAAGAATTAATAAAAAATATTTATGTTAAATAAAACCATATAAGATATAAAATTTCTAATTTATACTAACTGATTATAAAGGAAAATCCGGCAATCCGATAGTCCGGGACGAAGCGGGGCCTTATTTTATTTGGCATGCATGCCGGGCAGCGGGCGCTTTTGGACGTCTGGACAGGGATTTGGGGAACGGCTGAAAAAGTGGGGAGCTGCAAAGGGCGGATGCTGTTTATTCACCCGGGAATTCCTTATAATAAGCGGAAAGAAGGTACGATGATGGCCTTCAGGACACAACGGACAGGGGAGAGGTTCGATGGAACAGCGTTGGGAAAAGGCGGCGAAAGCATTGGAAGGGATCCGGGTCACGGCGCACCCGGACAACGAGCCGGTAACGATCGAAGGTATGGCGGAAGGGTTGCGCTGCATCGGCGTCGGCACGGACGCGGCAGTATTCCAAGCGCTTGATGCGCCGGAATTCGCTTTCAAGCTGTATGCAGAAGGCAAGGAAGACAAGCTGCGCGCGGAAGCGGAAGTCTACCGGCAGCTCGGGGAATCTTCTTTTTTCACGGAATGCTACGGGGAGGCGGACCGCTTTCTCGTACTGAAATACGAGGAGGGGCCGACGCTGTTCGACTGCCTGCTGCAGGGCATCCGGGTGCCGGAAGCGGCGGTGCTGGACGTGGAAGCCGCACGGAAAGTGGTCCGTGCAAAAGGCTTGAATCCGCGTGACATCCACTTGAAGAACATCCTCCTGCAGGACGGCAGGGCGAAGCTGCTCGACGTCTCCGAATACATCAAGCCCGGCAACGATTTCCGCTGGGAGCATTTGAAGAAGGCATACGAGGAATACTACCCGGTATTCGACGGCAAACCGGTGCCGTTCTGGCTGCTCGACACGATCCGGAAATGGTACCACCACTGGACCCGCTATTCAGCGTCGTTCGACGAGTTCATGCGGATCGTCTCGAAACAGCTGGGCTATCGGAAATAGACCGAGGAGATTGCTGAGTTCGCCGAATCGGAAACGAAAGGAGACGGAACGCATGAAACTGTACAAGGAACTGGCGGATTGGTGGCCGCTGTTGTCGCCGCATACGGAATACGAAGAAGAGGCCGGGCTCTATCTGGACATTATCCGGCGCCATCATCCGAATGTCCAAAGCGCGGTGGAGTTTGGCTCGGGCGGCGGCAGCAACGCCTTCTACTTGAAGCGGGCGTTTGGGATGACGCTGACCGATCTGTCGCCGGACATGCTGCGGGTGAGCAAGGCGCTGAACCCGGACTGCCGCCACTTAGAGGGAGATATGCGCACGATAGATGCCGGCGCGGACTTCGACCTCGTGTTCATCCACGACGCCATCACGTATTTCATCGACAAGCAGGATTTGCTCGCGGTCATGCAGAATGCCAAAAGGCACCTCAATGAAACCGGCATCCTTCTGGTCATGACCGACCAGTTCACGGAAACCTTCCAGCCCGCCACGAACCACGGCGGTGCGGACGGCGGCGGGCGCGGCATGCGCTACCTGGAATGGACATTCGACAGCGACCCCGATGACCACATGACCGAGACGGAATACCTCTACATCCTGCGAGATCGGGACGGCACCATTACGCGTGAGCATGACAGCGCGCGTTCCGGCCTGTTCCCGATGCCGGAATGGGAAGCGCTGCTTCAGGAAGCTGGATTCGAAGCGGTATTTGAACGCGTCGACTATTCCACGGAACCCGGCACTTATTACGCCATCGTCGCCCGGCAGCATGCGTGAACCATATCGTAGAATGCAAAAATCCCCCAGCCGTCTTGACGGTCGGAGGATTTCAGGTTTTATGCGCGGCTTGGATGCGGCAGGCCGTTTTTCAGCATCGAGGTGAACTGTTCCGCTGGCAATGGCCGGCTGAATAGGTAGCCCTGGATTTCGTCGCATCCCAGCGCCTGCAGGGATTCAAGCTGCCCGAGCGTCTCGACGCCTTCTGCAATGACGGACATGCCCATGCTGTGGGCCATGGAAACCATCGTCGCAACGAGCGCCTTGTCGGCCGGGCTCGTCTCCATGTCCTGCACGAACGGCTGCGCGATTTTCAGGTTGGTGACCGGAAAGCGCTTCAGGTACATCATCGAAGAATAGCCGGTGCCGAAGTCGTCGATCGCGATGCCGATGCCTAGGTCCCGAAGTGCTTCCATCCGGGCGATGGCGAGCTCGGCATCGTAGACGGCGACCCCTTCTGTGATCTCTAGCTCCAGTGAAGAAGCCGGGAAGGCAGTTTTTTCGAGCGCGCCGCGGACAATCTCCATCAGGCTTGCGTCAAGAAACTGCAAAGGCGACAGGTTCACGGCCAGCTTCAAGTGGCGGTGGCCTTCATCGTGCCATCTCTTTGCCTGGCGGCAGGCAGTCGTGAGCACCCACTCGCCGATTGGCAGGATCAGCCGGGTTTCTTCGGCGAGCGGGATGAATTCGGCCGGAGAGACCAGCGTGCCGTCTGCCGTGCGCCAGCGGATCAGCGTTTCCATGCCGGTCACTTCACCGGACGCCGAATCGACCTGCGGCTGGTAATGGAGGAGGAATTCCTCGTTGGCCAACGCGCTGCGCAAGCCGCTTTCGAGCTGTACCTTGCGGGTGAGCGTGGCGTTCATGTCTTCCGAGAAGAACTGGTAATTGTTGCGGCCGTGCTCTTTGGCGTGGTACATTGCGATGTCCGCATGCTTCATCAGCTCTTCGGTGGTGGCACCGTCGCCTGGATAGATGGCGACGCCGATGCTCATGGAGATGTCGAGTTCCTGTCCGTTGACGGTAACCGGCTGCTCGAGCACGGCTTGGATGCGCTGGATCAGCGGAACGATGTCCTCTTCTTCCGAGATTTTATTAAGGATCAGGGCGAATTCGTCGCCCCCCTGGCGCGAGACGGTATCGTCTTTGCGCAGGTTTTCCGCCATTTTGCGGGAAAAGCCTTTCAGCAGCAGGTCGCCGAATTCATGTCCGTACGTATCGTTGATGTTCTTGAAGCGGTCGAGATCGACAAAGACGACCGCCACTTTATGCGAATGGAGCCGGGCTTCGGCCATGGCGGCCGTCAGTTTGTCGAGGAACAGCCGCCGGTTTGGCAGGCCGCTCAGCACATCGTGGTAAGCCATGTGCTGCATCTGGTGCATCGCTTCGGTCAATTGCTCGTTCTTCGCACTGAGCTCCCGCGTGCGCTGGCCGATTTTCTGCTCGAGCACTTCGTTGAGGCCATGGTACTGCTCGAGGAGCTTGCGGTTTTCGGTGAGCGCCATGATCTGGCGTACGAAGATGAGCAGCACCGAGACGCCTGCTCCGGCAATCAAGCCGTTCATGTCGTTCTTCTGTTCGAAGATCATGACGACGAACAGCAGCGCCATGCTCAGATAAGGCAGCAGTCCCACGCTGGTATCGGGTTTTGCCGGCGCAAGATGCGGAATGGGAGCGATTTGTTCGTCGAGCGCAAAGAGCCCGGCAAGCGCCATCAGCAGCAGCGAAAGCGACCAGAGCGGGTCATAGAAACTGCCGGAGCTATAAATGCCGGTTGCGGTCTCGTACAGATAGATGCTGTCGGCGACAATCTGCAGCAGCAGGCTCGCAGCAATCAGATGGAGCACGCTGCGGGAAAACAAGGGCACTTTGCTGATGTAGAAACTGGCCAGTCCAAACAGCAGCAGCAGGCTGCCGACGGGGTAGCCTGCCGAAACGGCAAGCGTCAGGGGCGAAGCGGTCCCGCCGATCAAATCCTTGATGATAAAATGCCAGCTGAGCGCCGAAAAGACGGCCATGATGATCGTCACATCAAAAGCCAACCTCAATGGCTGCAGATCCCGCCTTACCTGCCAGCCATGGTACAGGAGTGCTGCGAGGTAAAAGGCGACTTGGAGAAAATAGAACAGGTCGGCCCAGCTGGGATAGGGGACTTCTTTTCCGAGCACGTTCTCGGCATAGATCCACAATCCTTCCGCGATTAGATAGCTGAGGCAGCCGAGGGCGATGAGCAGCCAGAACATCTTCTCCTTGCCGAAGATTTTCCGGTACACCGCGAACAAGACAGCCGCAGCAATGAGCGGCGCCAGTGCGGAAACCAGGTTTGCAGACAGCGTAGGATTGCCGCCTTTGAAAATCAGCGCATAATAGGCGCTGATGTACAGGACGATATAGATTGCGAAAACTTTTTTGGCGGATAGGATGGCGATGGCGGTTCACCTCTTTTATTGGAGAATCCCAGGGCTGTGGCTAAGTCGGCATAAAAATAAAAAATCATCGTTTTATTGAAAAGTTGTTCTTTTTCCTTATTATAGTTAATTATTCCTGAAATTGGAACAACCTTTTACATAATAAAATCTTCGGCTGCTAAGACCTTCTGCACCCCTTTGCTATGTCAAAGGGAGGGGTGAGCGGATCCGTAACACCGTAGCCGGATAAAAGATATACTGATGTCAGGGCATTTATTGTACATACGAAGGGATGGATGAAAATGGAGAACTACCGGATCGACCCGGCCAAAGGCATGGAGTTCGGCATCTACACGCTTGGCGACCATTTGCCGGACCCGCGGACAGGCGACCGCATCTCGGCTGGTGAGCGCATACGGGAAATCATCGCATTTGCAAAACTGGCGGATGAAGCGGGGCTGGATTTCTTCAGCGTCGGCGAGAGCCACCAGGAATTTTTTGCCACTCAGGCGCATACTGTCGTCCTCAGCGCGATTGCGCAGGCGACGAAGAATATCAAGATTGCGAGTTCGTCGACGATCATCAGCACCTCGGATCCTGTGCGGGTCTATGAGGATTTTGCGACGATCGACCTGATTTCGGAAGGGCGGGCGGAAATCATCGCCGGGCGCGCGTCGCGCATCGGCCTGTTCGAACTGCTCGGCTATGATGTCCGCTATTACGAAGAGCTGTACGAAGAGAAATTCGATCTTTTGCTACAGATCAACCAGCAGGAGACCGTCAATTGGAACGGCCGCTTCCGCGCGCCGCTGAAAGATGCGCAAGTGATTCCGCGCCCGCAGAACGGTTCCTTGCCGATCTGGCGTGCAGTCGGCGGCCATCCGGCGAGTGCGGTGAAAGCGGGGCATGCGGGCGTGCCGATGATGCTCGCGACGCTCGGCGGACCGGCGGAGACATTCAAATACACAATTAATGCTTACCGGGAAGCGCTTGAAGAAGGCGGATTCGACCCGGCGGCCTTCCCGGTGGCGACGGCGGGATTCTTCAATGCCGCGGAAACGACCCAGGAAGCGCTCGCGGAAGTTTATCCACATGTGGATAAAGGCATGATGCGCACGAATGGCCGCGGCTATCCACAATCCGCGTTCATGCACGGCGCCGAGAAGGAAAGCGTCATGAACATCGGCAGTCCGCAGCAAATCATTGAAAAGATTCTTTACCAGCACGAAATGTTCGGCCATCAGCGCTATATCGCGCAGATGGACTTCGGCGGCGTACCGTTCGGACGGCTCGAGCGCAATATCGAATTGATCGCAACAGAAATTCTGCCGGCGATCCGGAAATACACGAAGAAATAAAACTTCTTTATATAGAAGGAAAACGGCCGTCCCGGTGTGGGGCGGCTTTTTTTGATGAGAAGATCGGTGATTCGGGTTTTGAGTGCTCATAGAACTCGTTTTAACGCTCATAGGCGCTGCTCGAGCGCTCATAAGACACCGATGACCGCTCATAGAAATAAAACCGCCTGAACTTTTCGGTTGCCTTTGTTTTATTGTCCTTCCAAGTCTCCGCTGACAATGGCGCAAGTTATTCAGCGGCCATCTGAAAAAGTTTTCAAAATTCTTTTTAAAAAATGTGATCTAAAAGAAATCCGTCTGCGTTTAGTAGTCAGAACAAAAAACAAACAGGAAAAAGGAGATGTTCATTTATGAAACTCAACAAACTATTGGTCGCTCTTCCATTAACACTATCGCTATTGGTGCCGACGGCGGCACTCGCGGACAGCCACGGATCACACTCGACAACCGCAAGTGCTTCAAGCGAAGCGGCAAACACGGCAACACCGGCTGCAGAACTTCGGATCGCGCTTGATACCGTCTTGAACGAGCACGCATTCCTGGCAGTGGAAGCGATGAGAAAAGGCGTTGACGGCGCAGAAGATTTCGACCAGGCATCAGGGGCCTTGCTGGCGAATGCGGATGACTTGAAAGCGGCAGTCGCTTCTGTATACGGCGATGAAGGCGCAGCGCAATTCGATGAAATCTGGAAATCGCATATCGGCTATTTCGTGGATTACGTAACAGCAACCGCGAATGACGACCAAGCCGGCAAAGACAAGGCACTTGCTGACCTGGAAGAATACAAGAAAACCCAAGCCGCTTTCTTCGACACAGCGACTGAAGGGCGCTTGCCTGCAGCAGCCGTCCAAGAAGGGTTGGACATGCACGTTGACCAGCTGATCAAATCGTTCGACGCTTACGTTGCGGGAGACTTTGAAACATCATATGCGCTGGAGCGCGAGTCGATCAAACATATGAGCATGTTCGCGGAAAGCTTGTCGATCGCCATCACGGACCAGTTCCCGGATAAATTCGAAAACACAAGCCCGGACACTCCGGCAATCGACCTTCGCGCTTCATTGAACACGACGTTCACTGAGCACGCAGGACTTGCGGTCATGGCAATGCAAGACGGCGCTGACGGAGCGGAAAGCTTCGACCAGGCTTCTGCTGCACTTTTGGCAAACGCTGACGACCTGACAGCTGCAGTCGCATCTGTCTACGGTGAAGAAGCGGGAGTACAGTTCGAAGAGATCTGGAAGTCGCATATCGGCTACTTTGTCGATTACGTAGTCGCGACAGGTGAAGGCAACGCAGAAGCACAGGAAAAAGCGAAAGCGGACCTGGATGCTTATATCGTAGAACAAGCAGCACTTCTTGACGCAGCAACAGAAGGCCGCGTACCGGCTGACGCACTTGAAGAAGGATTGACAGCGCACGTAAGCCAGTTGATCGCCTCGTTCGATTCGTATGTGGCAGGCGACTATGACGCAGCGTACAGCTCAATGCGCGAAGCTTATGCGCATATGACAATGCCGGCCGCTGGACTTTCAGCAGCGATTGTTGACCAATTCCCTGAACAGTTCAAAGGAACGGAAATGCCATCTGAAATGCCGAAAACAGGCATGGGCGGCACTGAAACATCATCCATGGAATTCATGTGGTTGGTGGGTGGCTTGATGCTTGCGGGACTACTGACAACAATCGGCCTGCGCACTCGCCGTCAGAACTAAGCGAAATGATGAAAACCAGCCTTAACCGGCTGGTTTTTTTGTGGTTTCAATAAGTAAGGAATGGCTGAATGGAATTGAAGGATGATGGAATACCTTGGAGATGAAAAAGTGCTCAGTGAAAAAAGCGGGGTTTTTGAAGGGAGAACGAGTAATTTAGGAGAAAGAATAAAATATTTAGTTAGGCGGCTAAGTTATTGTTGACAGGGAAATTACATGGTGATATATTTAGTGGGCTAAACATTATAGCAAGTGGAGGGAAATCTATGAAAGCTTCCGTAGATTGCGATATCCGTGAGTCTTTAGATAAAGTATCATCCAAAATGCGTCGGGATTATAGTGAAAGTTTAAGAGAAATTAACCTTTATGTTGGGCAAGACAATTTGCTCGCCCGTTTATGGGAAGGGGATGGAATCACTCAAATGCAATTAGCTGATCATTTGAAGTGCGAACCGCCCACTATCACCAATATGGTTAAATCGTTGGAGCAAAACGGCTTTATAATCCGCAAGCGCGATGAAATCGATGGCAGGGTGATGCGAATTTATTTGACTGAAAAAGGAAAAGAGATAGAAAAACCGGTTGATTTCAAATGGAAACAGCAGCAAGAAAAACTACTGCATTCCTTTTCGCCTGAGGAACGCATCGTATTAAGGGATTTGATGAAGCGGATGGAGAGAAACTTATTTTAAGTTCTCTTCAATTATTTACTTAGCCTGCTAAATAGAAGTGCTTTCTAAAACCTTAAAATTCCTTTGAAATCGGCTTTAAAAAGTGTGAGGTGCAACCGATGGAAATCGATAAAAATATTCTCGTATGTATAAAGGAACATCCGGGAATAAGTGCAAAGAAGATTGTTTCGTGTATGGATTCAACCGCTAGCCAGCCGCCCATTGCTGAAGAAACGGCCTCCCGATTTTCGATTTATAAGCAATTGCGCAGATTAAAAAGAAATGGGAATGTCCATAATAGAGGAGCTCGCTGGTATATACTAAATCGCACTGAATAGGCAAAAAACCTTTTAAACTTTATAGACAAAGAAAATACTTTGTAAATAGGTAATTAACAGCTTCGGCAATCGGTGATTATTTATTGGGATAGAAAGAGCATATGCGATTGAATCACACGAAAATACTTAGTAGGCTAATTATATGCGGCTTCTTTATTTGATAAAACTGATTGAATAAAGATCCTTAAGAGGTTTCTGGTTAACTGGATACTATTGAAAACGGAGGAGAAGAGAGACATGACAAAAAGAAAAGAGATGCAACTGGCATTACAAATGGTTTCCGGCTACGGGGGTGAATTCAGTGCCTGGAGAGTGCCTGGCACTGATCCCGCAGCCTATACAAATATGGACAATTATGTGGAACGGGCGAAAATAGCGGAAAAAGGGAAATTCCAGATGATTTTCATTGCAGATACACCGGCATTAACCGTCGACTTGGGACACCAGACGCCAAGTTTTCCGATGGACCCAATGCTGGCCCTTATGGCTGTAGCCAGGGAAACAGAACATATCGGACTTGTGGCAACCCACTCCACAACGTTCAGTCATCCCTATAATATTGCGCGCCAGTTCAAAGCGCTGGACGTCATCAGCCGCGGGCGTGTCGGCTGGAATGCGGTCACTTCATCCACTCCGGCAGCAGCTGCGAACTTCGGCATGCAGGTTGCCGGCCGGAAAGAACGATACGCCATGGCGCATGAATCGATTCAAATTGTCCAGGCGCTGTGGGGCAGCTGGGAACCGGACGCATGGACGTTGGATACTGAAGGCGGCACATTTGCCGACATGGATAAAATTCAGCCGATCAACCTTCAAGGACAGTATTATGCATCCCGAGGACCGTTGCCAATTCCGCCTTCAGAACAAGGCCAGCCGGTACTATTCCAAGCAGGCGGCGGAGCTGAAGGGCTGGAACTAGCGGGGAGATACGCATCCGGCGTCTATGCGAACCCTTATGATATTGAGTCGGCCCGGCAACACCGGCAAGCGCTCCGGCAAAGTGCGGCCCGTTTTGGCAGAAACCCGGATGATATCAAGATGTATGCCGGCTTTATGTTCTCGATCGGCGCGACGGAAGAAGAAGGCTTGGAGCGGCGGAGACAGTTGATGAGTTTCAATCCTGAAGAGATTCCAAGCCGAGTGAGCTACTTGGGTTCCATGGTGGGGTTACGGTTATCGGTGCACACAATAGATATCGATCAGCCCTTGCCGGCTGACCTGCTGGCTCGTGCTTATGCTAGTCCTCAGGATCCCCGTTCTCCCAGAGCGTTGGAGCTGCTAAAACAAGGGATTTCTATTCGGGATGTTCTGGCGCACGGCGTCATTAACTATCACCCGGTGGTTGCCGGTACCGCTGTGCAAGTGGCAGACTTCCTGGAAGAATGGTTTTTGGCAGGCACGGCGGACGGTTTTTCGGTTGTTCCGGATATCGCTTACGACGGCGTAGCCGATTTCGTGGAACAGGTCGTCCCGATTCTGCAGGAGCGCGGATTGTTCCACAAAGAGTACGAAGGAAATACACTGCGCGAAAATATGGGCGTTTCTTATCAGTATGGAACTACTGAAATCGAGTAATTTAGAGAAGAAAATATTCATTTGAATCATTGCCTTAAATAACTATAAGAAATGCGATTCTTCAAAAAAGAAGTAAACAGCAACTCATGCTTATGGAATTTTGGAAACGCAGCTTTGCAAATAACAAACCATTATTAAATTAATTAGGTTACTAGGAGAGAAAAAATGAAGAAACAATACAATACAAAAGCGATTTTGGCGTCGCTGCTTATCGTCGGGTTTGTGGGCATGTTCAGCGAGACCGCCTTGAACATTGCCATGGTGAATTTAATGGACGTGTTCCAAATTTCGGCGGCAACCGCACAATGGCTGACGACCGGATTCCTGCTGACGCTCGGCATTTTGATGCCAATCAGCGGCTTGCTGCTGCAGATGTTTACGACAAGACAGATGTTCATTGGAGCGCTTATCAGTTTGATTACAGGGACATTGATTGCAGCGCTCGCGGTCAATTTCGAGATGCTGATGGTTGCCCGCGTTCTGCAGGCCGCAGGCATGGGCTTGCTGCTTCCGCTGATGTTCAATACGATTCTGGTCATCTATCCCCCTGAAAAGCGGGGGGCGGCCATGGGGTTTGTCGGACTGGTCATCATGTTTGCGCCAGCAACCGGACCAACCATCGGTGGTTTGTTAATCGAATACTTAACGTGGCATTTCATTTTCTGGTTCTCGCTGCCATTCCTGGTCATCGGACTGCTAATCGGGCTGAAGTATCTGGAAAACGTCACCGAAGTGACGAAACCGCGGATCGATCTGCTGTCAGTCCTGCTGTCAACTGCAGGTTTTGGAGGAGTGGTCTTCGGATTCAGTAAGGCCGGTGAAGGAGAGGCGGGATGGGGCAGCATGGTCGTTGTCACGTCCATCATCATTGGGCTAGTTGCTTTGTTCTTCTTCGTGCTGCGCCAGAATTCAATGAAGGACCCAATGTTGAATTTACGCGTTTTCAAATTTCCGATGTACGTCATCGGGCTGCTGCTGGTGATGATGTCGATGTTGATTATTATGTCGAGCATGATCATTCTGCCGATGTTCCTGCAAACAGGTGCCGGACTGTCTGTCTTTATTGCGGGACTTATGCTATTGCCCGGCAGTGCGTTGAACGGGCTCCTCTCGCCGCTTATTGGACGGCTATTTGATAAATTCGGGCCGAAATGGCTGGTCATTCCGGGACTTATCGTCGTAACGGCCATGTTATGGTTTTTCAGCACGCTCACCACTGCCTCTTCAGTGGCGTTTATCGTAGCGCTGCACATTGGTCTGATGGTTGGGATCGCAATGATTTGGATGCCGTCTCAAACGAATGGCTTGAATCAGCTGCCGCCGGAATTGTATCCGCACGGCACGGCGGTCATGAACACATTGCAGCAGGTGATTGGTGCAATCGGGACTGCAGTAGCTGTCAGCATTTTGACAGGCGGTATGGAAAACTATTTACTTGGATCTTCCGCACCGACCCAGCCGTCTGAAGTTGCCCATGCGATGGCTTCAGGATTGCAGAACGTCTTTATATTTACAGTGGGGATCGCGGTCATGGGCCTGATCCTGGGGTTCTTTATCCGCCGGGTCACAGTCCGGCGCGAAGTAATAAATTCGCCTCATTAATGCTATAGACACGCAGCTTATTTAAGGGGAAATAGGATCGGTGACACATTAGAAGATGAAGCCCGTTAGGGAACAGTTCACCTGGCATGGGAAGAAGCGGAATGAAAACCACAAAACTGAAGCCCGGCAGCTTAAAAGATAGCTGCCGGGCTTCAGTTTTTAGTGTCTATATGGGTGTAGAAAAGCAGTTCGTGGCCATGAACAGCAAGATTTCTTAGGTTAGGAATTATAGGTCTCCCGGTTGATTCTCACAATATCTTCATGTGTCATTCCAGCTGAAAATTTCTCCATGACCTTATCCCGCTGAAGGGGTGCTTTTTCTTTATCGGCCTTTTTCAATGCTTCGGTCAGTTCTTCTTTTGTCAGTTCGGTGCAGTAGGCAGGAGTTCCCGGCTGCTCTCTCCAAGAATCATTCAACGAGCCGCCATCCACTGCGTCGAAGCCAAGTTCATTCACGACATCGATCATTACTTGTTTTTGTGCAGGATCATCACCGGCAATTGCCATGGCAATACGGCCTTTCGTCCCTTCAGGAGTACCTTTATTTTCTAGCGTAAACGCTAATAGATTGTTGAAAGCTTTGATCACCGGTCTTCCTAACTGGTTTGCAACCCACACACTTTCGACCATTCCGTTGTCAATTTCCTCGATTTCATTGTCTCTGAATGGATAATAATTGGACGTGTCTGCAATGAGGACGTCATCCCCGACTTGATCGATGATGGGACGAATGCTCGGCATGACATGAAGGGGGAGCGAAAGTAAAAGAACATCAATATTGGTGATCTCCTCTTCAACCTGGACGGGTGTTCCCGCGATATCTTTTCCTTCCAGGTGTTTAATGTCCCGGGCATCGGCAATTTTAACCTCATGTCCATTTTCAACTAACTTTCTAGAAATGCTTGCTCCAATGGGGCCTGCCCCTATAATTCCAAATTTCATAACTTTTCCTCCTCGTGTGATTTTATTTATATAGTAGTTCTTTCTGCAAACTTTAAATGGATCTGCTCCTTTCTATGGTGCTAAAGGTGTCCTTAGTGCATTTACATTGCGTTCTTCATAAACTGTAAAGAAAACTTGCATGATTGAATCAGGGCGATGGAACTTCATCAAATAGATTTATTCTCAAAAGCTTAGTTCCTTGCCAAGAATTTATTTAGTAGGCTAAATAAATTATAGCACATGAGAGGAGGGATGAAAAATGCAAACGAGGAATATCCCGCTTAAACTATCCTTTTGGGGATTTGTGCAATGTATCAAGGGAAAAGAAAAAGTGAAGTTTGAAAGTAAGAGCGATGATGAAAAGGTTGAATACCAAGGCAGCGAAGCTGTGGCGTTTATACAGGGTTATCTGACACAGTGGAACTTGTCACCCGATATGACCAAAGAAGAACTAGAAGCAGTGATTCTCGCTTCCTTCGGGCAAGAAGTGAAGGAATTGGAAGTCAAAGTGAAGTTTTCAAATGACAAAAACCAGCCTTAACCGGCTGGTTTTTTATTATGAGTTGAAGCAGACCGGAACAGTTACAGCGATGAATGCCCTTTCATTTCATCACCGGGCCTGCCCCTGAACTTATCAATCCCGTAACCAACCAGGGCTGCTAGAAACGCCGGCAGTACCCAGCCCAGTCCTTGGGTGAAAAACGGGGCCCAGCCCAGCCATTTGCCTAACGAGTCAAGCTGGTAGCCGAGGCTGTCCAGAACCTGGTGAAATGCGTAAACAGATGTTACCGCGACTGAGAAGCGGTACATCATCCGGCTTTTTCCGCCGACATGCTCGAATAAAGAGAGGGAGATCAAGACAATCGCAATCGGATAGATAAACACCAATAAAGGAACGGCCAGCTCCAGAATGGAATTCAAGCCCAGATTGGACACCAACAAGCCGATTACCGAGAAAATGGCGACATAGGCCGTATAAGTTATCCTTGGGTAAATTTCGTTGAAGAATCTGGAGCAGGCATTGATCAGACCGATCGCTGTCGTGAGGCAAGCAAGGATAACGATCAAACCGAACAGCAGGCCTCCGCCGCCAGCGAACAAAAGACTGGCGGCTGCCGTCAAAATTTCAGCTCCGTTTTCAAATCCGCTCCCGTTTGGAATAACCCGGCCGATCCAGCCGAGTGAGAAATAGACAACGGCCAATCCCATGCCGGCTATGAGTGCGGCTCCCAGTGTGCCTTGCACCAGCTCTTTTTGAGATGATGCCCCCTTATCTTTTAAAGCATTGATCACCACGATTCCGAATGCCAAGGCGGCGACTGCATCCATCGTGAAATAACCTTCCAAGATCCCGCTGGCCAGCGGGGCGGTAGCGAACTTCCCGGCAGCAGGCGAAGAGGCGTTCTCGAATGTGAGAAAAGCCCGGATGACGAGCGTGGCCAAAACAAGCAGTAAAAGCGGCGTCAGGTATTGGCCGATCCGGTCCACGATTTTTTTCGGGTTCAGGCTTAGAAAATAGGTGATGCCGAAAAACACCAATGAGAACAGAGCGAGCGCAAGTCCGCCATCCATATTGAAAACTTGTTTAAATCCCAATTCATAGGCAACGTTGGAAGCTCTCGGTATGCCGTAGAAAGCGCCGATGGAGAGGTAAATGATGATGGCAAAGACCAGGCCGAAGAGGGGATGCACCCGGCTCCCCATGGAAATCAGGCCATTGTCCGACATCGCCACGGCCATGATGGCCAGGAACGGCAATAAGACCCCTGTAATCAGAAAGCCCGCAATCGCCGGTCCGAAATTGCTTCCCGATTCCAGCCCGAGAAGCGGGGGGAAGATTAGGTTGCCCGCGCCGAAAAATAAAGAAAAGAGCATGAATCCTGCAAATACTACATTCATTCGACTCATCGTAATTCCTCCTGGTTTTTAATGCATTGCCCGGCATTATTGCAAGCGCTGCAGCTAAAGCAGCAATCTTAGAATTTATTCATCGTAAAGCTTGTTCGAATGATCCAGCTGGCCGGACGAAGAAGCCATGCGTGAGTGATAAGCAATTGCGTTGCCGTCACTTTAAGCGGTTTTTCTGCTATTTTAAATTAATTATATATGATTAAGGGACAAGAGTTCCTTAAATACAAAAAGAGAGAAGACATTGGGCAGAACCTGTCTTCTCTCTTGGTATGCTTTTGAGAACTGAGCGGAACGGACCAAGCCCAAATATTCCTGGAAGCGGCGGTGGGCCAGCTTAGATTATGTCAATGAATATTTCAGCATCATTTTCAAGGTCGATTATTTTCACCAGGGAGTGGCTTTGAAAAATCCCGTCCTATCGTTTGGCTTTTTTGCTTTAAAGCTCTTTAAAATTTATCGTTGGACGGCTTCTGCTGTATGGATCAGCTTGAAAAGATTTTCGGTCTCCATTTGCTGCCAGGCAACATCCATTTTACTTTGTATATCCTTCAACGATCGGATGGAAATCGGGTTCGGAGGCGTAATAATGTTCCCCTATGGTATTAGATGTGAACGAGAACGTTTCATCCCCATCTTCAAACAAGTGAACCGAGTAAATATAACCTTCCCGGGCTGACTGGTCTTGGAGCGGGGTGAAAGTGACGCCTTCCATGTCTTTGAGAAATGCCTCAATTGTGCGAGCATCAGCAATATTGGTTTTTTCACCTGTCCGCCCGTCGACAATTGAAATTTCCGATACGTCGGAAAGATTTTCTTTATACAGATCGGAAAGTGTTCCGGACGGCAAGCCGCACGCTGCCAGAAGGAGCGGACAGCACAGCAGGATACATAACCAACAGGTTTTATTCATATTCATCGCTCCTTCAGAATGTGTTCCAGCCAGAAGACTATCCTGGTATGTTCGCTATGCGGCTGCTGTATTCCTGTGGGAAGAGGGCATTAGGCAAATAAAACCCTGATCCAAAATCTCTATGGGAGAGATCGAATCAGGGTATCTTATCTTTTATTCAGATTTCTGGGCTTCCGCCTTCTTGGATTCGTTCAAGTCGACATCGACTGACGCAACGTAATAGCGTTTATTGTCATCAGGTTCGATTTCGATCTTCTTGCGGTCGAACAGCGAGACGGTCGCAATTTTCTTCATATCACCGGTCGCCAGGTCTTCTTCATAGACCCGGTAGCCGATGATGGCATCGTCCCGCACCGCATGCCATGACAGGTTGAATGACGTCGCGGCCACATCCGTCGGCGGGGCAGGGGGTTGCTGCTGCATATCGGTATCGGAGATCAGTTCGGCTGAAACCACAAGACGTTCTTCATGGGAGCCGATGGAGCGATTGAAGTCGCCGGTACAAGTGATCAAGTTGATCATCCGTTTGTCGGAGGCGCCGAAAATCTCTTCGATCGGTGCCTCGTCCGTGATATAGCTCGTGATTTCCTTCACTTCAAAAACCATCTTGCGGCCATCGGCGTCGGTCACGGCCACTCCATCGCCGATCTTCACTTTCTTTAAATCATAGAAGATAGCCGGACCTGTCAGGCTGTCGACATGGCCTGCAAGCACCGAATTGCCTTTAGCGCCGGTTTTGAAACCGGGCTCGAACCAGCCAACCTGGTTGACGTCCTCGGGCACGCCCATTTCACCGTTTTCAAGGATGCCGGTCGGTTCGATAGCCGCTTCGACACCGATGGAAGGAATCTCAATCTTAGCTGGTTCCATGCCTTTGATGCTTTCCTGGCGTTCCTTTTGGAGCATTTGCAGCTTTTCCCGCTGAGCAGGCAGGATGGGGAATTCGGCAATTTTGTCTTCTTTCTCGATAGTGTTTCCGGTAGCTGCAGATGCAGTTTTGACGTCAGAAGGCGGCTGGACGGCCGCTTCTTCTTTGAGAAGGGTATTGTTTTCGAGCGGTTTCATAATAAAGAACAGCGCCACTGAAAGCAGCAGCGCAATCCCCATCGGAATCCATTGCTTCATGATCCATCCTCCCTTTCAACAGGAATAGAGAGAGTACACGGCCCTCTCCTTTATTTTAATCTTGCTTTCTTTGACGATACGTTACAGTTCCGGCTGCGGCAATGAACAGCAAGCTCAGCGCCGACCAAATCATCAATTCGTTGGACGAATCTGCTGTGCCGCCAAAGCCGGTTTTCGGCATTTTTTCGGGTGCGGCAGTCTGGAACTTTTCAGGGAATTGATCCGTGACAGCGGCGCTCAATCCTTTGCCGATGCCGAACATGATGGCATAGCCTTCGCGGTAGGTCGCGTAGGAAGCGTCATAATCGCCTGAAGTGTATTGGGTAAATGCATCCACGACCGTGGTTTCATGAGCGGTGATCCCGTCGATGGTCGCTTGGAGCGGCATGCGCTCTTCCGTCGCGGTGCTCAGGAAAGTTCCCAGCTCTTCCGCAAAAGTGTTTTTCAGCGTATTGGCGGCTTCTTCTGCGGCGGAACCGTCATCTGAAGCGGCGGCTGTTGCCAGGTCGCCTTGCACGGAAATGTGTTCATTATTCCAGATGCGGACGAACTCGGTTCCGGCTTCCTCGCCATAAATCGAAGCAATGGCTGCCCGGAACTCTTCCGTATTCTGGTCCTGTGCCCAGTCGGCGAAATCGAAATCTTCCGCACCGTTAAATCCTTTGGTCATGCTGAGTTGAGACAAAGCGAAATGCTCAGCCGCAATCCGGTTCACGTCAGCGCGGAAATCGCCGGCAGCCGTGTTCGGATCAGTGAATTTCTCCGGGAACTGGGCAGCGATTGCGCCACTGATGGCACTGCCGGCTCCGAATATCTGCTTGAACCCTTCCAGGTAAGTGGTATAGGCTGCGACATAATCACCGGCCGCATACAGGTCGAATGTGTTCTGGACAAAATCTTCATGCGTCCGCAATGCCTGCTGCGCGCCTTCCTCCGGCAGTTTGCCTTCCGTAGCTGTGGCTAAGAAAGCAGCCATTTCTTCCGTAAACGATTGGATTTCTTCCAAGGACTGCTGTTTCAAGTCATCGTTTCCTTCTTTGACAGCTAACGCATAATCTTCGGTGCCCATATTATGTTCATCGAAAATCGCTCCAAAGGCGGCTCCGCCTTCTTCGCCGTAGACAGAAGCGATCACAGGCTCCATGTCTGCGGCATTTTCGGCAAGCGCTGCAGCGGCAGCCTCTGCGCCTTTGTCCCCGTCATAAGTTTTCATCATGGAATCGATCGCCAACGCATAATGTTCCGACAGCAGGGAATCCAAAGTTGCCCGGAGTTCCACACCTGTCGTATCTGTCTTCGGCAGTTCATCTGCCAATGCGGTTGTTCCGAAGCCCGGTACCAAAAGTGCTGCACCAAGGACCGGCGCCAATAATTTTTTCCATTTCATCTCTCCACACTCCTCGCGTTTGTTGTTCTTGCCTACCTAACGGAGAGAGAGGGGAGATAGATCACTTTTTTGCGATTTTTTTAAAAAAAGAACCGCTTTTCGCTGGTGTTCTTTGGCTTTGAAGAAAGAGTTGCTATCCAACGCTGGATTTGGGGTTCAGACGCTGGCACTTTTCTTGTGCAGAATCGTATTTCTTGGCTAGCTGTGCGTAATTTAACATTTGCTGTGCGTATTTTAACCTTCGTTGAGCGTATTTTAACTTTCGCTGTGCATATTTAATGAAATGAAAGGAAAACCCGTCCAGCTGAATCTGCTGGACGGGTTTCGCTGAGTTATTTCGTTTTCACGCCTGAGCTTTTCAGGAAGCGGATCATTTCGGTATTGAACTTTTCCGGTTCATCGCCGTTCATGCCGTGCCCGCTTTTTTCGAAAGGCACGAGGACTGAGTTCGGGATTCCTTTTTTCAGCTCTTCAGCAAGCCCATAAGCGCAGATCTGGTCTTTCTTGCCGTGGAAGATGGCGGTCGGCAAGGAAATGCCGGCAAGTTCATCCCGCAGATCTTCGTCTCTTAAGGAAATGGCGGAATTCACGGTTGAATGGGCACCGGCTTCAAGGCCGAGCGATTCGAACCAACGCAGGAATTGGGGCGATTTCTTCTGTTCAAAAAACATATTCGCAAAATCTGCGAGGAACGCCGGACGGTCCGCTTTGACCTGGGCAATGATTTGATCGACTTCTTTCGGCTTCATGTTCAAGGCGAAACCTTCACGCTGCGTAAAAGAAGGGGCTGCCGCGCCCATCAGCAGGAGCTTGTCGATGCCTTCTTCACCGTACTTCGTCAGATAGCGGATGGCGATCGGGCCGCCCATCGAGAAGCCGGCCAGCACGAAATCCTCCAGTTCCAGATAGTCCACGACCGCTTTCACGTCGCTAGCTGCCGTATCGTAGTCGTAGCCGGACCACGGTTTGCCAGATTTTCCGTAACCGCGCAGGTCGATACCGATAAAGCGGAAGCCATTGGCAGCCAGTTCTCCGATTTGCGATTCAAATGCTTTGTGGTTCAGTGGCCAGCCATGGATGAAAACCACTGGCTGTCCGATTCCGATGTCTTCTGCATAAACGTTCACGCCTGATTCTACCTCAATATAATGTCCCAATCAGATTCCTCCTCGGATTTTTCAGATTTATTCTCTTCTGTTCTTTTCCCCTATCCTATTTTTATAAACAATTCCTTAAGACTGTTGGACTAGAGATATTCCTCTTGTATAAGAAGAATTGAGCGAAATGATACAGAAAAATGTCTTTGGAAGAGAATTCTCTTCAAGCGGCAACGCAGCGGCATTCATAGACAGGAGGAATCTGCACAGACATTGATGAAAACTGAGCTTCACGCCAGTCCAAGGAAGCGGGCAAAAAATAATTCGGCGAAAAGTGAACTGAAAAGCCGTTGGCGACGTTTTATCAGCAAATGCAGAATCGGCTCAATAAAGAGAAGGCCTGCCTCCAGGCTGGCCGGTCTGCAGGGGGATCCCGAATTTTCTGCATGCTGCTGTTTTCCTCCACCACTTAGTTGTAGTAAGCTTGAAGCATGACAGTTTAAAAAGGGGCAAGTCGATGGAGAGAAGTTCAGACTTTACGCTTTATACTCGCATACAGGATAAAGACAAAGACGCGCTTGAACAATTGTACGACCGCTACGAGAAGATCCTGTTCTCGTTCATCCTGAAAATGACGGAAGATCGGGACTTGGCCGAAGAAGCTTTGCAGGAAGTCTTCATCAAGCTGTGGCGGGGCAAAGGGGAGTACAATGAAAGCAAAGGGAAGTTCACTTCCTGGCTGTTTACAATGTCGCGCAACGTGGCGATCGATTTGATCCGCAAACGGAAAAAGCCGTCGGTGCCGCTCGATGAGATCGGGGATCTGGTGGATACGGATTCGACCGTTGAACACCAGGCGGAATGGCAAGAAGAGAAAACACAGATCCAGGCCGCGGTGCAAAGCTTGTCCGCGGAGCAGCAGAAAATGATCCAGCTGTTTTATTTCAAAGGCTATACCCACGAGGTCATTGCGGAAAGGTGCGGCATCCCGCTTGGGACCGTGAAAAGCCGGATCCGCCTGGCGCTCGGGAAATTGAAGAAATCATTGCACGATGTGCAGGAAAGGGGGGCTATCGATGACTAGAATGGATTGCGAACATGTGGTGGATTATTTGAATGGTTCATTGACGGCGGATGAGGCTCGAGAATTCGAAGAGCATCTGGCGGGCTGTGAAGACTGCCGGGAAATCCTGGCCGCAGCCGGCGAGCTCCCTTATCTTGCGGAAGCCGCCGAACCGCCTGCCGGCATGAAAGAACGGATCCTCGGCAATGTCTTCGCTGAAGAAGAAGCGAAGGACGGGCGGTACGGGCTGAAGGCAGTGCCTGTACATGAAGAGGATTTTGAATTGGAAGCGCAAGCGCGGGCGCCCAGAGAGCGCATCTGGTGGCGGCCAATTCTCGCCGCTGTGCTGCTGTTCTCGCTGCTGGGCAACGCTTATGCGTTTCTGCAGCTGGCGGAACAGGAAGAACCTGCAGCCGAAACGGCTTTCCAGTCGGTCGACCTACAGCCGAGCGAGCAATTCCCGGGAGCGGGCAAAGCGGCCATCATCCGCGATGAAGCTTCGCTGGAGCTCGTAGTGCAGGCGGAAGGCCTTGAAGCACTTGAAGGCAATGAAGTCTATCAGGTCTGGCTGCTGAAAGACGGCCAGCCAATTCCCGCAGGTGCATTCACGCCGGGGGAAGCCGGAGGCGGAAGCACTTACTTCACCCTTGAAGAAGACATCGAAGGCTGGGATACGATTGCCGTCACCAAAGAGCCGGAATCCGGCAACGAATTGCCTGAAGGGGACATCGTCCTAAGTTCGAGTTTATAAAGCCGCTTTTCGAAGCGGTCCAATAGAAAAAGCAAAAGACCGCTGCATGCCAGGCGGTCTTTTGCTTTTATTTTTGGCTCAGTGTTTCAGCGGGGCGGTAGCGGACGAGAATCATGTCCTCTCCTTGATCAGAAACGACTTGGAGCGTTTGGTAAATTTTCTCGATGGCATCGTGCAGTTCTTCGAGCGATCCGGCGACAAGGTTGAAGCGTCCGAACATCGGGGAGTAGGAGCCGGTATGCTGGACGACATCGCCCACATGCCGGCTGGAAACGAACGACAGCACTTCCGGCATCGCCAGCACGTCCTCGAGTCCCCTAATTTCAGCGATGGTGCCATTGTCCAGCAGGATCGGCAGGTTGCAGGACGGATATGGGATATAGCTGTCATCGAATGCGGAAATGTCGTATTTTCCGAGTTCTTCTCCGACTGCATGATCGAGCATCATTTCGAGCAGGTTGATGCCGGTCTGCTTTTCGACGATCGTATAATGCTGGGATCCGCTGATGCGGAAGCCCATTTCGTAGATGAAAAACTCGCCATTGTCGTAAAGGGCCTGGATCATGAGCACGCCATTCCGGATGTCCATGCCTTTCAGCATGGCGCGCACTTGCGGATCGACGGCCTCCAGGTAAAGCTCCCGGTGGACGGAAGGGAATGCCACGGCAATGGGCAGCGGCGGCAGATCCTTGAAATGCTGGTGGACGTGGCGGTCCGTGACAGCCGACAAATACACTTCGCCGTTTTGGACCGTGTAGTACATCATCGTTCCGTAGCTGTTGTCGATGAACCGTTCCACGATGACGCCGCCGGATTTCGATTGCTCCGCCGCTTTTATGTAGCCGTCTTTCAGTTCGTCTTCGCTGTAGCAGATGGTGATTCCCTGGCTCGCGTAGCTGTCGACCGGCTTGACGATGACAGGGAAGTTGAGTCGGACGATGTCTTCTTCAGCCAGCCGGCTGTCCAACGCGTATTCCTCGATGACAGGCACCCCGAATTTGCGGCAATGCGCTTTGAATTGGTCTTTGTTGGAGCAGATTTCCAGCTGTTCTTTCGTGGCGTAATAAGGCAGGTTCAGCCGTTCGCATAATGCAAGTGCATTCCACGTGTTGAGGTCGTCAAATCCGTTGAAAACGCCATGAACGCCTTCGGTCCGGGCGATTTCCGCGAGCTGTTCAATATCCGAGGTGCTGATATCGTAATGCTTGTCGGCGACCGCTTTGGCCGGGGAACCTGGCGCCTTGTCGGTCACAATTGTATAGAATCCCATCTTTTTGGCGGTTTCCACGACATTCACCATATGCGCAATTCCGCTGAGGATTAGAATCTTTTTTCTTTTAAACTGTTCCAAGTTATAGCCTCCTTAACATTAATGTCGATAAGCAACTCTCGATACGCTTGGTCTATGCCAAATGTATCAGCAAAAAAGATTCGAGTCAACTAAATACCTAAATATTCAAAAAACTTAAAATGGATTTACCCAGGATTTACTTTCGGTGATACAGTATTCGGAAAAAACGGATTTTTTATGTCGGTCGTTGCACTGCAAGCAGACGTAAAAAAAGCAGCCCGAGGGCTGCTTTTAACACTAGTTCCTTATTAGAAACGGTCACGGTCTTTGCGGTCGTTGTCTAGAATGCCGCGGTCGTTGTCCGTCACATCGCCGTCGATGTCCGCCACTTCTTTGCGGACGGTTTCATTGACATGCTCGGTGTCCTGGACTTTGCGCTTGCCGACGACGATCTCTTCCGAGACGACGTCTCTTTTCGTTACGTCCACGCGCTCTTCTGTCAGCGGTACGCGGATCGTTTCGCCTTCTGTGAAAGCGTCTTTCGAATCAAACGTTCCGTCGCGGTCCGTATAAGTTGCAGAATCTTCATTGACCGGACGGCGCTCAACAAATACTTCCTCGCGCTCAACCGGCACTTCGATTGTCTGCTCTTCTTCCACGACATGTTTGCCGACGTTCACTTCGCCCGTCTTCACGCGCTCTTTGCCGACATTCAAGCGTTCTTCGTGAAGGCGCAGGTGCTCCTCTTCATTCGTTGAAGTGGTGCCTGTTGTCGTGCCGCGGCGCTCATTGTATTCACGGTATGACGAGTCGTAATCGCTGTCCACATAAACCAGCAGTTTGCCGGATTCCAGGTGCTGGCGGTACTCATCATCCAATCCCATGCGGTTGTATGCTTCATTTGAAGCTTCTTCGCCTGCGAGCAGGTTCATGAATTTGCCCATGAAGCCTTCCTCTTTCTGGGAGCTTCCAGTTGAACCAGTTGAACCAGTTGAACCTGTAGAGTCGGTATCTACATGAACATCCGTCTGGCGCTCCACCATCGACAGCTGGTCGTGGTCCTGTGCAATTACATAGATATGGTCCTCGCTATATCCTTGCTGCTTTAATTCCGTAATCTTGTTTAATACTTCAGCCTGTACATCAAATGCTCCGATCAGTTTATCACCATGTTTTTTCATGTTATATTCCTCCTAAGTTTTGATGCTTCACCTGAAAGTTAAGGTATGGGTAGTGTACCCGGGGCAAACTGTTTTATAAACATCTTCTTTTGATTTTAGGCCTTTCGCACTCTGGCTTTTCAGAAGCGCAATGGCAATAAAAACCCGTTTCTTCATTAAAGGGAGGCTTATTTGGCCGAAAAAGGGGACTGGGCGAAAGAAATGCGTTTTTTCGGATGAGATAGGGGTATTTTGCAAGTATCCGATTTTATTTTTTTGCGTACAGGAGGGGAAGTGGATGGACAAAACATCCTATGATACGGTTTGACGATGACCAAGAGGGGTGACTCCAGCGGATTCGGCAAAGGCATCGCGCAAAAATTATTAAAATCAAACGGCCGGTTTTTCCCAAGAGGCCGTCGCATTGTCCCATATTGGAACTTTCTTCGCGGCGGCGCAGATTTTATACTGATTCTTCAATTCAGGTGATGTAGGAAAAATCGCGTATGTATTGGTACTTTTTTCAACAAGTGCTATGATAAAAGTTGGTTGTTAGTATTGGATTTCCATTAAAAAAGTACGTTTTTACATACAAGGGAGAGAGTTTCATGCTTGAACAGATCGTCAAACGCAATAACGTCAAATTGCTTGGCCATGGTCGCCAAGTACTGGTTTTCGGCCACGGTTTCGGCTGCGACCAGTATGTCTGGAGCGAAATTGCGCCAGCTTTCGAAGACAAATACCGGGTAGTGCTGTTCGATTATGTGGGGTCAGGGAAAAGCGATAAATCTGCCTATTCGACGGAACGCTACGGAACCTTGCACGGTTATAAGCAGGATTTGCTTGAGCTGTGCGACGCGCTCGAATTCGAGAACATCGTCTTCGTCGGCCATTCGGTCTCAAGCATGATCGGCATGCTGGCTTCAATCGAACGGCCGGAACTTATGGACAAGTTGGTAATGATTGGCCCGTCGCCGTTCTATATGAACGAAGACGGCTACTACGGCGGGTTTGAACGGACGGATATCAACGAATTGCTCGATATGATGGAGCTTAATTATAAAGAATGGGCGAAATACCTGGCGCCTGTCGTCATGCAGAACGAAGACCGCCCGGAACTGGCGCAGGAGTTTGAGCAGATCCTCTGCTCGAATGATCCGGTGATTGCCCGGCAATTTGCGGAAGTGACATTCACTTCGGATGTGCGCGAGGAGCTGGAGAAAGTCTCCGTTCCGACGCTTATTTTGCAGCCGCAATTCGACGCCATTGCGCCGCCGGAAGTGGGCCGCTTCGTCCATAGCCGGATCGACGGCAGCGAACTGATTGTCATGGAGGCCATGGGCCACAATCCGCATATTAGCGACGCGGAAGAAACAATCGCACATATCCAGGCGTTTCTGGACAGATGATCGGAGGGGATGGACGTGGATGAACAATTGAATCTGGCGCCATTTGGCTATCTGGTCATCGACCGCAACAACCGCATCATCGAAATGAACCAGGCGATGCAGGAGATGGTGGGCACGGTGCGTGCGCCGGTGCATGTCCATGACCTGCTGACGGTCGCTTCGAGGGTTTATTTCCAGACGTATTTCATGCCCTCGATCACCTTGCACGGCAAAGTGAACGAAATGTTCCTGACGCTGAAAAGCGCGGATGGGCCGGTTCCGGTGCTGATGAATGCAGCAGAGCGGAACGGCCTTTTTGAATGCGCCATGATCGGGATGACTGTCCGGGACGAATACGAGAAGGAATTGCTGTTGGCCAAACGCGAAGCGGAAAGGATCAACCGGGAAACAGCGGATGCATTTAATAAATTGAAAGCGCTGCTGGCGGAAGTCGAGTGCAAGCAAGGGGAACTCGAGGAACTCAATGAAAGCCTCTACCAGCTCGCAGCGCTCGATCCGCTGACCGGCCTTAAAAACCGGCGCAGCTTGGAAACGCTGCTTGAAGAGTTGACTATGAAAGCGGAGGATGGAGTGGAGTTGTCGCTTCTCGCAGTCGACATCGATTTCTTCAAACAGGTCAATGATACATACGGGCATCAGATGGGCGATGCAGTGCTGCAGGAATTGGCATGGAAACTGGAAGCGGAAATCGGGGATAGAGGCATTGTGGCCCGGCTGGGCGGCGAGGAATTTGTCATCGTGCTGCCGCAAATAGGGAAGACCGCGGCATTGCAGCTTGCAGAAGGCGTGCGCTTTGGCCTCGAAAAGGCAGAATGGCTCAATGTCAGCATAACTGTAAGCATTGGCGTAGCTGCCTTTATGCCCGGGGATGATGCCGGCACGCTGTTCGAGCGGGCGGACAAAGCGCTCTATGAGGCGAAAAGCGCTGGCCGAAACCGCGTGGCGGTAGGCTGAAAAACATTTAGCTTGAACAAAATATAAAGCTATCGCTCTGGTGCCGTTGATGGTTATAATGAATTCAGACTATAACTAATGTTATTAGCGGAGGTAACCATGGAAAAAGAAGTCCAATTGCTCGGAGAACGAGTAGAAGCAGATAGATATTTAATCGCCGGCCTGATTCAGGAAGAGGCGCTGAAAGATGCCGCTCCGTCAGACATAGAAGGCTATGAAGCGCTTTTGGAAACCGTGATCGAGTTCCGCGCAAGCCTCATCGGCCTCCTTGGTAAATCAATTTCGAATTATTTCGATTCGAAAACAGCATTTGCAGAAATTTCGGAGTGGGGGAAAGTGACCGGGAATTATTTCCTGGAGCAGGGAATGATGCTTGACCAGGCGCTTGCGGAAACCCATATCTACCGGAAGCACATCGCCAAGGTGCTGAAATCGGAAGCGGTCCATGAAGGCATGGACCTTGAAAAGCTGCTGGATGTTCTGGAGTTTTTTCACTCGCTCCTTGACCATGCAGCCCATTCCTATAGCTTTTCCTATATCCATGCCTATCAGAAGAACTTAAGCGATGCGCGGAAGCAATTTCTTGAGTTATCTTCGCCGGTTGTCCCGGTGAACGATGAAATCGCTATTCTGCCGATTGTCGGCGATATCGAAATGGACCGTGCCCATTACCTGTTGGAGAAAACGCTGATTGCTGTATCCCGCCTTCAGGTCTCGATACTTATCATCGATTTGTCCGGTGTCGTCAAAGTCGATGCCATCGTAGCGCAGCAGATCATCAAACTGACAGAATCCTTGAAGCTTGTCGGCATCCGCGGCATCTTGACTGGCATTCGTCCGGAAATCGCCCAGACCATCACGAATCTTGGCGTTGACGTCAGAGGGCTTGCCCTTGGCGGCAGCCTCAAGCAGGCATTCAAAAAACTGTCCGCTGAATCCGAATAAAACCAAAAAACCCGCTGAAGCATCGCTTCAGCGGGTTTCATTTTTCATTAAGACTGCTTGGCTTTCAAGGGTACTACAGGAGCCAAAGCTTCCTGTAGGGTCAGGGTTTCCTGCTCTGTGAGCGGCACCATTGGTAAGCGGACTCCGCCAACCGGTACGCCGGTCAAGTTGAGTGCGGTTTTTACCGGCACCGGATTCGGCGCAGCGAACAGTGCATTCATCGCCGGGAGAAGTTTCCGGTGGATCTTGGCCGCTTTCTGAGTATCACCTGTTTTGAAGCTTGAAATCATTTCCTGCATTTCACGGCCGATCACGTGGGCGGCAACGGAGACGATGCCAGTTCCGCCGATTGAGAGAAGCGGCAGCGTCAAGCCGTCATCGCCGCTGTAGAGCGTGAAGCTTTCGGGCGTGCGTTCGATGATTTCAGCGGCAGCATCGAGGTTGCCGCTCGCTTCTTTAATCGAGACGATGTTCGGAATCGCTGACAGGCGCACGACCGTGTCGACAGACAAATTGACGACGCTGCGGCCCGGGATGTTGTAGAGCATGACCGGCAGGTGGGTTGAAGTAGCAATGGCCTGGAAATGCTGGAACATGCCTTCCTGCGAAGGTTTATTGTAATAGGGCGTCACGAGCATGATGCCGTCGACGCCCGCCTCTTCGGCGCCTTGCGTCATAGTGATCGATGCGCGCGTATTGTTCGAACCGGTTCCGGCGATGACCGGGATGCGGCCATGGCCCGTTTCAACGACAAACTTGAAAAGCTCGATTTTTTCATCCGCTGACAGGGTTGGCGATTCACCGGTGGTGCCGGCGACAACAAGTGCGTCCGAGCCGTTTTGGATCAGGTGCTCGACCAATGCGGCCGTTGCCGGGAAGTCGATGTCACCGTTAGCGTCAAATGGTGTCACCATTGCTGTTACTACTTGTCCGAAATTCATAAATACCACCCTTTTCTCATTTTTTTAGTAAAATCAGAGGTGATGAGTCTATCGAAAAAAACAAAAAAACAGCAACGAGGGTCTCGTTGCTGCCATAGAGCCGGTGTGTATACCGCCCAGCTCTTGCATCAGATAGCCCTCCATATAGTTTCCTATATGACAGTCCTGCATCTATTGAATGCAGGCCCAGCGGATTCGGCGATGAGCGCCTCTCCACTTCGGCAAAAACCCCTTTCAGCAGCCGTCGCCGGACCTCATCGTCCTCGGGCTGTCTACTGATGGTCTTTGCACCTCTATCCTCACTCCGGAAGACCGGAGCAAGAAATTATTGAATTAGCTAGACTTTACCAAATTCCGCCGAAAATTGCAATAGCAGCGCACCGGAATTTGCAGGGAAAGGGGAAATGATGATGAATGAACGACAGCAAGACGCCGATTTGAACATCCGGACCGAAGGCATCCAACAGGGATTCCATGACTCGCTCCACCACAACCGCTATGAGCCGACCCCTTACGCTTTGCTTGCCGACCTTTTTGCGGCCTACCGCCTAGCGCCGGGGGACCGCCTTGTGGATTTCGGCTGCGGAAAAGGGAGGCTCGCCTTTTATGCCCATCACCTGTTCGGGGTGGAAGCCGTGGGCGTTGAAATGGACCCTGGCCTGTTCGCCGGAGCGATGCAGAATTTGATCCGCTATGAAAAAAGAGCGCCCCGCGCAAAAGGGCGCATCCGCTTCCAATGTGAATTTGCGGAGAACTACCGCGTGCAGCCGCAGGACAACCGGTTTTATTTCTTCAATCCGTTTTCTGTCCAGATTTTCATGAAAGTGGTGCAGAATGTGCTGAAGTCCGTGGAGAAAACCCCGCGGCCTGTCGAGCTGATCCTGTTCTTCCCGTCTGAGGATTACATCGAGTTTCTGGAGTACCGCACGGGCTTCGAGCGGGTGCAGGAAATCGCTTTGCCCGGGTCGGAAGCCGATTTCCGGGAACGGTTTTTGGTCTACCGGCTCGCTTGAGGGTTAAGGGAGGTACGGAACGGGGTATAGGCTTAAGAAAAAAGGCTAACAGGCGAGGAGAGAAGCGCGATGAAATGGAAAGGCAGAGCAGGGAGCGGAAATGTCGAAGACAGAAGGGGAAGAGGAGTGGGCGGCGGAACAATTGCCGCAGGCGGCGGGATCGGCGGTTTGCTGATCTTCCTGCTGGTGGCGTTTCTCGGCGGAGACCCGGGCGCCGTCCTGAACGGCATGGGCGGCGGAGCGCCGGCGCAATCGGGTGAGCCGTATGTGGCCACGGAACAGGAAGAGGAACTGGCGGATTTCGTGTCGGTCGTCCTCGCGGATACGGAGGCGGTCTGGTCGCAGGTGTTTGCGGAAGAGGGGCTTGAATATGTCGAGCCGACGCTCGTCCTGTACACCAATAGCGTCGAATCGGCCTGCGGGACAGCGGGATCGGCGGTCGGGCCGTTCTATTGCCCGGGAGACCAGAAGCTTTACATCGATCTGAGTTTCTATGAAGAGCTGCAGCGTCAGTTCCAGGCGCCCGGTGATTTTGCGATGGCCTATGTCATCGCCCATGAAGTGGGGCATCATGTGCAGAATTTGCTTGGCGTCATGGAAAAAGTCCAGCCGATGCGCAATCAGCTGAGCGAGGAAGAATACAACAAGCTGCAAGTACGGCTTGAGCTTCAGGCGGATTATTATGCCGGCGTCTGGGCGCACCATGCGGAAGGCATGGACGTGCTTGAAGAAGGCGACTTGCAGGAAGCGCTGCGTGCAGCGAGCGCGGTCGGCGATGACACGATCCAGAAGCGTTCACGCGGCTATGTCGTGCCGGAAAGCTTCACTCACGGCACTTCCGAACAGCGCCAGCGCTGGTTCTACCGCGGGTTTGAATACGGCGACATCCAAAACGGCAATACGTTCAACGTACGCAATCTGTAAACGGAACAATTATGAAATCTGCAAAAATGAAGGGCCGGGCGTTGATATTTTCCCTCCGGTGATTCATTATTGAAATAGACAGTCTTTTCGCGGTGTCGCGGAAAGAAATTTAACTCTAATGAAGGAAGTTACCTCATGCATGAAGATAATATTACGCGCCTCCATATCGACGGGCGCGAGTTCATCCTGATCGGAACCGCGCACGTCTCGCGGCAAAGCGCCGTGCAAGTCAAGGAAGTCATCGAGGCCGAGCGCCCGGACTCGGTGTGCATCGAGCTCGACGCACAGCGCTACCAGTCGGTGACCGAAAACAGCAAATGGAAAGAGACGGATATTTTCAAAGTCATCAAGGAAAAGAAATCGAGCCTGCTGCTGATGAACCTCGCGATCTCCTCGTTCCAGAACCGGCTGGCCGACCAGTTCGGCATCAAACCGGGGCAGGAAATGATCCAGGGCATTGAATCGGCGAAAGAGACGGGCGCTGAACTGGTCCTTGCCGACCGCAATATCCAGGTGACATTCGCGCGCATCTGGAGCAATATCGGCTTCATGGGGAAATCCCAGCTGCTGACGTCCGTATTCTTCAGCATCTTCAGCAAAGAGACGATCTCCGAAGAGGACCTCGAGAAGATGAAATCGCAGGATACGCTGAACGCCGTGCTGAACGATTTTACCCTATCGTTCCCGAAACTCAAAAAACCGCTCATCGACGAACGCGACCAGTACCTCGCGCAGAAGATCAAAGATGCGCCTGGCCAGAAAGTGGTGGCAGTCCTTGGGGCGGCCCATGTGCCCGGCATCACGAAAGAGATCCATAATGAACATGACCTCGAAGCGCTCGCACAGGTGCCGCCCAAGTCGAAATGGCCGAAGATCCTCGGCTGGGCATTGCCGATTCTTTTGGTCGTGCTTCTCGCCATCACATTCTACAACAACCCGGCCGCCGGCATCAACGGCACGATCAGCTGGGTGCTGTGGACCGCGTCGCTCGGTGCAATCGGTGCAGCCCTTGCATTCGGCCATCCGCTTGCCATCCTGACGGCATTTGTAGGCGGGCCGGTCGGAGCGCTCCACCCGCTGCTCGCAGCAGGCTGGTTCTCCGGCCTCATGCAGGCATGGGTGCGCCGCCCGAACGTCGGCGATTTCGAAACGCTTTCCCAGGACGTCTTCACCTTGAAGGGCTTCTGGGACAATAAAGTCACGCGCGTCCTGCTGGTCGTCGTGCTGACAAACCTCGGGACTTCCGCCGGCAACCTGATCGGCGGCGCTGATGTCATCCGGCTGTTCCTGAAAAACCTATAAGCCAATATGTCCGCTGCAGGCGGCCTCCCATCCGGAGGCGCCTGCAGTATTTTTTTTGTCCCGATCACAGGGAAATTTTTCTTTTTCCCTTCTGCTGAAAGGATTTCAGAGCGGGTATAGAGAAGTAGATAGACAGTAAAATACGGTTGGGGAGGAACAATATCATGGGCTTATTCCTGATGGGGATTCTGCTCTGGTCACTCGTCATCGCATCGGTCGTGCTGCTGGTTTACGGATTATGGAAACGTTCCTGGAAAGCGTTGCTTTGGAGCGGGGCGGCACTCCTGGTTCCGATGGGGCTGATTGCATTTGATGGAAGCGGAAGCCTCTGGTTCAAATTGAGCATAGTGCCGCCGTTGCTGATTTTTGCCGCCGCGTATTTGATGAAGCACCGTAAAGCCCATTCCTTGTAGCGTTGACGGCCGGAATCCACCGGCCGTTTTTTTATTTTTTCGGAGAGTTGGCATTGGCGTCTTCCGGAAATTAGTTATACAATAGTTATACAAAAGTGGGGAGGCGCAATATGAACTATTTACTGGAACGGAGCAAACTATTCCTTTTCCTATTCTTTATTCTCATGCTGATTGGAGCGTACGTCTTTACGACACTGCCGCAGCGGGAAATTCCGGAGACGCCGCCGAATCTTGTGCTCGTATCGGCGATTTTGCCAGGAGCCGGGCCGGAGGAAGTCGAAACTTCCCTGACCAATCCTTTGGAGCGGGAATTGCAGAAAGTGGACGGCATTTCGTCGATGCAGTCCGTTTCCGCCAATTCCGCATCCATCATCACGCTTGAGCTGGAAGACGGATTCGATCCGGACAGCCTGGTGACGGAGATGCAGCAGCAAGTGCAGCGTGCATCGGGAGGGTTCCCGGAAGGCGCGCAGGCGCCGACCGTCGAAAAGCTGGATCTGACATTCCCGCTCGTCTCTTATATGTTCTACGGAGATGAAGCGGAACTGGCAGGCATGAGTGAGGAGCTTGCCGCATTGTCCGAAGAAGTGGAAGCGGTCAACGGGGTTGCGGGCACGACGGTCAAAGGCTTGAACAGCCAGCAGGTGCTGATCGAGCTCGATTCCGATGCGCTCGCTGAAAACCGGCTCCAGCCGTTTGAAGTGCTGCAGTCGCTGCAAGGGGCGAATCAGCCCTTGTCGCTTGGCACACATGACAACGGCAACGAACAAGTAGTGCTGACAGTCGAACAGGGCGAAGGCATCGAAAAACTGCAGGCGCTCCAAGTCGGGTCGGCTGCAGTTCCGCTCGAAGACATTGCCACCATCGAAAGGGTCGATGAAGCCACCACGGACATCGTGACGTTCGAAGGCGAACGGGCGATTTCCTATACGGTCTTTCTGCAGACCGGGCAGGACGTTCCGGGCGTCGATAAAGGTGTTTCGGAACTGATCGAAGAGTTTACGGAAGGGCTGCCGGCAGGTGTCGAAGCAGAACGCTACGAATCCCAGGCGGAAAATGTTACGACGATCTTCGAGGGGCTTTACGAAGCGCTGCTGATCGCCGTGCTTGCCGTGCTCGTCGTCACCACAGCCGGACTGACGCTGTTCGGGGCATTGACCGTGGCGCTTACCGTCTTGGTTACAGTGCTTGCCGGGCTCATCCCGATCCCGTTCATGGGCGTCGACTTGAACCAGATTTCCGTCATCGGCTTGATCATCGCCATCGGGATCCTTGTCGATGACAGCATCGTTGTCAACGACAATATCCAGCGGCGCTACAAGCTGGGCGATTCGCCGAAAGACGGCGCCATCAACGGCGTCAAAGAAGTGTATTCATCAATCATTTCATCCAGTCTCGCCATCGTCGTGACGTTCTCGCCGCTCCTGCTTCTTTCCGGCGGCAATGGGGCGTTCATCAAGGCGCTGCCGAGTATTTTGATCACGACAATCATCGCCTCGACGGTTCTGTCGATTACGCTTGTGCCGATGATGCAATACCTGAAAACGAAGCGCCGGCGGAAACCGATTTCCGATACGCCGGGGTTCCTTGGAAAGCCGCTTGAAAAGCTGGCAGGGTTTTATTCCAATAGGGTCCTGCGCGGCGTCATGAAGCGCCCGCTCCTCGTCGGCATCGGCGGGCTGGTGGTTGCGACCGCCTTCCTTGCGCTTGCCTTCTTTACGCCATTCGAGTTTTTCCCGGCAGCTGACCGCCGGGAAGTGACGATGGATATCCGCTTGGCGGAAGGGACGACCATCGAAGAAACCGATGCGTTCATGGCTGACGTAACGGAAGAGCTGCGCAATGAAGATGGAAACATCGATGAAATCGCCGTCTTTACCGGCGAAGGCTTGCCGAGCCTGTTCGCAGCGTCGATGGACAACACCGGCGCCAATACGGGGCAGGCGGCGATCCGCATCGACCGCGAGGCGACGACTGCTGCGGACTTTATCGAGAAATGGCAGCCGGAGCTGCGCGAGCGCTACCCGGAAGCTGAGATTTTCCTAGATACGATTGTCCAGGGGCCGCCAGTTGGCGCACCGGTGACGGTGACGGTCACCGGGCCGGAACTTTCTGAACTGGAAGCGATCCGCGACCGCCTGAAAGAAAACATGCTTGCAGAAGGCGCTGACGTGGTGACCGACAACCTGGGCGATCCGGTTCCGGCCATCGAATACGTGCCGAATGAGGCAGCGCTGCAGGAAAACAGCATCGCGCTCAGCACGGTGACCAACCAGCTCCAGCTGTTGACGCAAGGCGTCCCGCTCTACAGCATCTATGAAGGCGCGACGCCTTTAGGAGTGACGCTGAAGCAGAGCGGAATCGAGGAAGGCCAGCCGATCGACCTTTCCGCGTTCCAAGTGCCGGAAGCGTCCACTGAAGGCCCGCCGTCCTTTGTCAGCCTCGAAGAATTGCTGACGGCTGAAGAAGCCGAAGTGGTCGCGCAGATTCCGCACCAATCGGCGGAACGCGCCATCACGCTGAAAGCGTTCGGCGAAGCGGAAGATTTCGAGAACAGCATGCTTGCCGTCGCGGACGCTGAAAAAGCGGAGCTGGCGGAAGGCTTCGAGATTTCGACCGGCGGCGAGAACTCGGACCAGGAAGCGTTCTTTGCCGAGATCGGCGTCCTGTTCCTTGTCGTCATCCTGCTGGTGTACCTGGTCATCGCATTCCAGTTCAAATCGTTCGGCTTGCCGTTCCTTGTGCTGATTGCGGTGTACCTCGGCATTTCAGGCGCCATCCTCGGCCTGTTCCTGACGCAGACGCCGCTCAGCTTCCTCGGGGTGATGGGGATCGTGTCACTGACCGGGATCGTCGTCCGGAACGCGGTCGTCCTGATCGACTTTGTCGAGACGCGCCGTTTGTCCGGCAATTTCAACATCCAGGAAGCGATCATCGAATCGGGCTATGCCCGCATCAAGCCGATCGTACTGACGTCGATCACATCGATCGTCGCATTGATTCCGGTCGCCTTGTCGGGGGATCCGCTGTTTGAAGCGCTGGCGATCACGATCATTGCCGGGCTGACATTCTCTGGCCTGTTCACGCTGGTGATGATTCCGGCTTTGTATTTGGTGTACTACCGCTTCACGCACCGCAAAGAGAAAGCCGCTTGACCTCCTGACGCGCAGCCATTCCCGGCTGCGCGTTTTTTTCAGCTATGCGAATAAAATCGGCATAATCGGACTTTGCCCGGGTAAGTAGGGTAATAGAAAGCGGTTTCGGCAGGAAACGGGTACCCGGCAGAAAGGGAGGTGGTGTCTTTGGCGAATATCCAGGAAGTCCCGCGAGGCGAGGGTATAAGAAAAGGGCCGCTTCTTGGGGTGCTGATGGCGGGCGTGTTTGTCGCCATCCTTAACCAGACGCTCCTCGCCACCGCCTTGCCGCATATCATGGAGGATCTCCGGATCAACGCCAACACTGCCCAGTGGCTGACGACGGTTTTCATGCTGGTCAACGGCGTGATGATCCCGGTGACGGCGTTCCTGATCGGCAAGTTTTCCACACGCACGCTGTTCATGGCGGCAATCGGCCTGTTCGCAGCCGGCACGATCATCTGTGCGCTCGCGCCGGGATTTTCGGTGCTGCTTGCCGGTCGCATTATCCAGGCGTCCGGTGCGGGCATTATGATGCCGTTGACGCAGACTGTGCTGTTTGTCATCTTCCCGGTTGAGAAGCGGGGGCAGGCAATGGGCATCTACGGGCTGGTCATTTCATTCGCGCCGGCGCTCGGCCCGACGCTATCGGGCTGGATCGTAGGCCAGTATCCGTGGCGCGCGCTGTTCTATATCGTCATCCCGATTGCGTTGATCGATCTTTTGCTGGCCTATTTCTTTTTGCGGAATGTCACGAAGCAGACATTCCCGACACTCGATATCCTTTCGGTCATCCTATCGACTGCAGGGTTCGGCGGGATCCTCTATGCCTTCTCCAGTGCCGGATCGATCGGCTGGGGGAGCGCACCGTTCCTTCTGTCGATCGCCATCGGCGCCATTGCGCTCGTGCTGTTCATCCGCCGCCAATTGCGGCTGAAAGAGCCGCTCCTTGAGTTCAAAGTGTTCAGCTACGGCATTTTCACCCTTTCGACTGCACTCAGCGTCATTGTGTTCATTTCCATGATGGGGAGCGCGACGATCCTGCCGATCTACATGCAGAATATGCACGGCTTCACCGCGTTTGAGTCGGGCTTGATGCTGCTGCCGGGGGCGATTGTCATGGGCGTGATGAACCCGGTCACCGGGCGCATCTTTGATGCGGTCGGCGGCAAATGGCTCGCGGTGGTCGGCCTGTCCCTCGTGACGGCGAGCACATTCCAGTTCACGGTGCTGACGACCGAGACGCCGTTCGCTTATCTCGCCATCAGCCACGCTGTGCGTATGCTTGGCGTCGCGATGGTCATGATGCCCGTGACGACCGCGGGGCTCAACCAATTGCCGGAACACCTCATTCCCCATGGGACCGCGATGAGCAATACGATGCGCCAGGTTTCCGGCTCGATCGGGACTGCGCTGCTTGTGACCATCATGACAGGGACCGCACTGGATGCGAGCGAGTACGGCATGCAGGGTTTGGTGCGCGGCGTCAACATTTCGTTCATGGTCGCGGGCGTACTGAGCGGCATCGGAATCATCTTGGCCTTCTTCCTCAAAAAGCCGGAAGAGGAGGGCTGAGTTTTCAGTAGTCGAAATGTTCCTGAGATTGCAACTTTTTTGGATAAGAATTTGTCACATGATGTACATTTACTTCTTTGCAGGGTTTTGGTAAGATGTCAGACGACGGAAGACTAGTTTCGGCAAATATCGGGATGGAATGAAAGCGTTTCAAACCGGAGAAAATAATGAGGTGAAGTTGTGAATTTATTATGGGGCATCTTTGGCGTATTCGTGGTTCTCGGAATCGCCTTCTTATTATCAAGCGGCAAAAAAGCCATCAAGCCGCGGACGATTCTCGGCGGTCTGGCCATCCAGATCACGTTCGCATTCATGGTACTGGAATGGGATCTGGGAAGAAAGGCGCTTTTGGGCCTCTCGAACCTCGTCCAGAACGTCATCAACTATGCGGGTGAAGGGATTTCCTTCGTATTCGGCCCGGCGGCTGACGTACAGGGCTTCGGCTTTGTCTTCGCGTTCCAAGTGTTGACGATCATCATCTTCTTTTCTTCTTTGATTTCGGTGCTTTACTATTTAGGCGTTATGCAGTTTATCATCAAAATTCTCGGAGGGGCGCTGTCCAAACTTCTGGGAACAAGCAAAGCGGAATCGATTTCAGCTGCGGCGAACATCTTCGTCGGCCAGACGGAAGCGCCGCTGGTCATCCGCCCGTTCATCGCAGGCATGACCCGCTCTGAGCTGTTTGCGGTCATGACAGGAGGACTGGCCTCAGTAGCCGGTTCGACGCTTGCGGGTTACGCACTTCTCGGTGTGCCGCTGGAATACCTGCTCGCTGCGAGCTTCATGGCAGCACCGGCAGGTTTGATCCTGGCGAAAATCATGATTCCGGAAACGGAAGAAGTCATCGAGAAAGACTTTGTCATGGAAAAAGACCAGACATCGGTCAACGTCGTCGACGCTGCCGCACGCGGCGCATCTGACGGCTTGCAGCTGGCGCTGAATGTCGGCGCAATGCTCTTGGCGTTCATCGCTTTGATCGCGCTTCTGAACGGCATGCTCGGCGGCATCGGCGGCTGGTTCGGCAATGACGACCTGACCATACAAAGCATTCTCGGCGTCATCTTCGCGCCGCTTGCATTCGCCATCGGCGTACCGTGGGAAGAAGCAGTGCGGGCCGGCAGCTTCATCGGGCAAAAATTGGTGCTCAATGAATTTGTCGCTTACACTTCGTTTGCCCCGCAAATCGAAGACTTGTCGCCTAAGACGGTTCTCGTTGTCAGCTTTGCGCTTTGCGGCTTCGCAAACTTGAGCTCACTTGCAATCCTCCTTGGCGGGCTTGGTGCGATGGCGCCAAGCCGCCGCCCGGACATCGCTCGCCTCGGCATCCGTGCTGTTGCGGCCGGTATGCTTGCCTCACTCCTGAGTGCAGCAATTGCCGGGATGTTTATGTAAGGAAAGAATACGTTTCATCAACCGCCTGCGGAGGATTCCGCGGGCGGTTTTCTTATGGAGAAATTCCAAGCGGATCCCAGATGCGAAGGGGGTGGTCGGGTGCTTTCCGCTTACGGGAAGCGCCCTGCTTTTAGGAGCAAGCGCGGCAGCGGTTGCTTTAGGCGTTCGGGGTTTTGGGGGCGGGGGTGGTTTTGGATGGTTTTTTCCAGAGGAATACACTTTTGAAGGCGGTTCGGAGAGTGGGGGCGTGAAGCAGAGAAGGAGCTGTGCCAGAAAAGGGAGGAAATGCCGGCATTTCGCAGGCGAAATGCGAAAGGGATAGGAGGCGTGGCGGTTTATTTGCGCTTATCGGAATTTATTTGCGTTCGGAAGATTTTATTTGCGTTCAAGATTTTTTATTTGCGCTCAAAAAAATTTATTTGCGCTCGCAAGCACTTTATTTGCGTTCAACAAAATTCGACAAAGAAAAAGCTTCTTGCCTAAGCAGAAGCTTAATCATTGTTCTTCAACTCGTACTTTCTGGATTTTCGTTCGCCGCTCGTTTTCAAATCAAGCTGGCTTAGCAAGCGGGATGCGACGAAAACCGATTCCACTCCGCAAAACCGCCGGAATTCCTGGTTCGTCATGACGCTGCCGACGAGCGAGAAATACTCACGCACCGCGAACTCGTGTGCGAGCGGGTCGCGTGCGCCGCATCGGCTGCAGCTCCAGCCGCGCTTCATGCGTTTCATGGTAAGTGTGCGGCATTCGCGGCACAAGACGCCGGTTTTGAGGTCGGCGGCATCGATTGAGTAGCGTTGGCAAAGGGGGTTCCGTCTAAAAGGGGTTTGATGGCTGAGAAGCAGCTTGCTGATTTTCGGGAGTTTGGGGCTCGCAGCGTTGGGGGATACGACTGCCAGATGTTCAGCAAGTAGTCGGGCATTTGATAAGCTTTGCAGATGGGTGCGCCGCGCGGCTTCGAAGCGAATTCGCATTGCTTCGCGGTGAAGACGGAGAGTCCAGTGACCGGCAGCGGAATCTTCTGCAGCCGGAACCAGCGTTCCAGGAAGCGGACATGCTTGGCGAGCTGGACGCGCGGGTCTTCCAGAGTGGTTTTATTGCCATCCGGAGCGATGCGGAAAAATTCGCCGGTCGCTTCATCGAAATGGATTTCGTCGCTGATGTTCTTCGATTCGATGACCACCGCGCAGCGTTCGGTCAGCAAAAGGCCGTCAATCTGGACGGGCCAGTCGCCGAGCGTCAGGCTGATATCCCACAATGCAGTGAACGCCTCCTCGATCCAGAATTCCTTGAAACGCGCCTTCAGCCGTCCTTCGCCGCGCTTGCCGCCCGACGCCCGGTACAGCTGCTTATCCAGAAACTCACGCTGCGGATGTCTTTCCGCCAGGCGCAATAAAAGCCCTTCGAGCGCTTCGGTTTTATTCAACAATTCCAATCCATCACCTACAGGGAAATTAATTGAATTATACCACCGCCGAAAAGTTTGGACCAGCAGGTGTGACAAGCGCCAGTCCTTGACATGGCGGTGTTTTGGGATTACAATTTTGACTTGGCTTGCCTATGGTTTCCATAGGAAAAGCGGGTAGGGAGAGGGCTAATTTAATAGAAGGTCGTAAAAATGAAACATTGGATGGACCGGTTTTTCGGTCTTCAAAAAAACGGCACGACTGTGAAACGCGAGATGACCGCCGGCTTGATCGGCTTCTTTACGGTTGTCTACATCATCGCGGTCAACTCGCTGATCTTGTCAGAAGGCGGCATGCCGCTTGAAGCGGCGATTGTCGCAACCATCGGGGCATCAGTATTCGGGGCGTTCGTTATGGGATTCTGGGGCAACGCGCCGATCCTGCTCGTTCCGGGCATGGGCATCAACGCGCTGTTTTCCTACACGCTGGTCCAGTCGATGGGCTTGTCGTGGCAGGAAGCGCTCGCCGTCGTCTTTGTCACCGGCGTGATTTTCGTCGCCGTGGCATTCACGCGGTTTGCGAAAGTCATCAGCTCAGCTGTGCCACATTCGCTGAAAGAAGCGATCACCGTCGGACTCGGGCTTTTCCTGATGCTGCTCGGCCTTGAAAAAGGCGGGCTTGTCATCCGCGGCGAAGCGTCGATTCTGGCGCTGGGTTCGCTGGCAGAGCCGCAAGTGCTGGCGACAGCGCTGACGTTGATCGTCGCGATCGTCCTGTTTGTCCGCAACGTGCCGGGGAATTTCCTCATCACGATTGTGGCAGGTACGCTGATCGCTTCGTTTTTCGGCTTGATCGACACGAGCGTCCTGGACGAGCCGTCGCTGAATATGCAAGCGGCGTTTGCCGGATTCGGCGCGCTGTCCTTCGACAGCTTCCTGTCGATGACGTTCTGGGTGGCAGTCTTCTCGCTGACGATGGTCATGGTGTTCGAGAACATCGGCCTTGTCCACGGACAGGTCAACTTGATCGGGCAGCCGGAGAAATTCGGGCGCGCGTTCCAGGCAACTTCCCTGGGCGCCATGGCGTCAGCGATGTTTGGCACGAGCCCGACCGTCGCTTCGGTCGAAAGCGCCGCAGCCATGACGGCAGGCGGCCGCACCGGCCTGACCGCAGTCACGGCTGGCTTCCTGTTCCTGGCATCGGCATTTTTCATTCCCGTCATCAAACTGATCCCGGACAGCGCGATTGCGCCGATCCTGATTATCATCGGCGGGCTGATGCTGCAGACGATCCGCAACATCGACATGAAAGACATGAGCGAGACATTCCCGGCGCTCCTGATCATCGCGCTCATTCCGTTTACGTACAGCATTGCTGACGGCATCGCCATCGGCTTTATCCTGTATCCGATCCTCAAGATCGGCATCGGCAAATGGCGCGAAGTATCGGTTCCGCTCTACATCATCTCGGGGCTGTTCCTCATGAACTTCGTGCTGCATTATATGTAAAACCCGAAAACGCATTTGCCTGTGCAAATGCGTTTTTTTAAGTGGCGAGAAATCTTTGCAAATATATTAATAAAAGAATCTAAGGTTTTTAAAACCGCTTCGGGCATGGCTTACTCCATGAGCCGAGAAGGACACTCGTCTCATAGCTTCGCCCAGCCCATAGACGCGCCGGCGCTAGATCAGCTCTTTATAATTGAAAAGTTCATGTTATCAACTTGGTTTATTATTATTGATAATAAGGAATTTTTATCTCTTTCAACTAACCCGAAAACGCATTTGCCTGTGCAAATGCGTTTTTTGATGGAACGATGCTATAATAAAACCAAAGAGACCGGAAAGGAGTTGCATTTCCTATGAAATATACGAAATCGAAAATGGAACAGCTGGTCAGCGATCATCCGGAACTTAAAAAGCGTTTGAAAACCTTGATGAAGGACATGGACCTCGAGAAGAGCTTTGCGCTCAAAGCGTTGTACCATTCCGAAGTCACTGATAATGGCCCGTACCAGAAAGATTACCAGGACCTGGACCTGCTTTAAGCAGAGAACGAGTAGAGAGTCCCGGGTTTCGCTTTTCTGTCTAGACTCCGGCGCCTAGTTCCTCGAGACGCTTCAGTCTTGGAGGGACTGGCGAAGCGCCTGCGCTTTTCTGATAAAGACGCAAAAACTCCCGTTAAGCCCTGCTTAACGGGAGTTTTTCTTTGAAGTCGTTGAGGCGTTCCTGCCAGGATTCGTACATTGGGCCGAGGAACAGGGTACTGCCGGCATCCAGCGCTTCGGTCACGCCTTGGCCGCCGACAAGGAAGCGCATGTGGGGATTTGCCTCCGTAAGCTGGTCGATGTACTTTTCCGCAAGTGGCCGGAGCTCCGGGTCCGAGATGGCCATGCAGACAATCTGGACATCCTGCTGGAGTGCAGCTTCCGGCAGGCCGTCGATCGGCGTGTCCGCACCGATGAACATGACGGGGAATGCGTTCTCGCGCAGGAACAGCGTGAAAAGCATAAGGCCGAGGTAATGCTGTTCGCCGCTCGGGCACAGCGCCATGACCTTCGGCAGATCCGGGGAAGTCGGAAACACGCGGAAAAACTGCGTGAAGCGCTGCTCGACGATATGGCTGATCATGTGTTCATGCGCCACGGTCAGCGTGCCGTTTTCCCACTCTTTGCCAATCTGCACCATCAGCGGGACGATGATGGAAAAGAACACCGTACGGTAATGGAACATGGAAAAGTTCATATCGAGCAAATAATTGAAACGCTCTGTATCCATTTCCGCCGCCGCCAAAAAGAGCTCCTGGATCTGCTTTTCATAAGCCTCATTGCCGAAGTGCTCCGGCAATTCCTTTTTCTCAGCCGGCATCCGCTTTGACGCATGCAATTGCTTTACCGCTTCGCTGATTTTGACGCCGTTCTCCTGCACCTGTATCTTCAACCATTTGAGGTCCTCGAGGTTCTGGTCCGAGTACAGCCGGTGCCCGGTTTCGGTGCGGGCAGGGGTGATGGCATTGTAGCGGGTCTCCCAGGAACGGATCGTCACTTTTGGCATATCTAAGATTTTGGCAGCTGCTTTGATGTTGTACATAGCATTACCCACATTCCTTTAGATTTTGTATAATAATTATACAACTAGCTTTTGGTTCCCGTAAAGCTGGGAGGCTTTAAAAAGCGCATCCTCCCGGGAAATGGGGGAAGCGGTTTTCAGTTTCATGATAAAAATCGGAGGCTTGCTGTAAAAAGATGCCCCTCCGAAAGGGAGAATCGGCAGAAAGTTGTTTTTCCCTTGGATTTGCGAAAAAATAAAAACCTATACAAGATTTTGCACGAAAAAACCGGAGCCCTTTTCACTGAAAGGGCTCCGGTTCTATGTTTTATTGGAGTGCAGCTGTTTTGGCGGTCCGGGATCGGTGCCAGACGATTGTGATGGTCCAGGTGATGATCAGCATGATCAGCCCCAGGATGAACGGGAAAACGATGTTGATGTCGTAGAGCGCACCGGCGAGCAGCGGCCCCAGGATATTGCCGACACTCATATAGGCATTGTTCATACCCATCGCGAAGCCGACTTCGCCTTCGGCCATCTTGGAGATCAAGGTATTCAGCACCGGCCGGAGGATCGAAGTCGCCAGGAAGATGATGAGCGATACGCTGAAGAACATCGCGTAGCTGCCCGCAAACAGCGACAGCAGGAAGCCGAATGCAGCAACGCCGATGAACGCGAGCAGGATCACCACTTCACCGAACCGGCGGACGATGCGGTCGACTACGAACAGCTGGACGATGACGCTGACGACGCCGGTCGCGGTGATCATGAACGCGATGTCTTTCGCGGTCGAGTTGAACTGGTTGTCGAGGTAAAGGCCGATGACCGATTCATAGGCAAGCAGGCCGAAGCTCATGACGAGCGTAATGACCAAAGGAATGAAATACGGCATTTTGACCGAGCGGGCGATTTTGGCGAGCATCGCTTCCTGCTGCGTCATGTCCATGGCGGTGGCCGGATCCGCTTCGACGGCGTCCTGCTCTTTCAGGAGAGCGACGGAAAACAGGACCGCTGCAAGCGAGACGAGCGCAGATACGAGGAACGGCAGCTTCAGGCTGTAGTCGGCGAGAAATCCGCCGATGCCGGGCCCAACGACGATGCCGAGGGACATGGCCGCGGACACCAGGCTCGTGCCTTTAGCGCGCTGGTCGAATGTCGTGATGTCGGCGATATAGGCGAAAATCGCCGGAATGAGCATAGCCGCGCCGATACCGCCGATGACGCGTGACAAGTACAGCACCCATATGCCGTCCGACAAGTAAAAGACGAACATCGAAATGGTGAGGCCGAGGAGGCCGTAGATGATCATTTTGCGGCGGCCGTATTGGTCCGCCCATCTGCCGGAAATCGGCGAGAACAGGAATTGCGCGGCTGCGAAAATGGCAATCATCAAGCCGGCCGCCATGCCGCCTTCGCCGATCGATTCCAGGTATGCGGGCAAAATCGGGATGACGATGCCGAAGCTGCCGATGGCGATGAACATATTGATCATCAGGATATATATTTTCTTGCGTTGGTCTGCAGTCATGAAGTGCCTCTTTTCTTTTCGTGATACGAATGATTTATTTGCTCAACTTTTCCATATTAGAGGAGCTTCCACATCTTGTCAAACTTAACAGCAAAAGCTGAACCGTCATACGAGCGGTTCAGCTTCTGGGAGTTCTGTGCGCATGCGGGCGGCGGCTTTCGCTGCGTGCGACGAGCGCCAAGCGGTGGCAATCGTCAGTGTCACAAGCAGGAGGCCGAGGCCGAGCATGAACGGATAATTGATGTTGAAATCGTACAGCAGGCCGGCGGACAACGGTCCGAGCACATTGCCGAGGCTCATATAGGCGGTGTTCATGCCCATCGCGAACCCGACTTCCCCTTTGGCCATCTTGGAAATCAAGATGTTCAACACAGGCCGGAGAATGGCCATCGCCATGAAGATGACGGTGGTGACGCCGAAGAACATTACATAGCTGCCGGCAATGAACGACAGCAGGAAGCCGGCGGTGGCAAGGCCGAGGAACGCGATGATGACCGGCACTTCGCCGAAGCGGCGCACGAGGCGGTCGACCACGAACAGTTGGACGATAACGCTGATCGTGCCGGTTGCGGTGATCATCAAGGCGATGTCTTTCGACGTGGACGCGTATTGCTCCGTCAAATAAAGGCCGATGACCGATTCGTACGCCACAAGGCCGAAGCTCATGACGAACGTAATGATGAGCGGCACGAAATACGGCATTCTCGCCGAGCGGCCGATCCCTTCAAGCATCGATTCGTCGTCGTCGAATGTGACGCCGGCTTTATTGGCCGCGCGGGTTTCATCGCTTTCTTTCAACAGGAGAACCGAGAACAACACGGCGGCGAGCGTGACAATGGCGGAAACCAGAAACGGCAGCTTCAAGTCGAACTCTGCGAGAAATCCGCCGATGCCGGGTCCGATGACCAAGCCGAGCGACATCGACGCGGTCACCATGCCGGTCCCTTTCGCCCGCTGTGAAGGCGTCGTGATGTCCGCGATGTAAGCGAAGATTGCCGGCACCAGGAATGCGTCGCCGATGCCGCCGATAATGCGGGAAGTATACAGCACCCAGATGGAGTCGGTTGCATAGAACATCCCCATCGACACAGCGAGCAGGCTGAGTCCGAGGATGATCATATTGCGGCGGCCATAGAGGTCCGCCCATTTTCCGCCGAGAGGGGAGAACAGGAGTTGGGCGCCTGCAAAGATGGCGATCATCAATCCGGCGGCTGTACCGCCCTGGTTGATGGACACAAGGTAAGCGGGCATGATCGGGACGATGATCCCGAAGCTCGCGATGGCAATAAACATATTCACCATAAGCAAGGTGATTTTCTTTCTTTGTTGGGGAGACACAGGTAAATCCTCATTTCTATTTCTATATCGTGGGTTTTGTTGGCAGGAGCAAAGCGACGGGAGAAAGGCGGAACAAGGCAGAAACAAAAGAAGCGGAAGACAAACTATGACATGCTAAAAATTATATTATTATTTCTTCTGAAATTAACAACTTTCCTATATTATGATGGATAAAAGGCAAAGTCAAGGTGTAAATCCGATATAAATAGTACAATTTTGTTGTTATTTATTATTTTATAATAGGAATAGTCTAAAAACTTCGGCGCGCAGCTTTCCTTGATACCTGCCAGTAAAGGAATGTAAACCCTTGCAAAGGGAGTCAATTGAGCCGCCTGCATACGGCGCATTTTCCCTGCTATTTGTTACAACGGTGTGAATGGTTCTTTCCGTATAGGCGGAATGGAGAGCAGGGGTTTATTCGGGGCCGGCGGAGGTAAGGTATAATGGAAGCATACAAGGAAGACATTCAGGCTATGAAAGGTGAAAGTGATGGAAAAAACCATGGAACGCATCAAAGCCATTCAATTGCAGGACCGGGTCATCGAAGCGGAAACCGCAGCTTCGTGGATCCAGGACGGAATGACACTTGGCCTCAGCGGATTTACACGTGCCGGGGACGCAAAAGCGGTGCCGCTCGCGCTTGTGAAGCGGGCAGAGACGGAAAGCTTTAAAGTGAACGTATTCACCGGGGCCTCGCTGGGCTCGGATATCGATAAATTGTTTGCCGAAGCAGGAATTGTGGGCAAGCGGCTGCCATTCCAGGCCGATCCCGCTATGCGGAAAAAGATCAATGAAGGCAAAATGCTGTTTGTCGACGACCATTTGTCGCAGACTGCGGAATGGATCAAAGCAGACGTCATCTCTCCGATCGATTTTGCCATCGTAGAAGCGCTCGGCATCACGGAAGACGGCCTCATCATCCCGACGACGTCGGTCGGAAACTCAGCTCTTTTTGTGCAGTATGCAAAACACGTCATTGTGGAAATCAATACCGCCCAGCCGGAATTGTTCGAAGGGATCCACGACATCTACGACACGGGCAAGCAGGGCGAGCGTGTGCCGATTCCGCTGACCCATGTCGATGACCGCATCGGTGTTCCGGGCATGCCGGTGGATCTGGAGAAGGTGCGCGGCATCGTGTTCACGCACCAGGCCGATTCGCCGTCGACGATCGACCCGGCGGATGAAGAGACGGACCGGATCGCGGACCATCTCCTGGAATTCCTGCGCTCCGAAGTGCGGGCGGGCCGCTTGACCAATAAACTGGCGCCGCTGCAGTCGGGCATCGGGACGGTAGCGAATTCGGTGCTCCACGGGATGCTCGATTCCGAATTCGACGGCCTCGAGGTATATTCCGAAGTGCTGCAGGACGCGGTGTTCGAGCTGATCGATGCCGGGAAAGTGCGGTTTGCCTCGGCTTCGTCCATCACGCTTTCGGAAGGGAAGATGAAGCAGGTATTCGGCAATTTCGGCCGCTATCGCGACAAGCTCATCCTGCGGCCGCAGGAGATTTCCAACCATCCGGAAATCATCCGTCGCTTGGGGCTGATTTCGATCAACACGGCGCTCGAATTCGATATCTACGGCAACGTTAACTCGACCCATGTGTCAGGAACAAAAATGATGAACGGCATCGGCGGATCCGGGGATTTCGCACGCAATGCACGGCTCTCCATCTTCGTCACCAAGTCGATTGCCAAAGGCGGGCGCATCTCGAGCGTCGTGCCGTTTGTGACGCATGTCGACCATACGGAGCACGACGTCGACATCGTCGTGACGGAACAAGGCTATGCGGACCTGCGCGGGCTGGCCCCGCGGGAGCGCGCGACGCTGATCATCGAGCAATGCGTGCATCCGATGTATAAGGAAAAGATGCGTGCGTATTACGCAGAAGCCTTGGCGCGCGGCGGCCAGACGCCGCATATGCTGGAGAAAGCCTTCTCGTGGCATGCGAAACTCGCACAGACCGGCACGATGCTGTAAACCGCAAGTTGAATACCGGACAGCTGCCCACTGAGGGCGGCTGTTTTTATTTGGAGGAAACAGGTGCAGAGCTGCAGTAAAATTTGTAGAATGTAAGTTGGCTTAATCGTTTTAAAAGTACGATTTTCTATATTAATGAAATAATCACCGCCGGCGGGTCTGCGTGCGAAGCGATAGATAACGACACTCATTCGTTCATTTACATATGATAGAAAAAACAGGGGGCACATTATGGAAAAGCTGACACTCGATTCGCTGCTGGACGTCATCGGCGAATTGTTCTCGGACGAAATTTCAATTGCGGTATCGGATACGGAAAGGTATGTCTATTACCGGCCAAGCAAGCGGATCGACCTGAAAATCCAAATCGGGGATCCGGTAAAGCCGGGAACGATCGCGTTCAAGGCGCTCGAAACGAAGCAGAAAGCTTCGGAGTTTATCGACAAGGAAGTTTTCGGGGTGCCATACCACGGCATGGCAGTCCCCTTTGAGCAGGACGGCATCGTTCAGGGCGTAGTCATGGCGATCTACCCGGCATTCACCGAAGGCAAATCGGTCGTGACCGTGAAAAGCGCCGACGGCTGGAAGCCGATCCCGTTCGGCGACGTGAAATACCTGGAAGCGAAAGATCGCAAAACCTATGTGCACGCCGACGGCTTTTGGGGAACGAATAAAAACTCGCTGCAGGAATTCGAATTCTTGCTGCCGCGCGATTCCTTTATCCGCTGCCACCGCTCGTATATCGTCAATGTCCATCATATAGAAGAAATCCATCCGGATACCCATTCAACATTTGTCCTCGCCATGGACAACGGCGAACGCATCCCGGTCAGCCAGTCCTATTCGAGCTATTTCCGGAAACTGCTTGGTTTCTGAAAAATCTGCTGCTCTATCCGCCGGTTTCGCTGGTTCGGCGCGAATAACGCTTTTCCGCGCAGTGAAATGCTCTTTCGAAAGAAGATAAGTTAAAATTATCTAATAATTAACCTCCATTAGATAATGACAACCTATACCCTTTTCAGGGAAAGCGGCGGCGCTCAATTGAGCGGACGCTTATGAAAACGCTTTATTTTGAAAAGGTTTACTTATTAACTTCGAAAGAGAGTGATGGATATGGAAAACAATCTTGGACGGATCAGAGCAGCTGAATTGCAGGACCGGGTCGTGACTCCGGAAGAAGCCGCATCGTGGATCGGCGACGGCATGACATTGGGGCTTAGCGGATTTACGCGGGCGGGCGATGTGAAAGCGGTTCCTTTTGCGCTGGTCAAACGCGCAGAAACGGAAAGCTTCAAAGTGAACGTCTTTACCGGAGCCTCGCTGGGGTCGGATATTGACCGTTTGTTTGCGGAGGCCGGCATTGTCAATAAACGCTTGCCTTTCCAGGCAGAGCCTGCGATGCGCAAGAAAATCAACGAAGGCGAAATGCTGTTTGTGGACCACCACCTATCCCATACTGCGGAATGGATCCGCTCGAACGTCATTGAACCGATCGATTTCGCAATCGTGGAGGCGCTGTCGATTACGGAGGACGGCATGATCATTCCGACGACTTCCGTCGGCAACTCTTCCGTTTTCGTGAAGCACGCCAAAAACATTATTGTTGAAATCAACACAGCGCAGCCGGAGCTGTTTGAAGGGCTGCACGACATCTATGATACCGGCAAACAAGGGGAGCGGATGCCGATCCCGTTGACGACCGTCGACCAGCGCATCGGCACGATTGGCATTCCGATCGATATGGACAAAGTGCGCGGCATCGTTTTCACCGAACAACTGGATTCACCGTCGAACATCGTCGCGCCGGACGAAGAAACGAAAATCATGGCGGACCACCTGCTGGAATTTTTCCGCTCGGAGATCCGTGCCGGCCGCCTGACCGAGACGCTTGCGCCGCTGCAGTCAGGCATTGGGTCTGTGGCGAACGCCGTGCTGCACGGCATGATCGACTCGGAATTCGAAGGCCTTGAAGTCTATTCGGAAGTGCTGCAGGACGCGGTATTCGACTTGATCGATGCCGGCAAAGTCGAGTTTGCTTCCTGCTGCTCGATCACCCTGTCGGAACCGAAAATGAAGCAGGTCTTCGGCAACTTCGATAACTACCGCAATAAAATCGTTATGCGTCCGCAGGAGATTTCAAACCATCCGGAACTCATCCGCCGTTTAGGTCTCATTTCGATCAACACGGCTTTGGAGTTCGACATCTACGGCAACGTCAATTCGACGCATGTGTCCGGTTCGAAGATGATGAACGGCATCGGCGGGTCCGGCGACTTTGCGCGCAATGCGCGGCTCGCGGTATTCGTCACGAAATCGATTGCGAAAGAAGGGCGGATTTCAAGCGTCGTGCCGTTCGTTTCGCACGTCGACCACACCGAGCACGACGTCGATGTCGTCGTCACGGAGCAGGGCTATGCGGACCTCCGCGGCCTGGCGCCGCGCGAGCGGGTCGTCGTTATCATCGAAAACTGCGTGCATCCGATGTACCGCGAAGCGCTGCGTGAATACTACGCGGAAGCCTTGACACGCGGCGGACAGACACCGCATGTGCTGGAAAAAGCCTTTTCTTGGCACACGAATTTGGCCGAACACGGCTCGATGCTCGTGAAAAAAGAACAGACGGTATAGAAATATGATAAAAGCCAGCCGGTCCCCATGAGGACGGCTGGCTTTTTACATGCTCAATAAAAATTAACTTTTCAGCGTTTTTCAGGGCTAAACGGGCGCTTGCGCTTTTCTTATTGTCCAGACTCCAGCGCCCAGCCCCTCGAGTCGCTTCGGTTCTGGCAGTCATGGCAGAGAACGCCATGCCCGCCAAATCCTCCAGCGCTTGTCGGGCCTAAACGGGCGCTTGCGCTTTTCTTATTTATTGCCGTACATTTCGGATGTGTTGCGGCTCGACAGTTCCAGGATATTGCCGAACGGGTCTTCCATGTAAACCAGGTAATGGTTCTTGTCCTTGGTCGTCTGGTGGATTTTGCTGCGCTGTCGGCCGCCGTGCAGGACGATCCGCTCGATCGTCTCGATCAGGTTCTCCACGATCAGGCAGACATGGAAAAAGCCCCGGTGAGGGAAAAGCTGTTCGCCTTTGATGTCCGCTTCCTGGAACTCGAACAATTCAATGCCGACTCCGCCGAGCGACATGAGGTGGATGTTCCGCATTTTGGTGATCTCCGGCCCCTGCAGATCCAGTGTCATGTGGTCCGGTTCTTCGGTGGCCGCATCGAATTCGAACGGGCCTGACAATATGTAAAAGCCCAGGACTTTGCAATACCATTCCGCTGCGCGGTCAAGGTCGGGAACAGCCAAGCCGATATGTGTAATTTCCGCCATTTGATCGCCTCCTCTGTATAAAGCTTTTACCCTATTTCCACCCCTTTAATCCGGCAATAAAAGCAGAGTTTTCAGTCTAAACGAAAATAGTTGTTGTCAAGCTCTAAATTTAGTATTATAATAAGCAATTGTGAAATTCCGAAATGAGGGTACTAATAATGAAAAATTCCATCTATGGATTGACAGTAGATCAACTAAAAGAATGGTTTTTAGAAAACGGCCAGAAGAAGTACCGTGCTGAACAAGTATGGGACTGGCTATATATCAAACGCGTCACTGAATTCTCGCAGATGAACAACCTCAGCAAAGAGGTCATCGCGCTTTTGGAAGAGAACTTTGCCATCCGGACATTGGAAGAAGCAGTCAAACAGGAATCTGCCGACGGCACGATCAAATTCCTTTTCCGCCTGCAGGACGGCAACTTGATCGAAACGGTCTTGATGCGTTTTAAATACGGCAACTCGGTCTGTGTTACGACACAGGTCGGCTGCAACATCGGCTGCAGTTTCTGTGCAAGCGGACTTTTGAAAAAGAGCCGCGATTTGAACGCGGGCGAAATCGTCGAGCAGATCATGCAAGTGCAGGCGCATTTCGATGCGCAGCAAAAAGACGAGCGCGTGAGCCACATCGTGGTCATGGGCATCGGCGAACCATTTGACAACTATTCGAACTTGATGGACTTCCTGACAGTCGTCAACTCCCAAAAAGGACTGGCGATCGGGGCGCGCCACATCACTGTATCAACAAGCGGCATCGTACCGAAAATCTACGATTATGCGGACGAAGGCCTGCAAGTCAACTTGGCGATTTCCATCCATGCGCCGACGAACGAATTGCGTTCGCGTATCATGAAAATCAACAAAGCGTATCCGATCGAGAAATTGATGGATGCAATCGATTACTACTTGGAGAAATCCAACCGCCGCATCACATTCGAGTATATTTTATTGCGCGACGTCAACGACCATGTCGAAGAAGCGAACAAGCTCGCGAAGCTGCTCGAAGACAAGCGCCATCTGTCGTACGTCAACCTGATTCCATACAACTCGGTCAGCGAACACGATCAGTACCAGCAGAGCACGCCGGAAGCGATCAGCGCTTTCTACGACGCTTTGAAGAAGAAAGGCATCAACTGCGGCGTCCGCCACGAACAAGGCGCGGACATCGACGCAGCTTGCGGACAACTCCGCAGCAAGCAGATCAAAAAAGAGAAAACAGCAGCAGTGTAAGCAATCTGCGCATTCAGGGTATCCTTTCGGGGATGCCTTTTTTCGTGTCGAATTTTGTTGAACGCAAATAAATCCTGTTGAACGCAAATAAAGATTTTTAAACGCAAATAAATCTGCATGAACGCAAATAAAAGTTTCTGAACGCAAATAAATTCTCCTGAGCGCAAATAAAACGGAAAAACACTAAAAAACCTTCTTTGCTTTTCGCCGACGGTAAGCTTTTCTCTTTAACGGAGAGCCGAAATCGAAAAGCCAATGGAGAATCTCGCGCTCAACAGTACTTTAAAAGCCTGAGACAACAAAAAAACACCCTCCGCGCCCAGTGCGCAGAGGGTGTATCGCAAGCCGGGCTTTATTTTCCGCCGGACTGCAAGTTGATGCCTTGGATAAAGTACTTCTGGAAGATGAAGAAAATCACGATGACAGGCAGCAGCACGAGCAGCGAGCCGGCCATCAGGTAATTCCACTGCGTGCTCAATTGGCCTTTGAAAACTTGCAGGCCGATCTGCAGCGTGTACAAATTCTCGTCGTTCAAATAAAGCAATGGCCCGAGGAAGTCGTTCCAGGCACCGTTGAACGAGAAGATGGCGACTGTCGCGATGGCCGGTTTCGTGAGCGGCAATCCGATCTTCCACCAGATGTAGAAATGGCTCGCGCCTTCGATCTTCGCTGCTTCGATCAATTCGGTCGGAATCGTCATATAGAACTGGCGCAGCAGGAAGATATTGAACGCGCTGCCGAAAAACGCCGGCACGATCAGCGGGTAGTACGTATTGATCCAGCCGAGATTGGCGAATAGGACGTATTGCGGAATCAATGTAACAAACCCCGGAATCATCATCGTCGCGAGGACGATGGCGAACAAAACGTTCTTGCCCTTAAAGGGGATCTTGGCGAATCCGTAGGCGATGAATGAATTGGACAGCACGTTTCCGACTACTACGAACGTCGTGATCACCAGCGTATTGATGGTATAGCGGGTGAACGGCGCTGCTTCCCACGTGCGGATATAGTTGCTGAACAGCCAGTCTTCCGGGAAGAAAGAAGGCGGGAAAGACATGACTTCCGCCATCGTCTTCAAGGAAGTCGCAAACATCCACCAGAGAGGGGAGAGAATCAACAGGCTCCCGATTGCCAGCAAAATGAAGTTGAAAATGACCAGAAAGTTCTTCCGGTTTCCGCGGTGTTCAAAGAAGCTCGGGTTCTCATTGCTTTTCTCGATGCTCTTCAGATCATCCGCACGGTCAAGGTAATCCAGGTTATCTGTCGGCTTATCCATCTACTTCTCCTCCCCTTCGTAATGCACCCAGCGGGGAGCAAGTTTCAGGTTGAAAATCGTCATGATGAACACGATGACGAACAGGATCCAGGACATTGCCATGGCATAGCCCATATTGAAGTTGGTGAATGCCTGCTTCCACATGTACAGGTTATAGAACAACAATGAATTGGCGGGTCCGCCTTCGCCGTTATTCGACATGACATATGCTTCCTGGAAAATCTGGAATCCGCCAATCAGGCTCGTAACGACATCGAAGAAGATGACCGGCGTAATCATCGGGATCGTGATATGGAAAAATTTCTTCCACGTGTTTGCGCCATCGATTTCGGCCGCTTCATAAAGCGATTTGGAGACGCCCTGCATGCTGGCCAGGTATAGGAGCATTGAACCTCCGACGCTCCATAATTTCATGAAAATGATGGAAGGCTTTGTCCAATCCGGGTCGAACAGCCAGTTCGGGCCGTCGATGCCGAACCAGCCCAGCACCAGATTGACCATTCCGGTACCGGGATCCAGAAGCTGCATCCATAGCATGTAAACGCCGACGCCCGACAGGACAGCCGGCAGGTAGTACAGCGTCCGGAAGAAACGCATGCCGGGAATGTCTTGATTGAGCAGGGCGGAAAGGAAAATCGCGCCCATCGTGGTCAGCGGTACAGAAAAGATGACGAAATACAAGGTGTTCCAAAGTGAGGTCCAAAAAAGACTGTCCTCTGTAAAGAGTCCTTGATAATTCTCTGCGCCGACAAAGTCCATCTGAGATGTAATATTATAGTTTGTAAAACTTGCCACAAAAGAAAATACCAAAGGTCCCGCAGTAAATGCGAGAAATCCGATGATCCATGGCAACACGAAAATGTAGCCGTAAATGCTTTCTTTGCGCCGCATGGTCAGTCTTTTCTTCCCCAAGACGGTCCCTCCTTGCTTACTGGTTTTTCTGGATCAGGTTTTCCACATCCGCCTGCGACTTCTCGAGCGCCTGCTTAGCGGTCATGGAGCCGAGCATGAATTCATCCACGTTAGGGTTGATCAAGCTGCTGAAATCAGGCGCGATGACCGGAACCGGCGTCAACAGCGTATGTTCCATGTTCTCAAGTGCCATTTCATAGACCATTTTCCCGTCCTCGGTGAATTCATCCGAGTTGGCCGCTTCTTCGGCCGCTTCAATGTTAGCGACGTTGTCAAAGTTCTTCACTGCCCAGTACTTTTGGGCTTCAACGTCGGTCAAATATTTGATGAACTCCCATGAAGCTTCAGGGTTTTTGGCGCCTGCCGGGATTTCAGCGACAAATCCGCCGCCCCAGCTCGTATTGCCATTGCCTTCCTCATATTCTGGAAGTGTCGCAACGCCGAAATTCAAATCCTTTGCGTAATCGCGGATCTGCGTGTAGAAAGTCGGTGTCTGTGCAATCATGGCCAAGTCGCCGCTGAAGAACGGGTGGCCCTGCTGGCTGTCGATTTGTGCCTGGTAGGAGTTGATGACGTTTTCGCCATAGCGGTCTTTCCAAGTCTTAAGCCAGTTCAAAACCTGTTCGTTTTTCGCTGTATCGATTTCGAAATTGTTCTGCTCATCGAAGTAGTTCTGGCCGTTGGCATTCAGCAGCCAGACGTCATAGCCGATTCCCCATAGCGGATAGAATCCGATGCGCTCGTAGTCCTCGCCGGATTTCTTATCCAGCTTTTGTGCATATTCCTCAAGCTCCGCCCAGGTAGTAGGCGGCTTTTCCGGATCCAGGCCGGCTTCTTTGAAAGCGTCTTTATTGTAGAAAAGAATGCGTGTGTCCGTATTGAACGGAATGCCGTAGGAATCGCCTTCATGCAAAGTCGCTTTCCACAATTCCGGATAGAAGCGCTCAGAAATGTCGTCTTCTTTCAGGAGGTCCGCCAGGTTCATAGCCTGGTTCTTTTCCCCGCGGAGAGCGGTCGCGTTGATGTCGTTGATTACGACATCCGGCGGATTGCCTGCTGCGATAGCAGCCAGTTCTTTCGTCCAGATATCACCGAACGGAAGGTAAGTGTGCTTCACTTCAATTTCATCCTGCGACTCATTGAAGTCAGTGATGATCTGCTCGATGATCGGACGGCGGATTTCAGAACCCCAGAAAGTCCAAAAATCGATGACGGTCTTGCCTTCTTCGTTGGTGGCGGGTTCCTCGTTGTTGCTGGTCTGGAAGCCGGAACAGCCGCTGAGCAGCAGAACCAGCCCGACGATCAAGATGCCGAATGCTTTTAGTTTGTTCATTCTTCTTCCACTCCTTCTGTTGATATGATAAATAAATGCTGAAAAAAATAAATCCACTTCGGCTTACGAAGTAAATAGCCTCTCGAGTTCTTGTTGCTTCTCCAGCGACCGAATGTAAAACTGTTAAGAACTGAATATTCTGCTTTTCGCAAACCTAATTAGAAGTATATACCAAGTGCTGGCCCTTTTCAAAAAATGATAGAATTTGTAATATACTGAGAAGCGTTTATAATTAAAAGAAAAAACCAAAGGGGACCAGACAAAATGGCAGAGATTCTGATTCAAAACCTGGGCAAGACTTACGATAATGGCGCAGTTGCCGTTACCGATTTTAATCTTGATATTAAAAACGAAGAGTTTATCGTTTTCGTCGGTCCGTCCGGCTGCGGAAAATCCACAACTTTGCGGATGATTGCCGGCCTCGAAGAAATCACCGAAGGCGAGTTTTACATAGACGGCAAACGGATGAACGACGTCCAGCCGAAAGAGCGCGACATTGCAATGGTGTTCCAGAACTATGCGCTTTACCCGCACATGACCGTATATGAAAACATGGCGTTCGGTCTGAAGCTGCGCAAGTTCAAAAAAGATGAAATCAAGCGGCGCGTCAACGAAGCGGCGGCGATCCTTGGGCTCGAGGAATACTTGGACCGCAAACCGAAAGCGCTTTCGGGCGGCCAGCGCCAACGTGTCGCTTTGGGACGGGCGATTGTCCGGGATGCGAAAGTGTTCCTCATGGATGAGCCGCTTTCCAATCTGGATGCCAAGCTGCGCGTCCAGATGCGCGCCGAAATCGCGAAGCTCCACCACCGTCTGAAGACGACTACTATTTATGTAACGCATGACCAGACAGAAGCAATGACGATGGCGTCGCGGATTGTCATCATGAAAGACGGCTTTATCCAGCAGGTCGGCAGCCCGAAGGAAGTCTATGACTATCCGGCAAACCGGTTTGTCGGCGGCTTTATCGGTTCACCGGCGATGAACTTCTTTGAAGGGCATCTCGAAAACGGCACGTTCAAGCTCGGCGACAAAGCAGTGGACATCCTGACGGAACAGCTTGAACTTCTGAAGAGCCAAGGCTACGACGGAGCGGATCTGACGCTCGGCATCCGACCTGAGCATATCCACGTCAACAGCGAGGACTTGTCGCGGCTGCCGGTCAGCGAATTTGATGCGACGATTACCGTGTCGGAGCTGACAGGTGCGGAAACGATCATCTATGCTGTCTATGCGGAGCAGGAATTCATCGCCCGCGTCGACGCCAACACTTCGATTGAACCGGGGCATACTGCACGTCTCGCTTTCGATATGTCGCATGTGCATTTCTTCGACCCGAAAACCGGCGAACGCATCAAATCAGGTAGTTCAGACCGTTTGGCGGAAACGCCTGCTTCTGTCCAATAATTCTCTCCAGCTGCTTTCCTTATAGGAAAGCAGCTTTTTTTCTATAGCCGTTTTTGGGGTCCCTCAAACGCGGAATTGTTAAGAGTTGCGGTTATATTAAAAATATTTCATTTACATTGGTGTGTTTATAGCCGTGTAAATCAGGGGAAATAAAGGAGTATACACAATTACCGGAAAAGGGAGTGGAGAAAAAATGGTCAAAGTAGCAGTAGAAGAACCGTTTGTTTCAGTAAAAGATGCACTTGAGAAAAAAGGATATAATGCCGAGATGCTGAAGGACAAAACCGATGCGGTGGATTATGACTGCGTCGTTGTCAGAGACCAGGAAAGCTTATCGGATTTCCACATGAACGTGCCGTTAGTGGAAGCGCACGGCCGTACATTATATGAAATCGTGGAAGAAGTCGAAGAGCGCCTTGTGCGCAGCGGCAAGATTCCAGCTCCTCAAATTTATGAAGAAAGCGGCAACGGCGGCAGCGGATTCATCAAAGGCGCTGTGACTGGCGCTATTGTCGGGGCTGCAGCAGGATTGCTTCTGACTCCGAAGAGCGGCAAAGAGATGCAGGCAACGTTGAAAGAGAAGACGTCCGGCTCGAAGGAAAAACTGAGCGGCACCGTGGAGCAGGTAAAAGGCAAGACCAGCGGCGTAACGGACAAAGTGAAAGATAAAACCAGCGATGTGACCGACAAAGCCAAAGGCAAAGTCGATGAATTGAAAGCGAAACGCGAAGACAAGAAAGAAGAGAAAGAACTGAAAAAGCAGGAAAAAGAAGTTGAAAAAGAAATAAAAGCTGAAGAAAAAGCACAAAAAGAGCATGAAAAAGCTGAAAAAAAGGCTGAAAAAGAAATTAAGAAAGCTGAAAAAGAAGCGGCACAGGAAAAAGGCGGCATCGAAGTTGTGGAATTCGGCGCTTCTGATGTAACAACTACCGGTTCCGGCAGCGCAACGATTACACCAAAAGATACGAATAAAAAATAAAGGCAAAATGAAAAACTGTCCAGGGCGCATGCCCTGGACAGTTTTTTTCATTCTGCGACGGCCTCCTCGACGGATGGGTGCTCTTCGGGTTCCGGCACACGCGACAGGATTGCAAGCCCGATGACGAACAGCACGACAAGGCTGAAGACGCCCATGCTGGAATTGCCGGTGACCTGGGAAGTGACGGCAACCAGCAGCGGACCGAGGATTGCTGCAAATTTGCCGAAGATGTTGTAGAAGCCGAAAAATTCATTCGAGTTTTCTTTCGGGACCAGTTTCGCGAAGTACGAGCGGCTGAGTGCCTGGATGCCACCTTGGCTGGTGGCGACCAGCATCGCCAAAATCCAGAAGTCGGTGATGGTCTCCAAGAAATACGCGTAGATGCAGACGACGATATAGACGCAGATGCCGACATACAGCATCTTTTTTCCCGTGAAGCGTTCGGACAGGCGGCCATACAGAATCGCGAACGGGGCTGCGACGACCTGGGTGGCGAACAGGACGATCAGCAGGCTGGTCGACGAGAGGCCGAGGTCCGTGCCGTAGGCGGTGGACAGCGCAATAATGGTGCCGACGCCGTCAATGTAGAAGAAGTACGCCAATAGGAACAGGAACAATGCGCGGTATTGGCGGATTTCCCGGATGGTCTTGCCGAGGCGCTTCATGCTCTGGCGGACGGGGCTTGGTTCACGCTCGATAAAGTGGCGCTGATGGACGCGGCGGAACAGCGGAATGGAAAATGCGAACCACCAAACGGCGGTGATCAGAAATGCGATGCGGCTGGCATTGATCGTCGATACCGGAATCATGTCCCTTGATGCCAAAAGGATGATGGCGATCGATAGGATGAACGGGATGGTCGAACCGATATAGCCAAGCCCGTAGCCGAATGCGGAAACATTGTTCATGCGTTTCGCAGTGGTGACGTCGACAATAAAGGCATCATAAAATACGTTTGCGCCGGTTGCCCCCAATGCTGCAAACGTATAACAAATAAGCAGCATCAGCCAGTTATCGCTCGGCACGAATGCGAGGAGCGCGGTGGAGACGGTTCCGAGCAGGAAGAACGCAGTAAAAAACTTCTTTTTCAGCCCTTCATAGTCGGCGATGGTGCCGAGGATCGGGCCGATCATGGCCAGGATGAACGTGAAGATGGCGATGGTATAGCCCAGGTATGCGGTGGAGTCGGCCAACGGAACACCCGCTTCGGTTGCGGCAGCCTTGTAGTAAAGCGGAAACACCGCAGTCGTGATGATGATGGAATAGGCGGAGCTTCCCCAGTCATAAAGCGCCCAGCTTTTCTCTTCTTTTGTGAATTTCTTCATAGCTCATTCCCCTTGCGTGATAGATAAGTCCATTGTACAAGAAGGTCCGTAAAAAAGATGCATTATTCAAAGAATTTACTGGATTTTTACAGAATTTTACTCCGAATGGCAATAAAACACACAGTTTGAGAAGGGGCTCTTTTTTCGGTACACTGGAAAGAAGAGATTGAGAGAAGGTGCGGCATTGAAACTGGTGTCATGGAATGTCAACGGCCTTCGGGCTGTAATGAAAAAAGGATTTATGGATTTTTTTGAAACGGCAGATGCAGACGTATTCTGCCTGCAGGAAATCAAATTGCAGGAAGGGCAAATCGAGATGGACCTTCCGGGTTACCATACATATTGGAATTATGCAGAGAAGAAAGGCTATTCCGGAACCGCCATCTTTACAAAGCAGAAGGCGCTTTCGGTGCAATACGGGCTCGGCATCGATGAACACGACCGGGAAGGGCGCATCATCACGCTCGAATTCGAGGAGTATTTCGTGGTGAATGTCTATACACCGAATTCCCAGCACGGCTTGTTGCGGCTCGATTACCGGCTTGGCTGGGAAGATGCCATTTTGTCCTATGTCAGAGCGCTCGACCGGCAAAAGCCGGTCATCCTGTGCGGGGATTTGAACGTCGCCCACGCTGAAATCGATTTGCGCAACCCGAAAGCGAATTTGAAGAACTCCGGCTTCACGCCGGAGGAGCGGGACAAAATGAGCCGGTTTTTGGCCAGCGGCTTTGTCGACTCGTTCCGCTATTTTTATCCGGACCAAGCGGACAGCTATTCCTGGTGGTCGTACCGGACGAATTGCCGCGAGCGGAACATCGGCTGGCGCATCGACTATTTTATCGTTTCGGAACGGCTCGCCCCAAAACTCCAGGGAGCGGCAATCCATAGCGATGTACTCGGCTCCGACCATTGCCCGGTGGAGCTGGCTATTGATCTATAAAAAATCCCTCACGCTGCGTGAGGGATTTTTTCGTTAAACGATATGGACTTCAAGGCGGGTGATGCCTTTGCCTTTGTTTTTCGTTGAATCGAGTACAAACCGGCCGATTTCCCCGGTTTCCCGGACGTGGGTGCCGCCGCAGGCCTGTTCATCGATGTCGCCGATCTTCACCAGCCGGACTTCTTTGACGGATTCGGGGATAAGGTTGACGACTGTCTTGATCGCACCTGAAACTCCTTCCGCCTCTTCCCGTGGGAGCGTCCTGGTGGAAACGGGATGGTTGCGGGCGATTTCCTGGTTCACCCTGGCCGCCAATTGGCCGATTTCTTCCTGGTCCAAATCTGATATGCCGGTCAGGTCAATGCGGGCTTTGTCGGGATAGATCTGGTTGCCGGTGCACAAGGAATCGCGTTCCCCATTAAAAACAGCGGCGATGACATGGAGGAGGGTATGGTGCTTCATCAGGTTTTCTCTCCGCTGCCAATCGATCTTTGCCACGGCCTTTCCGAGAACCAGCTGCTCCGGTTCGGTGACGGTGTGCCAGATCTTTCCGCTTTCCTTTTTGACTTTGGTGACTGCCGTCTGGCTGCCGTTCTGGATCAGGACACCGGTATCGTTTTCCTGGCCGCCGCCTCCGGGATAGAAAGGGGTGCGGCTAAGGGCCACCCGGTTTCCTTCAATGGCGGTGATTTCCGTTTCGCATTCCTTTATGTAACTGTCCTTTAGAAACAATTCCTCTGTCATGGCGCTCATCCTCTCCGCGGATTTTTATGGCAGATAAGTTTTTTACGACTATAGCATAAAATGCAAAGAGCGCTCAAACCAAAAAATCCCGGACGAAGATCGTCCGGGATTTCTGTTTTTTATTCCACGCCAAGTACTCTTTGGGCGAGGCGCTTGCAGTTCTGATGGTCGAAGAAATCGATGTACTGCGTGGCCAAGGGATGCCAATCGTTGGTGCTGATCTTTTCTTCGACGATTTTTTTCAGATAGCCGTAGACTTCTTCGATCGTATCGGCTTTATAGCCGTACAGGTCTTTTTCCAAATCGAGGTAGCTTCCGCGCTTTGCGATGTATTCATCGCGGTCGAACATATTGAAGATGATGGGTTTATTCAGATACAGGAAATCCCATGACACGCTGGTGATGTCGGTCAGCAGCAGGTCATTCTCTTCGATGGCTTTTTCGATGGTGTGGTATTTGGCATCGAGGAACTGGATGCCGGCATCGCTGTTTTCCAGCCCGCTGAAATGCTTTTCGAATTTCTTCATGAACGGGTGGAGGGCTACCTGCATATGGAGGCCGTTTTCGGCAATCAGCTTCCGGATGCCAGGGTGGCCGATCAGCCCCATCGTATTCCGGAAATAAGCGCTTTCAATAAATTCTTCTTCGGTCAGGTCGAAAAGCCATTCGCGCCAAGTCATCATCATGAGGATGTTCTTTACCTCCTTGGCGGGCTTGTGCAGTTCGTAACGGTCAAAACGCGGCAGGCCGGTGACGATGAGCTTGCGTTCAGGAATGTTCCACTTCGTCAATTTCAGCTCTTTTTCATACTCCGAGGCGCAATTAAAGTAATTGGTACGCTTCAGGAGAGGAACATCCTCTTTTTGGATGAGAATCTTCTTGAATCCTTCTATGCCGTGGCTGACATGCGTAATGATGGTTTTTCGGTTGAGGAACAGAAACTTATCAACGGAAGGCGCGATATCATAGAGCAGAGAATGTCCGTGGAAGGTGTAATCGGCTTGGAAAAACAGCAGGTAATTCCGGAAGCTTCCCAGGGGAACGGAATTCTGGATATTGCCGTCCAGGGCGTAGGAGGTTTTCGGGTCATACATCCAATAGGCTGTCACTTGGTCTCCGTGGTTGTTCACCAGGTACTTATGGAAGACGGCTGCGTTATCCTCATATTTTTCTCCCAGGTTTCCGCCGATCAATACGATTTTCTTCTTGTCTTTCCGTGGGGCGAAAAAGGAAGCCAGATAGGCGGCCGTTACTTTTGCTGCTACCTTCAAGGGATCCCATCTCCCTTTTTCTTTTAATACAACACTCATTTCCAACCCTGCTTTCTCTCTAACGTTCTCCTTCAAGTTTTTCATATTCCTGCCGTTTTGTCTATCTGGAAGAAATAAACTATTAATTTGCGGAAATGCGCATGTTTATTTGCAAGGGAAAAGGGAAGATTATAGGGTGATAGACTAATGTGGAGGAGGATTTTCATGAAGGAGAAGAATGAAGATTTCAAGAACCGGAAAGGCACCGGCGAAAGCGAAGAAACATTGACGACCCGCCAAGGCCATCCGGTGAAGGACAACCAGAATATCCGGACGGTGGGCAATCGCGGACCGGCTACACTTGAAAACTACCATTTCATCGAAAAAATCTCACATTTTGACCGGGAAGAAATTCCGGAACGGATTGTACACGCACGCGGTGCCGGTGCGTTTGGCTACTTTGAAACTTACGGCAAAGTTGGCGACGAGCCGGTGGAAAAATACACACGCGCAAAAGTGTTCTCAGGCGCAGGCAAACAGACGCCGCTCTTGGTGCGCTTCTCTACAGTGGCAGGCTCCCGGCACTCCCCGGAAACTGCACGCGACCCGCGCGGATTTGCCGTGAAAATGTACACGGAAGACGGCAACTGGGATCTGGTCGGCAACAACTTAAAAATCTTCTTTATCCGCGATGCGATGAAATTCCCGGATATGATCCACGCTTTCAAGAACGATCCGGTCTCCAACGTGCCGGATCCGCAGCGCATGTTCGATTTTGTTGCGCGTACCCCGGAAGCGACGCATATGATCACATTCCTGTTCTCGCCATGGGGCATCCCGGCGACATATCGCCATATGCAAGGTTCCGGCGTCAACACATACAAATGGGTCAACGACAAAGGCGAAGCAGTCCTTGTCAAATACCATTGGGAGCCGAAGCAAGGCATCCGCAACTTGACGCAGGCAGAAGCCAATGAAATCCAGGCAGAGAACGTCGGCCACGCGACGGAAGACTTGTTCGAATCGATTGAACGCGGCGATTATCCGGAATGGGAGCTGTTCGTTCAAATCATGAGCGATGATGAGCATCCGGAACTGGATTTCGATCCGCTGGACGACACCAAACTATGGCCGCAGGACAAATTCCCGTTCCTTCCTGTCGGCAAGATGGTATTGAACCGCAACCCGGAAAACTACCATGCCGAGATTGAGCAGGCTGCATTTGGTACAGGAGTCCTTGTGGACGGAATGGATTTCTCGGACGATAAAATGCTGCAAGGGCGCACCTTCTCTTACTCCGATACGCAGCGCTACCGCATTGGGGCGAACTACCTGCAGCTGCCAGTCAACGCACCGAAAAAGCGTGTGGCGACGAATCAGTACGGCGGCCAGATGGACCGGCCAAGCGAACATGTACCAAACCCGCACATCAATTACGAACCGTCAGTGCTTGGCGGCGTGAAGGAAGTCGATGAGCCGAAAGCACCTCATGAACCGGAATACAGCGGCAAGGTGGTCAGCCAGCCAATCGACCGCACAAACAATTATGGCCAGGCGGGCGAGACGTACCGCAGCTTTGAGGACTGGGAGCGCGAAGAGCTGATCAATAACCTGGGTGATGCGTTGTCGGTATGCGATCCACGGATCCAGGAAGAAATGATCCATCACTTCACGCAGGCGGATGAAGAATATGGCCGCCGCGTCCGTGAAAACATGGAGCAGAAAATCCAGTACAACAAGGAAATGAAAGAAAATGGACCGAAAGTCTATGGTAAGCCGGCAGCGAGCAAAGTAGCGCAAGCTGCAGCTTCCAAAGGGCACGAAGCAGATCCATATTAATAGAAATTCCAGATACCGGCGAGCTGAAAAGCTTGCCGGTATTTTTTTTATTTTTTTCAAACACTTTGCCCGGTTCATCCGTTATCTTATTGAAAGAGGCAGCAAAACAGAAAGCGGGGAATGGAATGGAAGCAAATACGATGCTTGAAAATTTGAAAGATGACTTGATCCGATTTGCCCGTTCCATTTCCCGGCATGAACAGGAAGCCTTTGACCTGGTGCAGGATGCGTGGGAGAAATCCTTGAAGGAAAGCACGCTTCAGGATCTGCCTCTCCACAAGCAGCGGGCCTGGTTTTTCCGGGTGATGAAAAACCGGCTAATCGACGACCGGCGAAGGGACCACCGGCTGTCGGCTTGGGAGACGGAAATGGACTTCCAGGACCCGCGGTACGCTGCAAGCGGCATTGAAATGGCGGAGCTGCTCGGCAAGCTTCCGCCTGAACTGAGCGATCTTGTATTCAAGCGGTACTGGCTCGGCATGACCAGCCAGGAGATCGGGGAAGGGCTGGGAATTCCAGCGGCCACTGTCAGGTACAAGCTGCACCAGGCCATCAAAAGGCTAAGAAAACATTTGGAGGGTGATCTTTGATGGGACAACGAATCGGCAATGTGGGGCTACTGAATTTATTGAACGCAACACCTGAAAGCGTCCAAGCGTATGAGGAAATCGGCAACGTGGGGGCGGTGCTTTACCGGACCGGCCAAGCGCATCTGCTGTCCCTGCTGAACATCGGGAACTTGGGCCGTGCCATTGAAGTGCCGGAAGGCTATGGCTATTATAACGGCGATTTGACAATTGATGCAGCTTATCTGGACGCGATTGATCAAGAAGTAAGGATGGTCATCAATGGGCTGGTGATCCTTGCGCCGGATGTCGATTCGGAAAAGCTGGCGAACGGCCGGCTGCAATTGAATATCAATGGCGATGTATATGCACCGCCCGGACTGGCAGGAACCGCAAGCCGGGTTTTCACTGAAGGCAGTTTTTCGGTTAAGAGTTACACTGGCGCTTTGCCCCGCTTTGAAAACGGCCACCTCGTTTTGAGCGATGCCTATCTGCAGGCTGCTGATGCCCCGCTCAATTTGATTGTCAACGGTTTGCTGACGTTGCCGAAGGAGTTGGACATGGAATTGTTCAGCAGAAACATACAGAACATTGACATTAACGGGATGGCGGTCGTCCATGAAGAGCAGGCCGTTACCCTTTACCAGAAAATGAATGCCGGGCCTAACGGAGCAATCGACATTATTCCTGCGGGCTATGAAAACGCACGGAAAATGCTTCGCCTTAATTCCCGTTCGATCCGGAGTTTTAAAAGCAGAAAGCTGAAAACGAAAAAGCCGCTGATTTTAGAAGACGGTATTTCCCGGGAAATGTTCGAAAGTGCATTTGAAAAAATCGATTCCAAATCATTCATTGTCTGCAGTGAGGAAATTGAGGACTTGGTCTACGAGCGTCTCGACCGGATGGAAACGGAAGTGCTGTCTTATGCAGACCGGTTCGTCTACATCGAAGGGGAGGAAGAATGGTCCGAGAGCGAGCTGCTGGAATCAGACGGAACACTGAACTTCATTGTGGAAGGGCAGCTGATTCTGAACGATGACGTAACGGCAGAGACCTTGAAAGAGAAGGTGGCAGCAATCGACCTGTTCGGCAGCATCCGCGCAGCAAATCCGGAACTGAAAGGTGTGCTGCGCAGCAAACTCCGCGTCAGTGAAGGGGAGATTGCCGGCAAAGGCGGAGATGCTGCATCCAAACAAACGCAGTTGCAGAATATTGGCGAACTGGCTCTTTAAGAAAGGCTCTGGGCAGTTTCCTTGTTGATATTCCGCAAACCAGCCATGGGCATTTGAATTCAACATTGAAATCCAATAGAGCCAATAAAGGAGGAGAGCTTTATGTTCCGAATCGAAGAAACCGAAATGTACGAGCATATGCAGGCGATCAAGCAGCAAGTCGAAAAAGGGCGAATGAAAAGCGAAGCGGAGCGCGCGAAAAAAGAAACGCGCCCGCCATACTGGATCGTCCTGCTGACATTTCTTCACCTGCGGAAATAAAAGGGATGGAATCTAGAGGATTTCTTTCCTTTCAGGCTGCAGACGAAGTCTGATTTAAATGAATAGAGATTTATAAGCCCGAGCGGGCTGGCCACTTCGCTTTCCGTGGTCTCGTGGCCAGCCCGCTCGGGAGCGTCACTTGTATCAAATCGAAGAGGCAGAAGAAATAGATTCAATTTTAATTCGCTAAGTACAAGCCGTTGGCTTCAGGATCCGCAACGGAAGGCGGCGTCTCCTGCGGGATAGCGAAGTGCCGAAATCCACTCGGACGCCAGTCCGAGTTAGTTCGGCGCGAGCCCGCGGAAAGCGTCCGCCTGAAGTGGAGGATCCAGTACAGCTTCCATTTGTTTTATTTATCTAATTGAAAAATTAATCTTTTGTTTAAAAACTCAAAGGGATGGAATCCACAGGATTCCATCCCTTTTTCCATTTTACGGAGTGCTTGGTTTGTTCAGTGAAGAATGGTTGACTCCGAAGACTTCTTCGACATCAATCAAAAAAGCGATGCCTTGCCCAGGAGAATAGAGATCGATGGCATTTTCGATGCTTTTCACTACAGCATGTGCATAGCTTTCCGGGACCAATGTCAGAACAATATCTTTTTCCGGATCGATGGAGAAGTTCATGAATTTCTTCTGCTCATTCACGCCGGTGCCGCGTCCGGTGAGGATTGTGCCGCCTTCTGCGCCGGCTTCTGCAGCAGCGGCCACCACTTTCTGGGAATCTCCGCTGTTGACGATGGTGACAATCAATTGAAATTGTTCCTGGGTCGAATTCAATTGGCGTTCCCCTTTCTTCGGTTTCACGAATTTGATGCGGTCGGACAGGTGAGGCACCCCGAGAAGCTGGTTCAAATGGACTGTGAACCCGAGTCCGTTGCCTGGTAGCCCGAGCTTCGCGCAGCTCGCTACAGCTTCCGCTACAGCCATTTCTATGCTTCCGTCCACTGCGATGAAGATGATGTCTTTTTCATGGGTTGCAGGGAGGCCGAGGAATGTCGGTTTTTCATTCCGTCCGATTCCTTCGCCGTAAAGGATTGTTGCGCCGTCTGCGCCTGCCTTCTTTGCTTCGGCAATTACGGCCCTTGAGTATCCGCGTTTTACGATGGCGACCATCAGTCTGTGGTTAAGATTCATCTTGGCCGGCGCCTCCTTTCCTTGTAAAGATCAACCCGACGATGAGCACGGCGATAATCGGCGTCAGGGCCACGAGGGCAATCAGCCCGAATCCGTCTGTCAGAGGGTCGCGCCCTTCGGTTGCGGTAGCAATTCCGACCGACATGGCAGAGATGAATGTCACGGTCATAGGGCCGGTCGCCACTCCGCCGGAATCGAACGCGATGGCGATGAAGGTCTTGCTTGAGAAAAAGATCAATATTAAAGCCAGTATATAACCGGGAACGAGAAAATACCAAAGGGAAATGCCATACAGGATGCGGACCATCGAAAGGGCGATGGAGATGCCGACCCCGGTCGATACCGTATACAGCATCATTTTTTCCGATATATAGCCGCCGGTCACCCGGTCGACTTCTCCATTGACGATGCTGACGGCGGGTTCGGCGAAAGTTGCCGCGAATCCGAGGACAAAGCCGATCGGAATGACCAGCCAGATGCGATCGCTTTTCCCGAGGGCCTGTCCCATCATATCGCCAATCGGGAAAAAACCGATGTGGACACCTTGCAGGAAAAAAGCCATTCCAAAGAACGTAAGCACGAATCCGAGGATGATCTGAAAAATGCGCTGTCTGGGGAGATGGAGCAACAACACTTGGAAAAGCGTGAAAAACAGGATGAGCGGGACCAGGGCCAGGCTTACTTCTTTGAGGATTTCGTCAAAACCCTCAAATACATGGAAATTCACTGGAATAGCACCCCCAGCACCATAAGGGCCAGAATGGGGCCTATGGAAGCGAGGCCGATCAGCCCGAATCCTTCACTCGAAGCCGGCGAGCCGCTGCGCAGGACGCTTGCAACGCCGACGCCAAGTGCCATGATGAACGGGACAGCCATGGGGCCGGTGGTGACCCCGCCTGAATCGAATGATATTGCTACGTATTCGTCCGGCACGAAAGAGGCTAATGCAAATACTAAGGCGTATCCGCCCACCAGGAAATAATGGAGAGGGATGCTGAAAATAGTGCGCACCATCGCCAGTGCAACAAATATGGCGAGGCCGAGAGCAACGGATAGCACCAGAACACCTGAGGGAATCTCGCCATGGGAGACTCCGTCGATCTGCCGGGCCAGCACGCGGACATCGGGCTCTGCGATTGTGACAACCAGCCCGAGAAGGAATCCGGTACCAATGATAAGAGACTTTTTCTTCGTCCTCGGCAGCCGTTTTCCGATCAATTCGCCAACGGGCAGGAGCCCGGCAGTCACGCCGAGCAGGAACAGGAAAAAGCCGATGCTGACAAATGCCGCTCCGATCAAGAATTGCAGGAATGCTTCGAGCGGCAGGCGAATGAGGGTGACTTGCAGGATCAAGACAACGATTGTCACGGGCAGGATAGCAGCGGCGACTTCTTTGAATGTGTCTTTGACATTTTGCATCATGCATCCCCTTCTACCGCTTTTTCCCTTCCTTTTCCCTCTGCCTATCAATATAAACTTGTCGATAAGCGCAAAAAAATGACAGGCAGCCTGAAAAGGCTGCCTGTCATTTTTCTGTCTTCTCCGGATGGAGCACTTCTTTCAAGGCGTCTTCTGTCGAGGAATCCGAGAGTTTGACGTGCGACCGGTATGCCGCCCGTGTGATGAGGTGGCCTGCGACCGGTGCTGTCAGGAAAACGAACGCGATACCCAGCAGCAGCCGGACGCTGATGAAGTTCTCTGCAGCCCAGAAATAGATGAATGTGCCGGTCAGCGACAGCAATACCGCAAGCGTCGAGCTTTTGGTGGCGGCGTGCGACCGGGTATAGACGTCGGGAAGGCGGAGTATTCCGATTGCACTGATGACGGCCATAATTGAACCGATCAGAATCAGGAAAGCGCCAAGGTATTCAAAGCTTCCGTTTGTGCTCAACGATATCTCCCCTTTCCACGAACCTGGCCAAGGCGATGGTGCTGATAAATGCCAGGATGCCGACTATCAGAATGACTTCCAGAAAGGCGCGTGTCTCAAGGGCGACGGAAAAAACCGCCACTGCTGAAATCAAGTTGACGCCGATCATATCGAGTGCAACCACCCGGTCCGGCATCGATGGCCCGCGGATGATGCGGTAGAGCGCAAGCAGGATGGCCAGGATGAACAGCGATAACGCCACGGTAAGCATAATTTGGATCATCCTCTGGTCACCTCCATAATAGCTTTTTCAAAAACTTTGATGGACCGCAGGACATCGTCGCGCGACTCTTCGACGTCCATCGCATGGATATAGAAGGTCTTGCCGTCCGGCGACACTTCCATGACGACCGAACCCGGCGTCAAGGTCAGCAGCAAAGCGAGCGTCGTCAATTCATAAGGGCCGACCATGCTGTGTTCATAGGTGAAGATGCCGGGTTTTATTTTCAGTTTCGGGCTCAGGATCTGCTTCATGATCAGCAAGCTGGACTGAGCAAGTTCCGAGATGAAGATGAACAGCAGCTTAACCGTCGAATAGACGCGCAAAAGATAAAATTTGGTGCCGAAAAAGCGGTGCATGAAAAACAGGATGCCAATGCCGGCGAGGTAGCCGGCGATGAAAGTCGATAAGTGGAACGCATCTTCATCCATCAACAGCGTCCACAGCACAGCAATCAGTATATTCAGCAGAAATTGGGCCGGCATCAGCAGCCACTCCTTTCATCGGTTTTTCGGGAAGGGCGGTGCAGAGGCATCATTGGCCATCCCCTTCCAATATGGCATCGGTATAAACGTCCGGGTTCATCAGCGTATCAGCCGCATCCGTCACGTAAACGGAAAGCGATTCTGTCCCGAAACCGATGCCGAACGTCAGCAGGACCAGGATCAGCGTTGGGACAAGGAAGCGGTTTTGAAGCGGCACCTGGTCCTCTTTGCTGATGATGGTCTCGCCCCAGAAACTGCTTTTGAAGATGCGCAGCAGCGAGTACAGGACAAAGAGGCTCGACAACAGCGCCAACGCCAGAAGGACGTAATTGCCTCCTGCGATAGCTCCCTGGGAAATCAGGACTTTTCCGATGAATCCGCTGAGCGGCGGGATTCCCGCAAGCGACAGCATGGCGATGAAGAACGACCAGCCGAGAAGCGGGTAGTTTTTCATGAGGCCGCTCATCTGGCTCAGCTGGGTGGTGTCGGTCATGGAAATCATCGTGCCGATCAGCAGGAACAGGAGCGCTTTGGCGACCATGTCGTGGATCAGGTAATAGACAGCGCCTTCGATGGCTTCCGGTGTAAAGACGGCCAGGCCGACAAGCAGGAAGCCGACCGAGATGACGATGTTGTAGGCGGCGATTTTCCGGATGTCGTTATAGGCGATGGCACCAAGGCTTCCGCCGATCAGCGTCAAGGCCGCCATGACGCCGATGATGGTGTGGGTGATGTCGGGATGATGATTGAAAATCAGGGAAAATACCCGGAATAGTGCATAGATGCCGACTTTCGTAAGCAGCGCTCCGAACAAAGCGGAAACCACTGTCGGCGGAGTGCTGTAGGAGCCTGGCAGCCAGAAATAAAGAAGCAGGCCGGCTTTCAGGCTGAAGACGGTCAGGAAGACGATGCTGATTGTCGTCAGCAGCGGACCTTGTCCGGCTTCTGCAACCCGAATGGCGATGTGGGCCATGTTCAACGTGCCGACCGTTCCGTACAAGTACGCCAGTGCAACCAGGAAAAACCAGGAAGACACGATATTGATGGCCACGTATTTGACGGCTTCGCGCAATTGGCGCTTCGAGCCGCCGAGCGTCAGCAGCACATAGGATGACAGGAGCATCACTTCGAAGCAGACGAACAGATTGAACAAATCGCCGGTTAGGAATGAACCATTGACCCCGGCGATGAGAAACAGCACAGTGGGGTAGAAGTACATCGATTCAAGCAGTTTGCCTGTAGTGAACAGGGCATACAGCAGGCAGACCAGCGCGACCACGCTCGTCGTCAGGACGAGCAGCAGCGAAAACGAATCGGCGACGAACAGGATGCCGAATGGCGGTGCCCAACCGCCGAAATCGAGCCGGAGGATGCCTTCGGTCTGGATGGTGTGCAGCAGGAAGGTGGATATGGCAGCGACAGAAACCATCACCGCAATGCTGAACCAAGCCTGTAGCCGGCCGAACGTACGCAGGAAAATCAGCGTGACGCCCGCCAAAATCGGCAGCAGCATCGGCAGCAGGATAAGATTATTCATCGTTTGCCCCCCTCATATCACCGAGGTCGTCGCTGCCGAGTTCCTGGTATGCGCGGTAAGCGAGCACGAGGATAAACGCAGTGACGGCGAAACTGATGACGATGGCGGTCAGGATCAGGGCTTGCGGAAGTGCATCCACATAACTCTCGGATTCTTCGCCGAGAAGCGGAACAGTGCCTTTTTTCAAGCCGCCCATTGCCAGGATCAGCAAATGGACAGCATGGGACAGGATGGCCGTCCCGAGGATGACGCGGATGACATTGCGGGACAGGACTAAGTAGATGGCGACAGCCGTAAGGACGCCGACCAATATGATGATCAAAGATTCCATGGGCTATTCATCCTCACTTATGCTTAAGATTATGTTGACGACGACCCCGACAACCGTGAGAGCGATTCCGGCTTCGAAAATGGTCACCGTTGCGAGCTCGGTCTTGCCGAAAAGCGGCAGATCGAAATAGCCGAACGACTGGCTGAGGAACGGCTGGCCGAAGAACATCGGCACAGTAGCGCTGGACATCGCCAGCAGGACGCCGAGCGCCGACAGCTTCTTGAAGTCGAACGGAATGGCATCGCTGACCGTCTCGGAGTCGTAGGACAGGAACATCAGGACAAACGCGGAAGCGAGAACGAGGCCGCCGATAAAGCCGCCGCCCGGTTCGTTATGGCCGGACATGAACAAATAGATGCCGAATGTGAAAATGATCAACACGACCGCTTTGACGACCGTTTGAAGGATGACATCATTGATTTTCATGTTTTCTCGCCCCCTTTTTGCCTTTATAGCGGATCAATGTAAATACGCCGAGGCCGGCGATGAAAAGAACCAGCGATTCAAGCATCGTATCGAATCCGCGGAAATCCCCGAGAATGGCATTGACGATGTTTTTCCCGCCTGCCAGCTCATAGGAATTTTCGTAGAAGCTCGAAATCGTCTCGAACAACCGGGTGCTGTTGACCGTCAATCCGATCAGCACGACCGTCAATCCGCCGGCGATTGCAATGATGGCATTGCGGACCTTCACCCGTCTGGGAGAAGTTTCAGGCTGCCAATCCGGCAGCTGGTAGAAGACGAGCAGGAAAAGCACGGTGGTGACCGTTTCGATGACCAGCTGCGTCAGCGCCAGGTCCGGTGCCCGGAACAGCACGAAAAAGATTGCGATGGAATAGCCGAGCACGCCGTTCAATAGGGTGGCGGTCAGCCTGGACTTGGCGAACAGGATGGCAACCGCGGCGGCCATCATGGCGAACGCCAGCAGGAATTCATAGACCGGAACCGGTGCGTCGTTTGCAAAATCGAGCGACAACGCCCTGGAAAACAGGAGCGTTCCGCCGGCCGCAGCCGCAAAAAATGCAAATATATAAGCGAAGTAATGCGGCAGGTGTCCGGTCATGTATGCGGATGTGAACGCTGAAGCATTCCGCTCCATGCCGGAAAGCATCCGGCTGTAGAGCGAGTTGAACGTCCATGAGTCAGGCATGAGCCCGTACACCCTTTTCCAGCGGTGGCGGAAAATATACAGCAAGGCGCCAAAAAGGACGACTCCGGCTGTCATCAATAGCTCCGCATTGAAGCCGTGCCAAGCGGAAATGTGCGGTGCGGCATCGATGCCAGGCAACAGGCCCGCAAGTGCGGGCGCGAGCAAATGGTCGCCGAGCAGATTCGGCGCGAAGAAAATCGCAATGATCAGCAACGACAGGATGGCAGGCGGAATCAGCATGCCCAACGGCGCCTCTTTCGGCTTTTTATCCAGCTTCTTCGGATGGTAATTGCCGAAGAAGGTCTGGAAAACGATGACCATCGAATAAACAAAGGTCAACACGCTTGCCGTCAAGGCGATGGCCGGAATCAGCCAGCCCCACGTTTCCGCGGAGAATACCGGCATGGACATGGCATTCAGCGAAGCGGTGAAGAACATCTCCTTGCTAAGGAATCCGTTGAAAAAAGGCAGGCCAGCCATGGAGAAACTGCCGATGACGCCGAATACCATGGTGATCGGCAAAAAGGAAACCAGCCCGCCGAGGCGGCGGATGTCCCGCGTCCCGACTTGATGGTCGATGATGCCGACCACCATGAACAAGGCGCCTTTGAATGTGGAGTGGTTGACCAGGTGGAACAGCGCCGCGAACGTGGCAAGGCCATAAAGCGCGCCTTCCGGTCCTGCCCCGAAGCGGATCGCCGCTGAACCCATCCCGAACAGGCTCATGATCAGCCCGAGCTGGCTGACGGTCGAATACGCCAGGAGCGCTTTCAGGTCGGTTTGGCGGACAGCGTTGAATGAGCCCCAGAAAAGCGTCACGAGGCCGACCAGCGTAACGGTCCAGAACCAGGCGGAAGTCCCGCCGAATATCGGGGTGAAACGGGCAACAAGGTAGATGCCTGCTTTCACCATGGTTGCGGAATGCAAGTAAGCACTGACCGGCGTCGGTGCTTCCATGGCATCCGGCAGCCAGATATGGAAAGGGAACTGGGCGGATTTTGTAAACGCACCCAGCAGTACCAGGAACAGTGCCGGATAAAACAGGGCGTGCTCCGTGTATTGCGGAATGGATGCGGCAATTTCACGGATGCTGTAGGTGCCCGTCATGGAATGGATCATCAGGAAGCCGGCAAGCATCGCGAATCCGCCGAACACGGTGATGAGCAAGGATTTCTGCGCGCCGGCGCGCGAATTCTTTCTGTGATACCAGAACGCGATCAGCAGGAACGAGGAGATACTCGTCAATTCCCAGAAAACATAGAGGACGAGCAGGTTGTCGGATAGGACGACCCCGAGCATTGCGCCCATGAAAAGCAGCAAATAAGCATAGAAGTGCGGCAAGGAATCCGCTGGAGATAGATAGTAGATGGAATAGAGTACAACAAGCGCACCCATGCCGGAAATCAGCAGGGCCAGAATCAGACTGAGGCCGTCCAGGTAAATGGAAAAGTTAATGCCGAGGGAAGGGATCCAGTCGAGTGTGGCATTGACGGTTTCCCCTGAAGAAACGAAGGGGATCTGGAAAACGAAAAGCCCGAACAGCATCAGCGGCACAAGAAGCGCCAGCCAGCCGATGTTCAAGCGCCCGATGCGCCTGTGGATGACGGGGACAAGGGCAGCTGCCAGGAACGGAAATAAAATGGCGAGAATCAAAACATGCACAGCAAAACCTCCAAAAAAGAATATCGAAACACAGCTTTTGCACAGCTGAGGCATTCGGTATAAATTATACAGGAAAGAAAGCTTGCTTTCATGCCTCAGCTCAGCTATGGTTCAGTTAATGGAGAAGATTCCTTGGGACAGCTGCTCGAATTGCAGCCTTGCCCTCTTGATTTTTGGCGGCATTCGCAGTACAATGTCATAGTTTTGAATAAATGGATCCGGAAATATCAAACCCTGGAGGGTGAATACAAATGAAGAAAATCAGAGGACGGATGGACGAAAGCATTTTGGTTTGTGTGTTTTACGGACCGAACGGCGAGCGTTTGATCAAACGAGGGAACAAGCTGGCGGAAATGCTGGATTGCCCATTGTATATACTGACAGTGGATGCCTTGCCGTTCGATGAATTCGATGCTGAGAAATCAGCTTATGTCGAGCGCTGGAAAGAGCTGGCTGATGAATTCGGGGCAGAAGAATTCGTCATCCGCGATAATGAGAGCCGGCCCTCTGCAAAAGTCATCGCGGAAGTGGCGCATGATTTGAATATCACGCAAATCGTCATCGGCCAGACTGCACGCAGCCGCTGGGAAGAAATCACAAAAGGCTCGTTTATGAATTCGCTGCTGCGGGAAATCCCTTTTGCGGACTTTCATGTGGTATCGGTCGACCGGACTATCAAAGGCGACGAGCACGAAGAATTTGAAAAAGGGGTCCGCTGTTATTTGGTGAAGGATGCGGACACATATAAAATCAGCTTTTCCCAAACCAAGGAATGCCAGTATGAAGGCATCTTCTTCAAAGAGATCGGCACCGATTTCAACAATGGAATCTTCAAGTTCATGCACAACAATAAGTTGTATCAGGTGGAAGTGACGGATGATCGCATCGAAGAACCGGGCGTTGTCCGTTCATGCATTGAAAAAGTGCCGTCACTGAAATAACAGCATCAAGGAACGGCGGCTGCTTCGCTTGCGAAGCGGCCGCTTGTTTCTATAGGAAGGGGCAGCCCATGAAAAAAACAAAGCGTTCAGCACCGTCCATACCGGAAGAACTGGAAGTGGTGCCATTTTCGTCCGCTATGGACGACCATTACATAAGCAAATGCAAAATCTCGCAGGAAACGATTGATTTCGAGGCACAGGAAGGGCTGCGTGTAGACCAGGTAGTGTTCGAGAACGTCAACTTTGCAGAAGCCATATGGCCGCGCAGTGAATTCGTCGATGCCCTCTTCATCAATTGCGACCTGTCGAATGCCGATTTCAGCCGCACCGTTTTTCACCGGACGGAATTCCGCAATTCGAAGCTGGTCGGGACCAATTTTGCCGAAGCAGGAATCCGCCACACGCTGTTTGCAGATTGTGTGCTCAATTATGCGGCATTCGGTTTCTCGCTTTGCAATACGTCCCGGTTTGAAGGGTGTTCGATGCGCTATGCCGACTTTTACGAAGCAGAGCTGAAGAACACGGAATTCGGCCGCTGCGATCTGAATGATGTGAATTTCGCAGAGACGGGGCTCAGCGGCGTCGACCTCAGCGGCAATTCGTTCGAGAACATCCAGGTCACGGTCGAAAAGCTGGCAGGCTGTACGGTCTCTCCGGAGCAGGCGATGGCGTTCGCCCGCCAAATGGGGCTCGTCATAAAAGAAAACTGATGCAAAAAATCCCGGAAGCGAGTCTGCTTCCGGGATTTTCTTCTTTCTATTAGCGTACACCGCGCATATAGCGCTGGATGGTTGGAGCTAGCATGAACAGGATGATACTCAGGACGATGGATGCTCCACCGATCAAACCGAAGTACATCATTTCGTTTTCAGCTGAGTAGAATTTCACCAGTTGAGCATTGATCGCTTGTGCGGCAGCGTTTGACAGGAACCACAAGCTCATTGTCTGCGCCGAGAAAGCGGCAGGGGCGAGCTTGGTGGTTGCTGACAATCCGACCGGCGACAAGGCAAGTTCGCCCAATACGATGATCAGGTAGCTCAGCACAAGCCATAATGGATTCACGAGTGTATCCGGTCCGCCGAAATACGCAGGCAGCAGGATCACCAGGAATGAAATACCGGCAAACAGCAGGCCGAGCGAGAATTTTTGCGGGATGGACGGCTGGCGGCTGCCAAGTTTAACCCACATCCACGCGAATACCGGCGCCAACGTGATGATGAACAGCGGATTCAACGACTGGAACCAGGCAGGAGAGATGGTGATTCCCGCGAATTCCAGATCCGTGCGGGTATCCGCGTAAGCGGCAAGGATCGTCGACCCCTGCTCCTGGATGGCCCAGAACATAACAGAAGCGATGAACAATGGAATATACGCAAGGATGCGCGAACGTTCCACTTCTGTCGTTTTCTTGCTGCGGTACATGACCACAAAATAAATGGTAGGAAGCAAGATTCCCAGAACACCGACGGTCGCGATAAAGCTGTCGAATGTCAGGAATCCGAATTGCAGGCCGAAATAGACGATTGCGGCAATGGCGATTGCGCCGACTGCCAAGGTAGTGAACGTTTTTGTCCGTTCAGCAGGAGAAAGCGGATTCGGCACCACTGTACCGGCGTAGCCAAGATTTTTCTTTTTCGTTGCGATAAAAACGACCAAGCCAAGGAACATGCCGACAGCGGCGATGCTGAAGCCCAAGTGGAAATTGATCTTCATGCCCACTGTTCCGACGATCAATGGTGCAAGGAATGCACCCAAGTTGATGCCCATATAGAAGATGCTGAAACCGGCATCCCGGCGGTCGTCGTTTTCTGCATAAATTTCACCGACAACGCTCGAGACGTTCGGCTTCAACAAACCGGTACCCAGGACGATCAAGACCATGGATACGAAGAAAAGGGACAGGCTGCCTGGAATGGCAAGCGCAATATGCCCAAGCATAATCAGGATACCGCCGTAGAAGACGGCTTTCGAGGTTCCGAATATCCGGTCGGCGAGCCAGCCGCCGATGATTCCTGACATATAGACGAGAGATCCGTAGATGGACATGATGGAAAGCGCGACAGTCTGGTCGAGCCCAAGTCCTCCCTGCGAAAGTTCATAGTACATGTAATAGACAAGGATCGCTCTCATTCCATAATAAGAGAAACGCTCCCAGAATTCAGTGAAAAATAAAGTGAACAGCCCTTTTGGATGGCCGAAGAACCCTTTTTGCGGGACACTGTTCACGATGTCTTGGCGACTTAACTTGTCAGACATCTTATTACCCCCTTTTAATGTATGCTACTATAATACTTTTTTTAATTAAATAAATCAAAATAAATATGAAAATTAGTAAAATAGGCAGAAATACTAGGTTTTCTAGCTGATTCAATTTACGCTAGTATAATTTATTATTTTTTTAAAATAATAAATGAATTTAAAAAAGTGTAATTTTTCTGTGCAAGAAAAAAAGAATTTGAAATGGTTTGGCGGTTAAAGAAGTGACCAGTAAAAAAAGTAAAGCAATTTGCCTATATAATGGAAAAAATCGCGAAAAATGTCGAAGTGGGTCATAAAAAAGACATATTTATGTCTGAATATTATAGAAATATATTGTGGAATATTCCAAGATACAGTATATTTAAAATAGTTAGAATATAAATCAAAGGAGTAGAATAAATAATGAATGATTTGGGGAAGAAAATCAGAGACCTGCGCGAAGCAAAAGAATTGTCTCCGGAACAATTGGCTGAAAAAGTGGGCTTTGCTAAAAGTGCGATCTGGGCGTATGAAAGCGGGAAAAAACAAATAACAGTAAGCCATCTTTCTCGCTTGGCTGACTTTTTCGATGTATCTGTAGACGGGCTGCTGGACCGGACGGAGAAAATTGTCGATTTGGACCTTCAAAATGCTTCTGTGATAAATGATTATAATTTGATGCTTGATAATAAGCCGCTGGACGAACAAGAGATTGCGGAAGCTGCTTCGTATATCCAAGTGAAGCGACGCATGGGAAGTTATGGAGCAGCGAATTAAACAACCATTATTTTACAAAAGCATTCAGAAGTCCATTCGATAAGAATGGGCTTTTTTTGTTAATTATTACCACAGAAAACTATAATTAATTCAAAAATTCGGAATTATTGAAACTCTTCAAGAGGTTCCTGTAAAATGAAAATAACAGACTATCAAGACATTGGGGCAAGGCGGGCGATGGGTTATGGACAGGTATATTTTATATGAAACATACCGTTTGGCGATGCTGATCGATTTGGTGCGCCCGGAAGAGCTGATTGGAAAAGTGGATGCATTCATCACGGAAACTCCGGTCAACCAAATACCGCATGCGTTTTATGTGCTGTCCTTGACCCGCAACCGGCGCGCGATGATCGAAATGCTGACCGATTTGGCAAGAGGCGTCGACCAAAGCCTGCCAAGCTCGATTGTAGCCGGCATGCTTGCCCAGCGCCAAGACCAGTACGAGACGGCGGAATTGTATATGAAAGCCGGGATGCTCGCTTCGCTGCTGTCAGACCCAGACGAGGACGTGGCTGTTGAATTCCGTGTTTTGAAGGAGCGGAATGATGCTTTACAGGAAGCCTACGGCACTCGGTTCAAACGCAAGAAAACAAGAGAGCGGATGCTTGCGAAAAACGAACTGGACCTTCAACGGGCGCTCCAGAAATACGAGAAGTATGCTGAACAGTTCAGTATGTATAAATGGGGGACGTGAGTATATTATAGAAGGAAATGGATCAAAGCCGGCCAAGAGGCCGGCTTTTTTGGGGTTTACTCGCATCGCGGCAGGGAAAGCAAAGGGTAAGCAGAAAAATAGGAGGATGATTGGATGAGTAAAACGATTTTTATCACAGGAGCGGGCAGCGGCCTGGCAAAAGGGGCGGCGCTCGGACTGGCGAAAGAGGGGCACCGTGTCATCGCGCCGGTGGAAATAGCGCCGCAGGTGACCGAATTGCGGGAAGCCGCAAAAGCCGAAGGGGTGGAGCTTGAGGTGTTCAAGATGGACATCACGAATCCGCAGGATCTGGCGCAGATGCTGGATTATGATTTTGACATATTTGTTGCGAACGCTGCGATCAATGAAGGCGGCCCGCTCGGAGAAGTGCCGATGGCCAATTTCCGGAAGCTCTTTGAAGTGAATGTTTTCAGTACGCTCGAAACGGCGCAGATTGCCGCGCAGAAGTTCGTGGCGAAAGGAAAAGGGAAAATTATCTTCATGTCATCGATGGCCGGCATAATGGCGACGCCGTACGTCGGTCCGTATACAGCCACAAAACACACAATCGAAGCCATCGCCCAGACGATGCAAAAGGAATTGAAGGAATTCGGCGTGCAGGTGGCCACCATCAATCCGGGCGCGTATGATACAGGGTTTAATGACCGCAGTGCAGAAGCGAAATGGAAATGGTACGACGAAGATCTCCATTTCACCAAAAAAGCGGACATGGAAGAGGCGGACAAGGCGCTTGAGGACCAGTATGACCCTGCCGATATGATTGCGAAAATGGTGGAGATCATACCACAGGATTCGCATAAATTCCGCACGGCATATCCGCCGGAGACGGAGAAGCAGATGAAGGAAGAAGAAGCGCAGCGCTGGGAAATGGACATTTAAGGAGGGCGGCGATGGGAGCGGAATCGGAATTCCTAAAAATTGCTGAAGCAGGCGAAACCGATACCTATACCGCTTGCTGGCTGTTCGATGAACTGGAAGCGGTCCCTCCCGAAGAACTGCTCGGTATTTGGCGGGGCCGTGAACTCCGTACCGGGCACCCGCTCGATGGAGTGATGAAAAAACTGAATTGGTACGGAAAGGCGTTCCATGATGCCGAAAGGGTCGACCCGCTTCTTTTCGAGCTCCTCGGCGGGAAAATCGCCGCGGTCGATCCGGCAACGGTGTACGAGAAAGGGAAATTGCTGGAGGCGCCAGGCGGAAAAGCGCGCATGCGCCGCATCGAACACCGCGGAAAGGCCAGTGCTGCCATGGTATACGATAATTTGCCGATCATCGATCATTTCCGCAAAGCGGGAGAAGGGGTGCTTTTAGGCATGATGGACAGAAAAGGCGACATAGCCCCTTACTTTTTTATATTGGAGAAAACAGCGGCAGTTCCAGAGGCATGAGCTTTTGGGACTGTTTTTTGTTTTGGCCCTTTTCTTCGGTTTCGCAAGAAGAAAAAGGGGGTCCGGATGTGATAAGCTGTTTAGTACGATACGATTCTTAGGAGTGTTTGATTTTGTTGGAAGAAGCAAGAAAATTATTGCAGTCGCACTTTGGCTATGAGTCCTTCCGGACCGGGCAGGAGCAGGCGATATCCCAGGTGTTTGACGGACAAAACACCATTTGCGTCATGCCGACCGGCGGCGGGAAATCGATGTGCTATCAAATTCCGGCCCTTGTCATGGAAGGCACGACAATCGTCGTTTCTCCGCTGATTTCCTTGATGAAGGACCAAGTGGATTCGCTTTTGGCGGCCGGCATCCCGGCTGCGTATATAAACAGCTCGCTCGGTTTTGAGGAAGTGCGTGAGACCTTGCATGACGTACAGCGCGGTGCGATCAAGCTCCTTTATATTGCGCCGGAGCGGCTTGATTCGGAAATGTTCCTGAACGAACTGCAAGGCGTCCATGTGCCGTTGATTGCAGTGGATGAAGCGCATTGTATTTCCCAATGGGGCCATGATTTCCGCCCGAGTTACCGGCTCATCAGCCGGATGGCCGGCTTGTTTCCGAATAACCCGACCGTGCTCGCTTTGACTGCGACGGCAACGCCGCAAGTGCGGGAAGACATCTGCCGCCTGCTTGATATCGAAGAGCAGCATTCCGTCATGACCGGTTTTGAGCGTGCCAATTTGACGTTCTCGGTCATCCGGGGGCAGGACCGCGACCGGTTCGTGAAGGAATATGTGCAGAAAAACGAAAAAGAAGCGGGCATCATTTACGCGGCGACCCGGAAAACGGTGGATTCCGTGTACGAGATGCTCATCAAAAAAGGCGTCAAGGCTGCCAAGTATCATGCAGGCATGCCGGACCATGAACGCAAAATCGGGCAGGAGCGTTTTCTGAACGACGAAGTGACCGTGATGGTGGCGACAAATGCATTCGGGATGGGGATTGATAAATCGAATATCCGCTACGTCATCCATTACCAGCTGCCGAAAAACATGGAAAGCTATTACCAGGAAGCAGGCCGTGCGGGGCGCGATGGCTTGCCGAGTGAGTGCATCGTGCTGTATGCATCGCAGGATGTCCAGACGCAGCGCTTTCTGATCGACCAGGCGCAGGATCCGAGCCGGATTCCGGGCGAGCTGGCGAAATTGCAGGGAATGGTCGATTACTGCCATACCGAAAATTGCCTGCAGCAGTTCATCATCCATTATTTCGGCGATACCGGCGCAGAACCTTGCGGCCATTGCAGCAGCTGCAGCGATGACCGGGAAAGCAAGGACGTGACCCAGGACGTGCAGATGGTGTTGTCATGCGTCGTTCGGATGGGCCAGAAATTCGGCAAGATGATGACGGCCCAAGTGCTGACAGGTTCACGGAACAAGAAAGTGCTCGATTTCGGGTTCGACAAATTGTCCACGTATGGCATTTTGAAGCACCAGAACGCGAAAGAAGTGGCGAATTTGATCGAGTTTATGATCTCTCAGGAACTTCTGGCCGTTGAACAAGGTTCTTTTCCGACGATCTATGTGCCGGACGGCGGGCGCGATGTGCTTCTTGGAAAGCGCAAAGTGCTGCGCAAAGGCGCGGTCGTCACCAAGCAGATCACCCAGAACGATCCGCTGTTCGAGGAGCTTCGGAAAATCCGCAAGGAGCTGGCAGATGATGCCGGTGTACCGCCGTTTGTCATCTTCTCGGACAAAACCTTGCAGGATATGTGCGCACGAAAGCCTCAGACGGAAGAGGAATTCCTTGAAGTGAACGGTGTCGGCGCCAACAAACTCGAGAAATACGGAGAAGCTTTCCTGGAAGCAATCCGCAATTTTCCAAGTGAATAAGAAGTGACGAAAAGGCCAATTCTCTATTGGCCTTTTTTATTTGTATTATTAAAATGCATAATTATTCATAAGACTATATGACCTTAGTGGCGAATAAAGCCTATTTGTAAGCGTTTTCAAGAGAATCCAAATATTTAAAAGTTAGAAAATAATTTTTTTCCGCATAAAACATGTATATATATTCATTGTCTATGATATAATTTTCTGATAATATGACACTCTAGCACATTAAAGGGGGCGGTTTGATTGATAAAGAAAGAATATCCATTACCACAAGGGCTTTACCACCCGGATCAGGAGCATGAAGCATGCGGCATCGGAATGATCGCGAATATCAATGGCGAGAAATCGCATTCCATCGTCCAGAATGCGGTCAATATTCTTTGCAATCTTGAACACCGCGGCGGCCAATCGTCCGATACCAGCACAGGAGACGGAGCAGGCATTCTGACGCAGATTCCCCATCGCTTTTTCCTCAAGCAATGTGAAAAGGAAGGTATAAAACTCCCGGCGGAAGGCCGGTACGGCATCGGCATGATGTTCATGCCGCAGGATTATGACCTGCGCATGAAAGTGAAGGAGATCATTCAACAAATCGTCCAGGAAGAAGGGCAGCAATGCCTGGGCTGGCGCCCGGTGCCGGTCAACGATTCGTTTGTCGGCAAAGTGGCCGCAAAAACAAAGCCGGTGATCCGCCAAGTGTTCATCGAAGCTTCAGAAGATTTGACAGGCCGTATGGACGTGGAGCGGAAATTATATATTATCCGCAAGCGCATCGAGTTTGAGATGGGCAAGGAAGAGGTGTTTAAAGATGTGTATTTCAGCAGCCTGTCTGCGGGGACGATTGTCTATAAAGGCATGCTCATCCCGGAACAGCTGGATTCGTTCTACATCGACCTCAACCATCCCGAATTCAAATCGGCCCTTGCCCTCGTCCATTCCCGCTTCAGCACGAATACGTTCCCGAGCTGGCAGCGTTCGCACCCGAACCGCTATTCCATCCATAACGGCGAATTCAATACGCTGAGAGGGAATGTCAACTGGATGCGTGCGCGCCAGCAGATGTGCAGCTCCCCTTACTTCAACGAAGAGGAGCTTGCGAAGGTGCTTCCAGTCATCGATGAAAGCGGCAGCGATTCCTCGATGTTCGACAATTGCTTTGAATTCCTGCATTTGTCGGGCCGCTCGCTTGCACATACTGCCATGATGATGGTCCCGGAGCCTTGGGTGAACGATCCGACCATCAAACAGGAGAAACGGGATTTCTACGAATACCACAGCACGCTCATGGAGCCTTGGGATGGGCCGGCGGCGCTGGTCTTCACAGACGGCAATCAGATTGCAGCTTGCCTTGACCGCAACGGGCTGCGCCCGGCGCGTTATTATGTGACCAAAAGCGGCATGATTGTCCTAGGATCGGAAGTCGGGGCGCTGGATATTTTTGCGGATGACATCGTCTACAAGGAGCGCCTGCACCCGGGCAAGATGCTGCTGGTTGATCTCGAAGCCGGCAAAATCATTCCGGATGAAGAAATCAAATTGCAGATTGCGGCGGAATTGCCATACCGCGACTGGATTGAAACGAATATGCTTGATTTGGAGGACCTCCCGGAACCGGCAGTTTCACCAAATACGACGAATGCGGCAGAGCTGTTTGAACAGCAAAAAGCTTTCGGCTATACGACAGAAGAAGTGCAGAAAATCATCAAGCCGCTTGCTGTGGAAGGGAAAGACCCGGTCGGTTCGATGGGCTATGATTCGCCGCTGGCCGTACTGTCGAAAAAACCGCAGCTCTTGTACAGCTATTTCAAGCAATTGTTCGCGCAAGTGACGAATCCGCCGATCGATGCGATCCGTGAGCATATCATCACAGCGGCACGGACCACCATCGGAGCAGAAGGGAACCTGGTGCAGCCGGACCCTGACTGCTGCCGCCACATCCGGCTGGAGTCGCCCGTATTGTCGAACGGGCAATTGGAGCGTCTGCGCCAGCAGCAGCTGCCGGAATTCAAGGCAGTGACGCTGCCGATTTTATTTGCAAAAGAAGGCGGAGCGGCAGCGATGGAACAGGAACTTGAAGCGCTGTTCGACAAGGCCGATGCGGCATATGAAGCAGGTGTGACCTTGCTGATCCTGTCCGACCGCGGCGTGGATAAAGAACATGCGGCCATCCCGGCGCTATTGGCAGTTTCCGGCCTGCACCACCACCTGATCCGGAAGGGGACGCGGACAAAACTGAGCATCCTTCTTGAATCCGCAGAACCGCGGGAAGTCCACCATTTCGCTGCGCTTCTCGGGTACGGTGCGGAAGGCATCAACCCATATTTGGCGCTCCGTTCGGTAGAGGAGCTGGCCCTGTCCGGTGACCTTGCCGGCGCAGCATATGCCGAAGCGGAAGAGCGCTATATCAGTGCTGTGACGGACGGCATTATCAAAGTGCTGTCGAAAATGGGCATTTCGACCATCCAGAGTTACCGCGGCGCCCAAATCTTCGAAGCCGTCGGCATCCATATGGACGTGATCGACCGTTATTTCACCCGTACGCCATCACGGCTTGGGGGAATCGGGCTGGATATCATCGCTGAAGAAGTGCTGATGCGCCACAGGCAGGCTTTTCCTGAACGGGAAGGCGGCGAAGGGGCGCTCGAGCCGGGGGATGAATACCAGTACCGGGCGAACGGCGAAGCGCATGCCTATAATCCGGTCACCATTCATACCCTGCAGCAGGCATGCCGCACCAACAATTACGATACGTTCAAAAAATACACCGGCCTGTTGACGGGCGAAACTTCAGCTGTCCAATCGCTGCGCGGCTTGCTGGAATTCAAGAAGCAAGAGCCAGTGCCGATCGACGAAGTGGAAACGATCGAGCAGATTTGTGCCCGCTTCAAAACCGGCGCGATGTCGTTTGGCTCCATCAGCCAGGAAGCACATGAAGCGCTGGCCGTCGCGATGAACCGCATCGGCGGCCGCTCAAATTCCGGCGAGGGCGGAGAACAATCCGAACGCTTTGTTCCGGATGCAAACGGCGACAGCCGCCGGAGCGCGATCAAGCAGGTGGCGTCAGGGCGATTTGGCGTGACGAGCCATTACTTGGTGAATGCCGATGAAATCCAGATTAAGGTGGCCCAAGGGGCAAAACCGGGAGAAGGCGGCCATCTACCGGGCAAGAAAGTTTATCCCTGGGTAGCGGAAGTGCGGGGTTCAACGCCTGGCGTTGAACTGATTTCGCCGCCGCCGCACCACGACATCTATTCGATCGAAGACCTGGCGGAATTGATCTTCAACCTGAAGAACGCCAATCCGCGCGCCCGCATCAGCGTCAAGCTGGTATCTGCAGTCGGCGTCGGGACAATCGCCGCCGGCGTTGCAAAAGGCCGGGCGGACGTCGTCCTGATCAGCGGCTATGACGGGGGGACCGGAGCTGCGCCTAAGACCAGCCTGAAGCATACCGGACTGCCATGGGAAATCGGTTTGGCCGAAACCCATCAGACCCTGCTTCTCAACGGCTTGCGCGACCGCATTGTCGTAGAGACGGACGGCAAAATGATGACCGGCCGCGACGTCGTCACGGCAGCGCTTTTGGGCGCGGAAGAGTTCGGCTTTTCCACTGCCCCGCTCGTCGTACTCGGCTGCATCATGATGCGCGTTTGCCATATGGACACATGTCCAGTCGGCATCGCGACTCAGAACCCGGAGCTCCGTAAGAAATACATGGGCGATCCGGAGCATGTTGCGAACTTCATGCGCTTTATCGCAAGGGAAACACGCGAACTGATGGCGGAGCTCGGCTTCCGCACGGTCGATGAAATGATTGGAAGAACCGATGTGCTGCAAATGAAAGAAGATATCGACCATTGGAAAGCGAAAGGGCTGGATCTGTCGGTGCTGCTGCACCAGCCGGACCTGCCGGAAAAAGTCGGCCGCTATGCCACGGTCAAACAAGATCACGGCCTTCGCCAGACCTTGGATTACCAGGAGCTTCTGCCGCGCTGCCGGAATGCGATTGAAACCGGCGAACCGGTGGAAGTGACGACCGCGATCCGCAATATCCACCGGGCGACCGGCACGATTATCGGGAGCGCGATTTCCAAGCGCTACGGAGCCGAAGGGCTTCCGGAAGATACCGTCAGATTCAATTTCCAGGGCTCTGCCGGCCAAAGCTTCGGGGCGTTCATTCCAAAAGGCATGACGCTGAAGCTGGTCGGGGATGCCAACGATTTTGTCGGAAAAGGATTGTCGGGAGGGAAGATCATCGTCTTCCCGGCACCGGATTCGACGTTTGTCCCTGAGAAGAACATCATCATCGGCAACGTGTCGTTTTACGGGGCTTCCTCAGGCGAGGCGTATATCCACGGAGTGGCAGGCGAACGCTTTGCTGTCCGCAACAGCGGTGCGCAGATCGTCGTAGAAGGTGTGGGAGACCATGGCTGTGAATATATGACGGGCGGACGCGTCGCCATCCTTGGCCCGACCGGCAAGAACTTTGCTGCCGGAATGTCCGGCGGAGTGGCCTATGTCCTTGATGAGGACGGCACGTTCAGCAGCCGCTGCAACCCAGAAATGGTCCACATGCAGCCGCTTGCGGAGCCGGCTGAAAAAGAGGAGCTGCGCGAAATGCTCCAAAAGCATGTCCAATACACGGACAGCAGCAACGGCAAACGGATTCTGGCGTTCTGGGACATCTTCTCGGAGAAGTTTGTCCGCGTCATTCCGAAAGCCTACTTGAAGATCAACGACCGCATCGACAAGCTGCAAAAGAGCGGCATGTCGAAGTTTGATGCCGAAATGGCGGCTTTTGAAGAAAGCAAGATGGCGGGAGCCGGAAAATAGACGTTAAGGAGGGGTTTGATGGGAAAAGCGACAGGCTTTATGGATTACAGCCGCCAGACGATCAAAGAGCGGAATCCGGCGGAACGTACCAAGGATTGGACCGATTACACGATTCCCTTATCAGATGAGGAAGTCAGGAAGCAAGGGGCCCGCTGCATGGATTGCGGCGTGCCGACCTGCCAATCGGGAATGGAGCTGGCCGGTGCGACGACAGGCTGTCCGGTGTATCACCTGATCCCTGAATGGAACGACCTGGTCTACCGTGGGCAGTGGAAAGAGGCGCTGCACCGGGAACATGTCATGAACAATTTTCCGGAATTTACAGGAGCGGCCTGCCCGGCGCCGTGCGAAGGCGCCTGTGTGCTGGGGATCAACGAGCCTCCTGTAGCGATCCGGACGGTGGAGCGCTCCATCATCGAGAAAGGCTTTGCGGAGGGGTGGGTGGTTCCGGAGCCGCCGAAGACGCGGACCGGCAAGAAAGTGGCGGTCATCGGTTCCGGGCCAGCCGGCTTGGCAGCGGCAGCCCAACTCAATAAAGCCGGACACCTGGTCACGGTATTCGAACGCAGCGACCGCGTCGGCGGCTTGCTGACCTATGGCATCCCCGAGATGAAACTGTCGTATGAGACGGTCTTGCGCCGGGTGAAGATCCTCGAGCAGGAAGGCATTACGTTCATTACCAATACGGAAGTCGGGAAAGATTATCCTGTTTCCTCGCTCCGTTCAGATTTTGACGCGGTCGTCATGTGCGGCGGCGCAACGGTCCACCGGGACGTCCAATTGGAAGGCAGGGAGCTGAAAGGCATCCATTACGCTATGGATTTCCTCCACAGCAGCACCAAGAGCCTGCTTGATTCGAATTTTGAAGATGGCAACTTTATCTCCGCAGAAGGCAAGGACGTCATCGTTATCGGCGGCGGGGACACTGGAACCGATTGCCTGGCCACTTCTGTGCGCCAGAACTGCCGGAACCTTGTGCAGTTTGATGTCTACGATAAAAAAGGCGCGATCCGCGACGAAGCCGGAAATCCATGGCCGCAGTATCCGCGCATTCACCGAGTGGAATACGGCCAGAAAGAAGCGGCTGCCGCTTTCGGCCATGACCCGCGCGCGTTCGCGGTCATGACGAAAAAATTCGTCGGCGACGAAGAAGGCAACGTCAAGGAAGTGCATACGGTCAACGTGAAATTGAAGATTGATGAGAACGGCAACCGCATCCGTGAAGAGATTCCGGGCACCGAGAAAGTCTGGAAAGCGGACCTGGTCCTTTTGGCCATCGGATTCAGCGGGCCTGAACAAGGGCTGATCCAACAGCTAAATGTGGAAACTACCGAGAAATCAACCGTCAAAGCAGCGTACGGCAAGTACAAGACGAACATTGAAGGTGTTTTTGCAGCTGGCGATATGCGCCGCGGCCAAAGCCTGATTGTATGGGCGATCAATGAAGGGCGCGAAGCCGCAAGAGAATGCGACCGTTTCCTGATGGGATCGACTGTATTGCCATAAATCGAGAAGAACCAGGAGCTTGCGCTTCTGGTTTTTTAGTTATGCAAGAAAGGAATAGTGCATAAGGTTTTAATGAATGTTAAGATTTGGTGAATACTGTTGTACTATATACCCGGTTCTTATATACTAAAGGAGTTGGGCCAGCTATTTTACACCGGTCTATGTACTGGGAGTTCAGGGGGAACCTCCACTATATCGCCAGCCGGCTGGCATGATTGTGAACGCAACAACCGACCTGATTGGAGGAATGAGAATGTTCAAGAAAACTGCACTTGCTGTTTTGTTTTCGGTAGTTCTTACGGTGATGCTCGGGACTTCGGCCTTTGCGGCAGAAGAAGGAATCAGCCCGGAAATCGCTGAAGCATTGGCGGAGATTGAAGAAGTGAACACAGAGATTTACGCGGAGATCGCTGAAGCTCAAGCAGAAGCCGACGCATTATACACCGAATACCTTTCCGAATATGCTGAAGAAACAGATGCTGAAAAGCGTACTGCCTTAACAGCTGAGTATGATTTGAAAGTGAATGCATTGATCCATAAGCTAGACGTCAAGACGCAGGAAATGACGCGTGCCGGAGTGGCAAAAGCCACCGCTGCAGGTGTGAATGTGGAAGTCGTCTGGATTCCGGTGCAGTTCGCTGACCGTGTTGCGATGATTGACCCGATTCACGTTATTGACTGGTAGAATAGATTGTACTTAGATGGATTCATCAATTACTATGAGAGTATAGGATTCCTATACTCTCATAGTTTTTTTAGAAGGAAGTGGATTTGTGAAAGGCTTAAATATACTGAAAGATAATTATCTTGAAACAGTAAGCAATGGATCCACTACACTCAGTCTTTTAGGACGTGGCGATGGAGTGGAACTGATGATACAAACGGTTTTGAAAGATAAAATGTTTGTACTGCTTCCTGGTGAAGGCGAAAATGTTCAAGAATTTTTCTATATATTAGAAGGGGAAGTTGAAGCAGAATTAGATGGAGAAAAAATTCAGATCGAAAAAGATGGATTTTTTTCTGCGATCAGCATTGAAGAAACTGTTTATTTCCTAGCAAAGACAGAAGTGAAAATTCTTTCTGTGTCTAACACTCCTACTTTTCATTATCTTAGCGAAGAAATAAAAGATTTGCGTAGAATAGGTGAAAAAGTAGAAATGAAAGACAGGTATACCTTCAAGCATAGCTCGAGGGTCTCTAAATATGCAGTCAAAACGGCGACAAAAATGGGATTGGAAAGAGCCCGTATCCATAATCTGTTTATTGCCTCCATCCTCCACGACATTGGCAAAATCAACATTCCGGAAGAAGTGCTCAAAAAGCCGGCCAAACTGACGGATGAAGAATTCGCATTGGTCAAAAAGCATCCAGGCGATGGAGCGGAAATGCTGCGCCAAACCGCATACGCCGATTTGGCGGATATTGTCGAACAGCATCATGAGCGCGTCAACGGCCGGGGATACCCGTTCGGCTTGAAAGACGAAGAGATTTTGACGGAAGCGAAGATCATCGGAGTTTGCGATACTTTCGATGCGATGACCGAAGACCGCGCCTACCGGAAAGCGTTCACGGCAGAATACGCGATGAATGAGCTGAAACAGCTTGCGGGAATCCAGTATGATTCGGCAGTAGTGGAAGCGTTTGAACAGGTCCTTCTGGAAGAAGGGAAAATTTCATAAGTAGCGCCACCCAAGACACCTCATCCAATGAATGGTGTCTTTTATTTTTTTCATGAAAGGTTTGAAAATATTTGAAATAGTCAATACTAATTAATACAGTATATTTTAAAATGATGAAGGAGTGGTAGATATGGCTAGAAAATCCGGCGGTACATTCGGCAAGTTGGTTTTATTGGGAGTAGGGGCATTGATCGGGGCTGCTATGACCCAGAAGAAAGAAGGGCAAGGCGGAACTTCGACTTCGCAGGCAGGCAATTTGAAAGAATCGGTCGTCAAGGGCTTGGATCGTTTGAATGAGCAGTCCGGCGGCATGGTCGATAAAATGAAACCGACTGTCAACAAAGCAGTAGAAGCTGTAAAAGGCGCAATGGAAGGCCAACAGCAGATGCTGGACAAGGAAAAAGATGCACTCGACAAAGCCAATGAAACGCTGAACAAAGAAGTCGGCGGATCGACAAGTTCCGGTTCTACAGGCTCCGGGACTACGGGTTCTTCTGCTGGGTCGACTTCAGGAATGTCGAGCTCCGACAAAGCGGGCAGCGGCACTTCCGGCACGGCTGGCGGTTCTTCAGTCTCTTCATCGAGCACATCTTCAACCGGCACGACTCCAAGCGGCGGCGTTTACGGCGGCAGCACTGCCTACAGCGAATCGTTGAAAAAGAATCTGGATGAAGATGACAAGAAAAAATAAGTTTTCAGAAAATTTAACATTTTAACTTTAAAATAGGATAAAATGAATTCAGAGAAAAGCTATAGCTCCCAAGAAAAGAGCCATAGCTTTTTTCTGCCTTTACAGGTGCAATGCAGGTATTCCACTTTATAAGGAGGGTCCATATGTTCGAGTCGTACAGCACCAAACCGTTTTTTGATGAAATGTTTGATGAAAATGGAACTCCAAAGCCTCATTACAGGAAGTTCTATAATACACTCCGCAAGTTCTCTGAAGAGGAACTGAAAGAAAAGCACGAGACCGCGCAATTGTCGTTTTTGCGGGAAGGCATCACATTTACCGTCTACAATAATAATGTCGGCACGGAACGGACGATGCCCTTTGATTTTGTCCCGATCATCATCTCCCCGGAAGAATGGGAAACGATCGAGAAAGGCATGATCCAGCGGACGGAGGCTCTGAACCGTTTCCTCGATGATGTCTACCATGAAGGGAAAATCCTGGCTGACGGCATCGTTCCGCGCAGGCTGGTGGAGGATAACCCCTATTATTACGCCAAGCAGGTCCAAGGCATCGACATTCCGCTGAAAAATCATATTTTCCTTGCCGGCATCGATCTAATACGGGACGAACACGGCAAGTACCACGTGCTCGAGGATAATCTGCGCAATCCTTCAGGAATGTCCTATGTCTACCAGAACCGCTACGTCATGCGGCAAGTCTATCCTGAATTCTTCAGCAATCATTCCGTCCATGCGCTTGAACATCAAATGTCCTATCTGCACGAAGCCATCCTCGACCATGCACCCAAGACCACCAATGAAAAGCCGTTCGCCGTCCTCCTGACGCCGGGCATGTACAATTCCGCTTATTACGATCACGTTTTCCTGGCCCAGCAAATGGGCATCGACCTCGTGGAAGGACGGGATCTCCTGGTGAAGGACAATATCGTTTACATGAAATCCATCCGCGGCCTTCAACGGGTCGACATCATCTACCGCCGAATCGATGACGATTTCTTGGACCCGGCAGCGTTCCGGGAGGACTCCGCTCTTGGTGTCCGCGGATTGACAGAAGCCTACCGCCATGGGAACGTCGCAATTTTGAACGGCATCGGCAACGGCGTGGCGGACGACAAAGCGATCTATGCCTATGTGCCGGAGATGATCCGCTATTACCTGGGCGAAGAGCCGATTATCGACAACGTGAAAACTTATCTGCTTGATAACGAAGAAGACAGGGAATGGGTACTTGAACACCTGGAAGAACTGGTGGTGAAAAATGTCGGTGCTTCCGGCGGCTACGATATGCTGGTCGGCCCTCATGCCTCCAAGGAAATGATCGAGCTGTTCCGTGAAAAAATCATCGAAGCGCCGCATCAGTATATCGCGCAGCCGACCATCAAGCTTTCAAGGGCACCGGCTTACCAGGGAGAAGAATTCTATCCGTGCCATGTCGATTTGCGCGTGTTTGTCATGAGAGGGAAGAACACCCGCGTGCTGCCCGGCGGATTGTCCCGCGTGGCGCTGAAAAAAGGCTCGCTCGTCGTCAATTCTTCCCAAGGCGGCGGCGGAAAAGATACCTGGGTCTATAAAGAGAAGGAAGAAAGGGGGGCACTGTAGATGCTGAGCCGAGTTGCGAATTCGCTGTACTGGCTGTCGCGGAATGCGGAGCGGGCGGAGAACAACGCCCGCATTCTGGATGTCCAGCTCCTTCAGATGATCGAAGCGTCTGACGAAGAGCTTGTCCGCGACAGCGACTGGAAACTGATTTATGAAATCTGTGCTTCAAGCGAAGAATTGAATGCGCTGAAATCACAATCCGATTATAATGAAGACCAACTGGTGAGCTATTTGGCGGTAACCGAAGAAAATCCCAACTCTGTCGCAAACTGCGTGCGTACAGCACGTGAAAACGCCCGGGTCAGCCGGGACCATATCACCGACGATTACTGGAAGACCTGGAACCGCTGCTATCTTGCCCTCCAGGACATGGACACCCGGAATTGCCAGACGGCTGAAATCCGTTATTTCCTGGACCGGGTGAAAAACACGTCATTGACCTCCCAGGGAATCGTTGAAGCGTCGATGGCCCGCGGAGTGGAATACCAGATCATCAAAATCGCCAAATGGCTGGAGCGGGCGGAAAAGACGGCGCGCATCCTGAATGTCGTATGTGAGCGGACATATGAACAGCAGCTGAACGCCCAGACGGAGAATTATTATTATTGGCTGTCGGCGCTTCGGATGACCAATGCCTACGACGCATACTTGAAAGCCAATCCGCCGAAAATGGACCCTCGGGCAGTCTTGAGTTTCCTGATTGCCAATAAAACCTTCCCGAGATCCATCCGCTATTGCCTTGATCATGTCAGGGAAGCAATCGATGAACTCGAAGAAGGGAAGATCTCCCATTATTCCTGGGAACTTTACGCCAAGCTTGATCAAGTGCGGACCGAATTCGAAGAAGTGGACCTGGATGAATTGTCGACAGACGGCATGCTGGAGTTCCTGAACCACTTCCAGGACGGCTGCAACGAAATCGGACAGCTGTTCTCCAAAACCTATTACCTGATCGATCCTTCTGTTGAAGAACAGGGGGCCAGCCAGACACAAACACAATCCATGAGTGCGAAGGGAAATGCATCTATGAAATATAAAATTGAGCATACGAATATTTTTGAATACGAAACTATCGTCGACCAAAGCATGAACTCCATCCGGCTGAAGCCAAGGTCTGATGAATGCCAGCGGCTGCTTTCATATCGGGCGGATATCACGCCGGCATCTCTGACGAAAGAGCACATCGACATCTGGGGCAATAACGTTGAGACGTTCTTCATTGCCGAACATCACCGCCACCTTGAAGTGAAGACGACGTCGACAGTCAGCATCCAGAAAAGCCCGTTCATCCACCGCATCGACTACTCGCCGGAAATGGAGGCCATCTTCCATTCGAAGCTGTTTGCGGAACAATACTTGGCCTATCTTAGCAATACCGCTTATACGTATCTGACGCCGGACCATATCGGGCAAGTGGACGGGACGCTCGGCGAAATGATCAATCCGGTCCAGTATTCCATCGATGTCATGAATTATCTGCACGACCGCTTTACGTATGACGGCGAATCAACGACGGTTTCGACACAAGCGCAAGAATCGTTCGAACTTATGAAAGGCGTCTGCCAGGACATCACCCACGTTATGCTGGGCATCCTGCGCGCCAAAAATATCCCAGCCCGCTACGTCAGCGGCTATCTGTACGTTGGCGAAAACTCCGCCTTGGTCGGGGACGCGGCAAGCCATGCCTGGGTAGAAGTGATGGTTCCGGGAATCGGCTGGGTCGGTTTGGACCCGACGAATAACGTGGAAGCGCTGGAACACCACATCATGGTGGGCGTAGGGCGCGATTACAACGACGTCAGCCCGGTGCAGGGCGTTTACCGGGGCGGCAGCCAGTCGCTGGACGTCAAGGTGTCCGTCAGCCTGCTCGATCAATAAGGGAATAAAAGCGGCGGGATTTTCCTGCCGCTTTTATTTGTGCAACGGGACAGGCGATAAAATTCAATAATCGTTTAAAGGGAGAAAAACGGGGATCCGTGCGATAATAGAAAAACGTGTCTAATTTGGACGGAGAAGGAGCAATAACAAAATGAGCGAAAAACAATTCAAGGATTTTCAAATCAGCGAACCGATCATCAAGGCGCTGGAAGGTTTAGGCTACGAGAGCCCCACTGAGGTGCAGGAGAAAGTTATCCCGGTCGCACTCAGAAAAACCGACGCCGCAGTCAAGTCGCAGACGGGGAGCGGGAAAACCGCAGCGTTCGGCATCCCGATCTGCGAACTCGTCGAATGGGAAGAAAACAAGCCGCAGGCATTGATCCTGACGCCGACCCGCGAGCTCGCGGACCAAGTTAAGGAAGACATCACGAACATCGGCCGGTTCAAGCGCATCAAAGCGGCTGCCGTTTACGGCAAGCAGCCTTTTGCGTTCCAGCAGGCCGAACTGAAACAGAAATGCCACGTGGTCGTCGGGACGCCAGGACGCGTCTTGGACCATATTGAACGGGAAACGATTGACCTGAGCCGCATCGAATACCTGGTACTCGATGAAGCGGACGAAATGCTCAATATGGGCTTCATCGAACAAGTGGAGAAAATCATCGGCACCCTTCCTAGACAGCGCACGACAATGCTGTTTTCTGCGACGCTGCCGGAGAATGTCGAGAACCTTCAGCGCAAATACATGGTCGACCCGGTGCATATCGAAATCGCCTCCTCGGAAACGATCACGGAGCGCATCGAACATTCGCTGATCCGGGTCGAGGAAAAGAAGAAGTTCGCTTTGCTGCGGGATCTGACGATTACCGAGAATCCGGACAGCTGCATCATTTTCTGCCGGACGAAGGACAACGTCGATTTTGTCATGGAGCAGCTTGAAAAGCACCATTACACGTGTGAAAAGCTGCACGGCGGCATGGTCCAGGAAGACCGCTTCGATGTCATGAATGAATTCAAGCGGGGCGAATTCCGCTACCTGGTGGCAACGGATGTTGCCGCGCGCGGAATTGATATCGACAGCATCACCCATGTCATCAATTTCGATATTCCGCTTGAGAAAGAAAGCTATGTCCACCGGGCAGGCCGGACAGGACGTGCCGGAAAGACCGGCAAGGCCATCACATTCGTTACGCCTTACGAGGACAAATTCCTGGCGGAGATCGAAGCGTATATCGGCTTTAACATCGAAGAGCGCACGGCACCTTCCGAGCGCGACGTGCATGCGGCGCTCCCTGCTTTCACTGAAAAGCTGGAAAGCCGGCCGAAGCTGAAAAAGAATAAAAACGAGCAGGTGAACAAAGACATCCTGAAATTGTATTTCAACGGCGGCAAGAAGAAAAAGCTGCGGGCATTCGATTTTGTCGGCACCCTGACGAGCATACCAGGCGTCACGGCCGAAGACATCGGCATCATCAAAATCCAGGATACCGTCACCTACATTGACATCCTGAACGGCAAAGGGCCAATGGTTCTGAAAGCGATGAAAGACAAGACCATCAAAGGGAAGACCTTGAAAGTCCACAAAGCCAATAAATAGCCAGTGCGGATGCTCTCTTGAGCATCCGTTTTTCATGTTCGAAAAGCCGTTTTTCCATCTCCTTGGCGTTCTTTTGTACCCCTAAAAAGGGATTTGAAATGACATAATGAGCATTATTGTCATGAAAAATAGTCGAATTGTAATGAAATGCCCCTCTAACTGTTACACAACTGTAATGTTTACGTGTTATTTTGTTTGTACTGCAAAAACAAACAAAGGAGAGAACAAATTGAAAAAACTACTAATCGTCTTGAGTTTTGCACTAGTTTTATTTCTTGGTACATCTCTAGAAAGTTCAGCAGCTTCAAATACATACACAGTAAAAAGTGGGGACACTTTATATAAAATTTCTAAAATGCACAAAGTATCGGTGAACAGCTTGATCAGCTGGAACAAATTGAAATCCACTACCATCAAACCAAAACAGAAATTGAAAGTAACAGGCAAAGCAGTTAAAACAGCTTCAAAAGCAAAAACACCATCACGTGCAGCTTCCGGCACGGTTGTCAGAGAATTCACAGTGTCAGCTTCAGCTTATACAGCATCTTGCAAAGGGTGTTCCGGAATTACAAGAACAGGCCTTAACTTGAAGAAGAACCCAGGATTGAAAGTGATCGCGGTTGACCCGAGAGTGATCAAACTTGGAACGAAAGTCTACGTTGAAGGTTACGGCTATGCAGTAGCCGGCGACACAGGCGGCGCCATCAAAGGAAACAAGATTGACGTCTTTATCCCATCGAAAAGCGCAGCGCTTAAATGGGGACGCAAAAACGTAAAAATCAAGATCCTTAAATAAGGCTAAATCGATTATATAGAAGAATAGCAGCAGGGGACCCGGAAAGACCGGTGTCCGCCTGCTGCTTTTCTGTTTGAGCGGAATCCAAAAAATGCCCCGGCGCAACGGATGCGCCGGGGCATTTTTTCTTATTTGAAGATGTGCACTTTCCCGACTGATCCGTCAGAGCTTTCGCCAGTCACTCGGAACTTCAGGCCGGTGCTCAGGACATTGCGCCCTGCGTCGTCCATTCCCGGGTTGCTGTAGTCAGCGCTGTCATCGAATAGCGGGTTGCGTTTTGTGAAGTTGTCAGTCAACGACAAGCCGTTGATCGCAAGGTAATCCAAATACATCTTAGAAGATTTGTTCAAGCTGAAAGCCGCATCGTTCAACTGGTAGCGTGACGATCCGACAGCACCGCTGCTCCAGTAATTTGTCTGCTGGTCAGCGTCAACTACGCCAAGGAAACCTTCACCTGGATGCAGTCCGGTCCAGTTGTCTGTGTAGAACGTATCTACGTACCAGACAAGCAAGCCTTTATCGTAGCTCATCAAGCTTGCACCGCGGCGGATGTTGGCTAAGCCTTCATCAATGCCGTTGTGGGAACGCCAGTCAAGCAGGTAGTATCTTTCAGAATAGACTTTTCCTTCATCTTGCGTGAAACCGGCAAGCGTGAAAGCAGGAGTGCCTTCTGCATCGTCAGAAACGATAGTCTTACCGTCTGCTGTGATCACAAGATCATCCGCGTAGAAGCCTGGGTTGATTGCTGCTACGTCTGTCCAATAGTTCAGTTCAACCGTCACTTTTTGCCCTGCAAAAGCTGAAAGGTCGAAGCTTGCATCCACCCAGCCGTTTGAAGAGCCGGTGATGCCGTGGCCTGGGTTCTGGCCATGCGGATTTGTATCTGTCGTGATATTTCCTTGGATAGATTCTCCGTTCACTTTGACCGATGCATAATCCCAATCCGTTTCAATGTCATACCAAGTCTTGAAATTCAGAGCCGCTGAAGTGGCGTTCGTCAAGTCGACTTCAACTGACATCGAGTTGTCCAGTTCATCGCCTTTGCCGCTGAAGTATTCTTTTGTGCCGCTGAATGGCGTGTTCACATCCGTCGCTTTTTCCGGCAAGTCGACGCGCACTGTGTCGTTGTTCTTGCCTTTCGTAACGTTTTCATCAATCAATACAGTCGTTCCATCTGCAGTAATGTCTTTTTCGTTCAATGTCGTCCCTGTCAGCCAGTTGCCGCCGTGGACTGCTTGAAGCATTTCTTTGGCGTAAGGGCTGAACGCGGTCGGCTCAGTTCCAGGCACTTTCCCTGCCCAGCTGCCGCTTGACATGATGGACCAGTAGGCTACCGCTTCGCCGGTTCCAGAGTATTGTGTGTCGTATTCATCCGGCAAGCCGAGATCGTGGCCGTATTCGTGTGCGAACACCCCGCCTGCGCCGTCTTCCGGTTCAATTGTGTAATCAGAAGCGCCTAACAATCCGCCCCAACGGTCGCTGTTGGATGTGCCGCCTGGTACTGCTACCAAGCCAAGGCTTGAACGGTGAGACCAGATAGCGTCTCCGCCAAGTTTACCGCCGCCGGCTTCTTCGCCGACACCGGCATGGACAACCATCAAGTGGTCGATGATGCCATCGGGTTCGTTGAAGACGCCGTCGCCGTCATAATCATCGCGGTCCCAAGCGTCGTATTCAGAAAGGTTGATCGATGGATCTTGTCCAGCTTTTTTCAATGCTTCGAAGACCAGAGATCTTGCTCTGCGGTCGCTGTCATCAGGACCAGGATAGTTGCCGCCATAATAAGCTGCAGGATTATCAGCTGTATACCAGCCGGCAATTTCACCGTCGAACGTATAGCTGCCGCCTGACTGCTGCTCGTAATATTGTTTCATGGAAACGAAAGTCTCGCCGTTCGGGCCTTTATAGCCGTTGTCGCCGAAGACCATGTCTTCAAAATGCGAAGTCGGGTAGTCTTCATAGAACATGTCGCTTTCTTCCGGTGTAATGGAGCCGGTTTTATAATCCGGGAAGTCGATGGCGAGGACAAGCACTTTGTCTTTGCGGACTTCACCGTCAAATGCTTCGTTTTCGACAGGAGCCACAGCGGTTTTATTGGCTTGGCCGAGCTTGTTGCCTTTCCCGTTGGCCAATCCCTGTCCGCTCGCTTTGTCTCTTAGCGAATGCTCGTGTTTTTTCGAAAGAGGATTCTGCTCTTCGACTTTTTTATTGCTTTCAGCTTTCCCTTTCAGGAATGCCTGCAAAGCTTTTTGTGCTTCTTCAGGGCTGGCATCTTTCGCCAAGCGTCCGTCTTTCTTAAGCATTTCGATCAGCCGTTCGTCGTTGGCTACGCCTAGATCCGCTGGCGTTCCTGAGATTTCGGTAAAGCTGGATAAGGCATCAGCTGCCTTGGTGGTCGGCGCTGCATAGACGCTGCCTGTAGCCAGCGCACTGAACCCAAGAACTGCAGCTAAAGTCGTGCTCACAAAGATGTTCTTTTTCAACTTTGTTCCCCCTCGTAAGAGATATAATTTTCATAACATTTAAAATATATATGAGAGAAATGTAAAATACTATAAGAAATTTACATTAAATTCAAAAAAGAAGAATAATACCTACCGATGGATATAGATAATGGATACATTAACATGTTTAATTGTAAATATTTAGATGAACGAAACACTTGCAATGGTCTACTAAAAAATATGCTTCGTTTGAAATTGGATTAAGCTTTATTCATGAAGCAATAACTTTCCAATTTCTACTCCGAAAAAACTGCGATAAATCCTGTTTGAACCGCCGCGTCTTGAAAGTATTCTTTCAAGAAAAATGGTAAGATTATTGAAAATTCACTACTCATTCGTCATCCATATTACTGGTTTATATTTTGCGGCTTATATATAATGTATGTATAAGTAATGTCTAACTTTTGTAACGAGTTAGACTGGACGGGGGTCAAGTTATGAAAGAGCGGATGATTGTTATTGGAGCTGGGCCTGGCGGCTTAGCCGCTGCCATGCTGTTGGCAAGCCAGGGGTATGAAGTGGATGTCTACGAAAAGCAGGACGGGGTAGGAGGGCGCAATGCCGAGCTGCGGCTGGGTGATTTTGTGTTCGATACCGGTCCGACTTTCCTGAGCATGATCCATCTTGTAGAAGAACTTTTCAGCATTGCCGGCAGGGATTTGAAAGACTACATGGATGCTGTGAAATTGGATCCGATGTATGAATTGATATTTGAAGACCAAAACCTCGTGATGACGCATAATTTTGAGGAAATGAAAAAACAGATCGACGAAAATTTCGAGGGCAGCGGGGAAGGCTATGTCCGCTTTATGAACGAGACGGGCAGGAAGCTTGAAGCATTGACGCCGCTTCTGCAATCGCGGATGGACCGCCTGATCCACATGATGCAGCCGAAAGTCATCAAAGCGCTGCCGGAACTTGAAGTCAGCAAGACCCTCTACGACGTGCTTTCCCGTTATTTCAAAGATGAGCGGCTCAAGATGGCGTTTGCGTTCCAATCGAAGTACCTGGGAATGTCCCCGTGGGAATGCCCGGGCGCATTCACGATCCTCTCCTATATGGAGCATGCTTACGGCATCTATCATCCGATCGGCGGCGTCAACCAGCTGTCGCAGGCGATGGCGAAAGTGGTCAAGGAACTGGGCGGCCGGATCCATACGGGCAGCGGCGTCAAAAAGCTGGTGATCGAAAACCGGGCAGTAAAAGGTGTGGAACTTGAAAACGGGGATGTTGAACTGGCTGCTGAAGTGATCATCAATGCCGATTTCGCCCATGCGATGACCCATCTGGTGGAGCCGGGAATTCTGAAGAAATACACGCCGGAAAAACTGGAGAAGAAGAAATATTCCTGTTCGACGTTCATGATGTACCTGGGGCTCGATACAACATACGATCTGTCCCACCACACCATCGTCTTTTCAAAGGATTATAAGAAGAATGTGGAAGAGATCACCAATACGCGGATGCTGTCCGCAGATCCGTCCATCTACATCCAGAATGCCAGCGTCACCGATCCGACGCTTGCGCCTGAAGGGAAATCGGCTTTGTATATCCTGGCGCCGGTCCCGAACAATTTCAGTGATATCGGCTGGGAACAGGAGCAGGAAACATTCCGCGAGCTGGTTCTCGACATCATTGAAGAAAAAACCGAATTCAAAGGCCTGCGGAACCACATTGTCGAAGAAAAGCTGCTCACTCCGATGGGCTGGGAAGAAGATTACTCCGTTTACAAAGGCGCAACGTTCAATCTCGGGCATCAATTGTCGCAGATGATGATTTTTCGTCCGCACAATAAATTCGAAGAACTGGACAATTGCTGGCTTGTCGGGGGCGGGACACATCCGGGCAGCGGGCTTCCGACCATTCTCGAATCGGCGCGGATCACGACGAACGGCATTTTTGAACAGCATGGAAAAGCCGCCATCCCGATTATGCCGCTTCCTGCATGGGAGGGGTCCCGATGAAACTGGCAATTGTAGGCGGTGGAGTCGGCGGGCTTATGAGCGCACTTTTCCTCACCAAACAGGGATTTGATGTCACCATCTTTGAAAAAGAGGACAAGCTAGGCGGAAGGCTGACGTTTGTGGAACGGGACGGTTTCCGGATCGATGAAGGGCCGACCATTGTCCTGCTGCCGGAGATGTTCAAGAAGCTGCTCGAAGAAGCGGGGGTTGAAAAGGAGCGGTACCAACTGCTCCTTTGCGACCCGCTTTACACGATCCGTTTTCCGGATGGAAAGGTCTATACGAAGTATCCGGATTTCGAGCGCCAATTGGAAGAGGTGGAAAAGGTCTTTCCGGGTGAACAGGATGGGTTCCGCCGCTTTATGAAAGAAGGCAAAGAACGGTTTGATATCGGCGCTCCGGCATTTCTCGAGCATTCATTCGTCAACAAAGCGGACTTCTGGACGCCGGGGAACATCAAAAAGCTGATGAAGCTGAAGCCGCAGCAGTCGGTCAAAAAACTGATGTCCAACTATTTCAAAGATGAACGCCTGCAGCTGGCTTATACCTTGCAGGCGCTTTACATCGGCGGCGACCCCTTCAATGCTCCGGCGATCTATTCCCTTGTGCCATTCAGCGAACACGAGCACGGGGTCCATTATTTGAAAGGCGGCTATGGCAGCCTCATACCGCTCCTTGAAGAGGAATTGAGGAGCCGTCCGAACGTGGCCATACATACCGGGACGCCGGTGAAAAGTTTAGTCATCGAAGAAGGGGCTGCAAAAGGAATTGAAACTGAGGCAGGATTCCAGCCATTCGACGGCGTAATATATAATGGAGACTTTCCGTCGATTGCCTCGGTGCTGCCCGGTGTAAAAAAGAAGGAGTTTATCCCTTCATCGGGCTGTGTACTGCTTTACTTCGGGCTCGACAAAGTATACGAGGACGTAAATGTCCACCAGTTCTTTATCGGTTCCAGCTATTCGGGGCATATGGACAGTGTGTTCAGCAAAAAGAAATTGCCTGAGGATCCGGCATTCTATACGTTCCATCCTTCCAAAATCGACGCTTCGCTTGCCCCTGAAGGAAAAGGTGTGCTGTATGTGCTTATTCCGGTTCCGGCGGGGTCAGATGTCGATTGGGCATCGGAAACGGCCTGGATCGACGAAGTGGTGGACCGGGCTGAACAACTGGCATTTCCGGGATTAAGGGATGCAGTGGAATGGATGGAAGTGCGGACGCCGTCGGAAGCGGAAGCCTTCGGGTTGTTCAAAGGCGGCAGTTTCGGAATTGGCCCGACGCTGTTCCAATCCGGCGTTTTCCGCCCGCAGGTCAAACCGTTTAAGACGCGCGGCCTGTTTGCAGTCGGAGCATCCGTCCATCCGGGCGGCGGCATCCCGATTGTCATGCAGGGAGCCAAGCTGCTGGCGGAAGAAGTGGAGCTCGAGTTCAACAGTGGAAGGAGCGGTTCATGATGGACGTTAGAGAAGCCTACAATCGCTGTGAAGAAATTATTGCTGCCAATTCCAAAAGCTTCTACAAAGCCTTTTCGCTGCTGCCGAAGGAGAAACGGAAAGCGGTCTGGGCCGTTTATGCCTTTTGCCGCACGGTTGACGATATCGTGGATGAAGGTAAGAATCCTGATGTGGAGCTGGCAAGGTTCAAAGGGACGTTCCAGCAATTTCTCTCCGGTTCGTTTGATGCGGAAAACCCGATGTGGGTCGCGCTGCACGACGTCTTTAAAAATTTTCAGATGGACGAGGAAGCCTTCAATTGCCTGATTGCCGGGCAGGAGATGGATCTTGTCGACAGCCGCTATGAAACGCTTGAGGATTTATTGGTCTATTGCTATCATGTCGCGAGTAGCGTCGGCCTCATGCTGCTGCCGGTCCTGGCTCCCGGCAAAGAGGCGGTGCTGAAAGAAGGCGCCGTGTCGCTCGGCTATGCAATGCAGATTACGAACATTCTCCGGGATGTCGGACAGGATCTGAGGATCGGACGGATTTATTTGCCGGAAGAAACCATGCGCAAGCACGGGCTGACGGAAGCCCATTTGCTTCGAAATGAAGTGAACCAGCCGTTTGTAGCGGTATGGGAAGAGCTTGCAGCTGAAGCAGAACGCTATTACCGGCATTCGTTCGAGACAATCCAGGAATACCCGCTCCAGTCCCGCATGGCGGTGAAAGGGGCAGGCCTCGTCTATCGGGAAATCCTGTTCGCGATCCGTGAAAAAGAATATAACGTTTTCCGTGAAAAGCATTATGTTTCGGAAAAATCCAAGCAAGCGATTCTCGCTTGCCTATAAAAAAGCTTCAGCACCTTTTATGGCGCTGAAGCTTTTTTATGTTTTATGCTTGCTGATGATCTGCCTGGCCAGATTCTGGCCGCCCATGGTGACGATGGGGGAGCCTCCGCCAGGATGGGTGCTGCCTCCGATAAAGAAGAGGTTTTCAATATCCGTGCTGGCATTGGCCGGCCGCAGAAAGGCATCCGCTTTGCGGTGGGAGGAAGGGCCGTAAAGGGAGCCCCGGTATGCATTGAATTTATCTTTCAGGAAAACCGGTGTGAAGACCCGCTCTTCCACCACATGGCTCCGGATGTCGAGCCCGTAGGTCTGAAGAAAATCATAGATCCGCTCCTTATAGAGTTCCGGCTTGATCTGCAGACTGCCGTCGGAAGCCAGTGCCGGGGCATTGACCAAGATGAACAAATTGTCCCCCTCCGGAGCTGCATCGGAATCGGTATAGGAAGAATTGCTGATGTAGACAGTCGGCTCTTCGCTGTAACGCTGCTTGCTGAAAAGATCGTCGAATTCCTGTTGGTAATCACCCGAGAAAAAGACGTTATGGTGTTTCAGGCCGGGAAGGCGGGTGCTCAGCCCCGCCGTGATGACAAAAGCCGAGATGGACGGCTCGAATCGGCGGATTTTGTCATCTGTGAACGAAGAGCGGAACCTTTCTTCAACAAGCTTCGGATAAGCCGACAGCAAATCGCCGTTCAAAATTACCAGGTCCGCTTCGAACGTACGCCCGTCAGCCAGCACGACGCCAGTTGCCTGGCCGTTTTCAATCAGGATCTTTTGGACTTCCGTTTCCGTATGAAGGATAGCGCCGTGTTTTTGGGCGACAGCCGCAAAAGCTTCTGCAATCCGCACATTTCCGCCCTTTGTGTAATAGACGCCCTGTGCGAGTTCAAGATGGGCGATCATAGAAAAGGTTGCCGGAGCTTTGAACGGCGACGAACCGATGTAAGTGGCATAGCGGTCGAGCGATTGGATCAGCCGCTTATCGGAAAAGTAGCGGCTGAAAAAGTGGTGCAGCGTTTCGGCCGGCCGGGCGCGCAGCAATGCAAGACCGAGCGAAGGCGAAACGTAATCTTTCCAGGACTGGAAGGTGGCCGGGAAGAAATAGCGCTCGGACATCCCATACAGCCGGGCGACTTCTTTTAAAAACGCCGAATAATTGGCGGCGTCGCGGGACGAAAAGCGGGCGATCTCCTTTTCCATCTCCGCAGCATCCGATGAAAAATCAAGGGTCGCGCCATCCGGGAAGTGGTTCCGTGTGTGGCTTTGGAGCGGGATGAGGTCGAAGTAATCTTCTGCGCGTTCCCCGGTCTGCTCGATGATCCCTTTGAACACTTGGGGCATCGTTATGGTGTTGGGGCCGAAATCGAAGGAATAGGAGCCGAGGTGCACCGGCATCAACTTGCCTCCGAGATGCCGGTTTTTCTCGAACAGGCGGACATGGAACCCGGCGTGTGCAAGTGTGACGGCAGCTGCCAGCCCGCCGAGCCCGCCGCCGATGACGATGATCTTTTTCATGAATAATGCCTTCCTTTCCAGGAATACGGTTTTTTTCGCCAGCTCTTCCACATGGACTGCATCAAAACGGCAATCATGGCTGCGGCCTGCAGCGGCATCAGGAATGCCAGGTACAAGCGCTGGCGCGTACGGGCCATGACATATCCTTGCTGCAGGACCGCGAGCCCATAAGGCGCAGTGTAAATCAGATCACCAGAAATGATGCCGTAAACCGCCAAAAACAGCGGAAAGATATAAAAGATGCTGTAAAAAGCAATCAGTCCGGCAGCGAGCAAGGGGGAGCGGCCAATGCCCGAGTAGCTGTTCTTCAAGAACCCTTCCCAAACGTCATGATTGGTTTCGTACATGCGGCAGCGCACGGATCCGGTAATGTTCGCAAGGAGCATCTTCTGGCCGGAAGCTTTGATGCGCCGGGCGATGTGCACGTCTTCGACAAGAGAATCACGGACGGCGGCATGTCCGCCGGCCGCATCATAACCGCTCCGCTCGAACAGCATCCACATACCGTTGGCGGCCGTTGCGGCAGGGAAATTCATGAGGTTTGCCGCAGCCAGCGGCAAATGGAAGAACACGACGAAATGCTGCATCGGCACAAGCAGCTTGCTCAGGAAAGGCGGTACGTCGAAGGCTGGGAAACCGGACAGCAATTGGGCGTTCCGCCGTGCCAATAAAACCAGCGACTGGCCGATCGCTTCCGGTGTGAAACGGATGTCTGCATCGATAAACAGCAGGAACCGGCCGGTGGCATGCTCCTGCAATTGGTGGCAGGCGTAGACTTTGCCGACCCAACCCTTTGGCAGTTCCTTCCCTTCGATGACGGTGAACCTGGAATCGCCTGCCGTATGCTGCTCCAGGAGCTCGGCTGTGCGGTCGGTCGACTGGTCGTTCAGAATGATGAATTCCAGATTGGGATAAAGGGATGCTTTCAAGGCGTTCGCCAAGGTTTCGACGTTCCGTTCCTCATTGCGCATCGGGACCAGGACGGACACCAGCGGCGGATCCTCCATCCGGGAAGTCCGGGGCAAGGAAGGGAGGAAAAAACTGTTGGCGACTGTCCATAAAAGAAAAGCGGAAAGCGCTGCAATCAGAAACAGCATGCTAATCCCCCTTTCTTAGAAAATTACGGAATGCGCCTGTTTCTTCAGCGACGACAAAACTCTTCAAGCGGTCCAATTGCCGGATGGCCGCTTCTTCAATGGCTGCTGTTTTCTCTTTCCGGCTAGTCCCGGGAAGGCTGCTGTAAAGGAAGGGTTCGCCTTGCTGCACCCATACTTCCGGTTTCTTCTCATGGCGGAAAGAGTAATAGAACGAAATCGGGACAACCGGCATATCAGGGCAGCGCTCCATCAAATAGGCGATGCCGGTACTATAACCAAGCGGGCGGACCTCCTGATGGAATTCATCGCCCTGCGGAAACAAAACGACTGTCTTTCCGCTGAGCAGCAGCTGTTCTGCATACTGGAGCGAGGCGAGGATGTCTTTCGGTTTGCTGCGGTTGATGGAGAAGGCGCCGAGATACCGGAAAAACCCGTATTGTTTCAGCCCTTTTTCATCCATCATCATGTGGATGTCGTGCCGCCATACAGTCCGGTTGAAAAAGAAGAACAGCAAGCCGTCCCACCAGGAACTGTGATTGGCGATGAAAATGGCTGGCTTCGAAGGCGTCGGCGTGATGCCATTGCCGAACACATTGGCAAAAGACCTGCGCAGGAGAGGATTTAAGTATTTCTCGAACACGCTTTCAAACAAAGGGGACTTTTTTGCAGTAATCATGCGGGCCTCCTTTTCCGGGCCGTTGCAACAAATGCAGCGGCGCCAAGCGTTGAAGCGGCGGCAGCAAGCCATAAACCGCCGAGCAATCCGAGCAGCACGAACATTGCTGTCACTAGTATGTAGAGCAGCACCATCCGCTTCTCAGGAATGCCGAAGCTCCACTGATCGCCCTTTGCCTTCATCAGCCTGTCGATCAAGAGATGCAGCACAAAGGCGACAACAAACCAGCCGGTGAAATTTGTCCACGGGATGCCGTAGTACAGGCCGGTGTCTTCCCATATCCAATAGCCCTTCAAATGGAAGGCGACGGGGTCGATAATCAGATCCATGACGACTGCCCCGACGCCGCCTGCAGCCGCATAGCGCCAACCGCCCTCAGGAAAGATGGAAAGCGCCAGCACGTGGGTCGTCGCCATCACCATCAGCCAGGCAAACCCGATGGCAATCGGCACCCCGAAAAGGTTCGGGGCGAAACGTTCTGTATAGTCATAGGAACCGAACAGGAAATCAGCGCCGGCACCTGCACCCTCCACGATGAACGTGAATACGAAGATCACTGCTCCAAGAATGCCGCCTGTCGTTTTGCCGAACTTACGGAAGAAATAAAGAAAGCCGAGTGTGCCGGCAAGCATCAGGAAAAATGCATTGGCCCATTCGAGCCAAGGCGGAAGCAGGTCAAAACTGAGCAATACAATGCCGATGCAGTACCAAACGATAAAAAGACGGAAAATCCTCGTATCCCAAACCATGCCATCCACTCCAATACTATTCTTATACAAATATTATATTTTTATTCTAACTTATAAGGTATCGGGAATCTATCAGGAGCCTCCATAAAGGTACATTCGCGCTTTCTTCCTCGCATTCCTATTGCTTTCATGAAATAGTTAAAAACTGTGTTTCAAAAGGGAGAGGTGAGGGAATATTTTTTAAAAACTGAATTCTGAAGCAAATCCTTCATTTTCACCCTCCCAAACAGGTCTTACACCAAAAAGGCTTTTCCCCATCTTCTCTTTATCTAGGACTTTATTAAGCAAAATATCTAAAAAATGTTTAAGTTAAGACATACATATCTGGAATCATGGAAGATTCGGAATAAAGAATAAGTAAAAAGATTCAACGAATATTCAGAGAAGTATTGCAGGGTTTCCTGCAAAAGGTTATACTTTTTATAGGCATTTGAGTAATTTCTTGTTTTGGGGGCGGAGATTATGCAGGATTTACTGCGGAGTGTGTCGGAATCTTATAAAGATTTCAGTTCCGGCCAGAAGAAAGTCGGTGATTTGTTTTTCCGGGAACCCATATTCCTCGCATTTTCTTCAGCTTTGGAAGTCGGAAGAAGGGTGAACGTCAGTGAATCGACGGTAATCCGCTGGACACAGAAACTGGGATATAAGGGATATGCGGAGTTCCAGCAAGTGGTACAGCGGAAACTGGCACAGGAAAGGCTGGAGCAAGCGGAACAGGAAACGCTTGAGCCGGATGCAGACCAGTCTTTTCTGGAGAATCTGCTGGATGCAGATATTCTTAGCATCGAGAAGCTGAAGCAATCGATCGATGAGGAGAAGCTGCTGCAGGTAGTGGATATGATCAGTTTTGCGGACCATATCTATGTCACCAGCAATTTTTTCGATTACGGCCTGGCCCACTGGTTTTCCGGATGGCTGAATATGGCCATCGACCAGACGGAAATGCTTGTCTCGTCGGACGGCCAGTTCTACAGCCAGCTTTCACGCGTCGGACCCGGGGATATTGTCATTGCTTTTGTTTTCCCGCGGTACACGAAAGTGATGCTCGAAACCCTTCAAACAGCAAAAGAGCAGGGGGCGGAAGTGATTGTGCTGACAGATTCAGCAGACTCGCCAGCCGCCGAATTTTCGGACATTGCGCTTCCGGTGGCAGTGAATTCAAACCTGAACATCGACTCCTACACGGCGGTGCATGCGCTTCTGACGTCGATCATGCGTTTTGTCTACGTCAAAGAGCACGCCAAAGTGAAAGGGAATCTGGCGCGGATCGAAGAGATGTACAAGAAGAAGGATATTTTCTATTGAAGATTGTTCAATTTACCGGCAAGCCCCGGAACGCCTAGGCGTTTTGGTCAATTCATAAAACGAAAAGGGGAGAACAGCATGAAAAAGAAATTATCATTTTTAGGTGTAATTTTATCAACAGGGATGCTCATGGCAGCTTGTGGAGGATCAGAAGACTCGGCCGGATCGGGAGAATCGGGCGGAACAAGCACAGAAGGCGGCGGAAACGAACTGAATCTGCTTGAAGAAGGCAAGTTCACAACAGCAGCCAGCGGGCTTTACAAACCGTTCAACTATGAAGAAGGCGGAAAATTGACAGGCTTTGATATTGAAATCGGCGCGGCGTTGTCAGAAGAGATGGGCCTCGAGCACAATCCGGTGACAAACCCGTTCGAAACAATTATCCAGGGCCTGATCGGCAAGAAGTATGACGCCGTACTCGGTTCAATGGCCATCACGGATGAGCGCGCGAAAACGGTAGCTTTCTCGGATCCATACTATTTGTCAGGCGGGAAGATCTGGGTCGCTGAAGGAAATACAGAAATCAAAGAACCAGCCGACCTTGAAGGCAAGAAAATCGGAATTGTAGCGCAGACGACCTACGAACCGGCGGCAAAAGAGTTCACAGACGATATCCAGTACTACAATAGCGATGTTGTCGCGTTGCAGGAATTGGTTCCTGGGCGTGTCGACGCCGTCATCACTTCGGACGTTGTCGGATTTGAAGCACAGAAAGCCGGCCTTGAAATCAAGGACATCGGCGATAACCTCTGGATTGAAGAAGCTGCCATCGCAGTCCGTCCTGAAGACGAAGCCTTGCTTGAAGAGATTAACAGAGCATTGGATGCCATTATTGAAGACGGAACTTACGCAGAGATTTCCGAGAAATGGTTCGGCACTAACCTCCTCGAAGTGGAGACAGAAGGAATCGAAGTTCTGCGCTAAACGGAGAGGGGAATAGACATGGAGAGCATTCAAACGATAATTGATATATTTTTAACCACTTATCCAGGATTTTTGGATGCCGTCATCATCACGCTGGAATTGACAGCAATTTCCGTCGTCCTCGGTACGGTGCTGGGCTTGGTCTTTGCCCTGATGAAAATATCGAAATCCAAAATTCTGCAAGGCATTGCCAATCTGTACATCACGATCATCCGTGGGACGCCTTTACTCGTACAGATCATGTTCCTTTATTTCGGGATCACGCAAATTGTTGTCCTTGATAACTTCTGGGCCGGTGCGCTGGCTCTAGGAGTCCACAACGGGGCATACATTGCCGAAATCTTCCGGGGGGCGATTCAAGGGATCGACCACGGCCAGACGGAAGCGAGCCGTGCGCTCGGGATGACGAACAGCCAGTTGATGCGGAGAATTGTCTTCCCGCAGGCGCTGCGCCGTTCCATCCCGCCGCTTGGCAACCAGTTTATCATCACGTTGAAGGATTCCTCCCTGGTCTGGATGATCGGGGTAGCGGAACTGTTCTCGGTGGCCAACCGGGCAGCCGCAAGCTCCTTCAAACAGTTTGAAACATTCATCGTTGTAGGCTTCTATTATTTGGTCCTGGTCATGATTTTCACGTACATCGTCAGATGGTATGAAAACAGGCTGGATGTAGACAAAGTGTGAGGGGGTTAAGATCATGATTATTGGCGAAAACATCCATAAATCATTTGGTGATTTGGAAGTGCTGAAAGGCATCGATCTGCATGTAAAGCCCCAGGAAGTGGTCGTTCTTGTGGGAGTCAGCGGATCCGGTAAAAGTACGCTTCTGCGCTGCTTCAACTTTTTAGAAGAAATGAACAGCGGAAAAATAACGATTGACGGCCATACCATCGATCCGAAAAAGGACAAATTGCCGGATATCCGGGCGGAAGTCGGGATGGTTTTCCAGCACTTCAATCTGTTCCCGCACAAAACGGTATTGGAAAACGTCATCGAAGCACCGATCATTGTAAAAAAAATGGACAAGGAAAAAGCGAAGCAATTAGGATTGTCCCTGCTTGAAAAAGTAGGGCTCGGCGACAAGGCGAATGTGTACCCGAGCAAACTGTCGGGCGGACAGAAGCAGCGGGTGGCAATCGCCCGGGCGCTTGCAATGGAGCCGAAAGTGCTGCTGTTTGACGAACCGACGTCAGCGCTGGATCCCGAACTGGTGGGCGAAGTGCTACAGGTCATGAAACAGTTGGCGGAAGAGGGCATGACGATGGTTGTTGTCACTCATGAGATGAAGTTTGCCAAGGAAGTGGCAGACCGCGTCATCATGCTGGACAAAGGCGTCATCATTGAATCTTCCGATCCGAAGACGTTCTTCGAAAATCCGAAGCACGAACGCACGCGCCAGTTTATCCAAATGGTCGAATAAAAAAAGTATTAAAAAACCGGGTTTCCTCCAAGGGAAGCCCGGTTTTCTTTTCTGAAAAAATGGTTTGTTCTTTGATGCGACGGTTAAAAAGTGCTGGATTTACTGTTATAAGAACATCCCTGATACTGGTTGTTTTCAAAACAGGCCGATAAATCTATTTGTAAAAAAACCGTCCAGGTAGTATAGTGAAAGGCAAATTCATTGTAGAGGGGTTTCGTATGGGCAGAGTGACAAGAAAAGTGGAAATATTACATGCAGCATCAAAAATAGTCAGTGAAAGAGGGATCTTCAATCTGACATTAGAAGCAACAGCAGCAGAAGCGGGGGTCAGCAAAGGAGGCCTGCTGTATCACTTTCCTTCGAAAGAAGCATTGGTTCAGGGAATGGTCGAACATCTGGCGGAGAATTACCGCGAGAAGATAGCAGCCGCGGCACACGAATCCAACTTAGAAAAAGGAAGATGGCTCACGTCTTACGTAGATGTCACTTTCAATAATCCGTATAAAAAAACAGATATGAATTCGGGGCTTTTGGCTGCAAAAGCGGTAAATGAGGAACTGCTGAACCCGATTCGGGACCTGTACATGGAATGGCAATCGGAGATTGAAAACGATGGAATCGACCCTGTGAAAGCTACGATTATCCGGCTCGCTACAGATGGCATCTGGCTCAACGAACTCTTCGATCTCAACCAATTGACCGATGAAAAAAAGACGGCTATTTATAAAAAGTTAATCTCTTGGGCCAGCGAATGACCGGCCGAAAATCTATGTCCTCTTCGAAGGATGTGGATTTTTTTTGTTGAAAAAATTGGACAATCTGGTTTTTGTAAATCCTTTAAGGGCAGTGCCTAAAGGCGGGAAAACCCATAACTTTTATTCAAGGGCTGTAGAAATTCTAAAAATGACCTTGAAACGTTACCGTCCAGATGGTACAGTTTAAAAGTGCTGAAAAAACGAAGAATAATTATAATTACAAAATACATAAAAAGAATGAGTCGATAGAACCAAAAAAAGGAGGAATTGATTTGAAACAAAAAGTATTATTAACGGCAGCAGTGACGGGTGCAGGCGACACAACCGCAAAAAGCAGCTATGTGCCGGTAACGCCCAAAGAAATCGCCGAATCAGCCATTGAATCCGCAAAAGCAGGAGCGACTGTGGCCCATGTCCATGCACGGGATCCTAAGACGGGCGGCATCAGCCACGACCTGAACCATTACAAGGAAATCGTGGAGCGCATCCGCGAATCGGAAACAGATGTCATCATCAACATCACTTCAGGCGGCGGGGGAGATTTCATTCCGAATTTAGCGAATCCGGAAGCCGGCGGCAAAGGCACAGATATGCAGGTGCCGCGCGAACGGCACGAACCGGTAGGCTCGCTTTTGCCGGAAATGTGTACATTGGACTGCGGAAGTGTCAATTTCGGGGACATGGTCTATATGAGCCCGACAAATTGGCTGCGCGAACAAGCGAAGCTGATCCAGGAAAGCGGCGTGAAGCCGGAGCTGGAATGCTTTGACACGGGCCATCTGCGTTTTGCAAAGCAACTGATCGAGGAAGGTTTGGTGGACGGTGATCCGATGTTCCAATTCTGTCTCGGTATCCCGTGGGGAGCGGAAGCGGATGAGGAAACGATGCTATATATGAAAAACCGACTTCCGGATAATGCCCATTGGTCGGCATTCGGAATCGGCCGATTGCAGATGCCGATTATGGAAATGGCAGCGCAGCACGGCGGCAACGTCCGTGTCGGACTCGAAGACAACCTTTACCTGGGCAAAGGGGTATTCGCAACGAACGAGCAGTTGGTAGACGCTGCAGTGAAAAAATTGCATGAAGCCGGCGTTGAAGTTATGACTCCAGCGGAAGCAAGAATCCATTACCAGCTCAGAAATCCATATGGAGGAGGAAAATCATGAACAAAGGAAATCACGGAATCAAAAATATAACCGTAGTTGGAACCGGAGTAATCGGCAATGGCTGGATAGCACGGTTCTTGGCGAACGGGTTCGATGTCATCGCATTCGATCCGGCTGAAGGCGCAAAAGAGCGGACAACAAAAGCAATTGCGCAAGCGTGGCCGTCCTTGGAGAAACTGGGACTGGCAGAAGGAGCGCATCAAAGCCGCATTACCTTCAAAGAAACGGTCGAAGAAGCTGTGCGCGGAGCGGACTATATCCAAGAAAACGTACCTGAGCGTGAAGCATTGAAGAAAGCGGTATTGGCGGACATCGACAAATACGCCAAACCGGAAGCAATCATCGGCTCCAGTACCTCCGGAATCGTCCCAAGCATTCTCCAAGAAGGCTTAAAGCATCCACAACGGCTGATTGTCGCCCATCCGTTCAACCCGGTATACATATTGCCGCTTGTTGAACTGGTCGGCGGAAAACAGACGGATGCAGCGATCATGGAACATGCACGCCAGTTCTTTCAAGAGATCGGAATGAAACCCCTGATCATCCAAAAGGAAATTGAAGGGCATTTGGCAGACCGATTGATGGAAGCCTTGTGGCGTGAAGCACTGCATATGGTCAATGACGGCGTTGCGACCACGGAAGAAGTGGATGCAGCGATTGTATACGGCGCTGGGCTCCGTTGGGCGCAGATGGGGCCGTTTATGACATTCCATTTGGCAGGCGGAGAAAAAGGCATGCGGCATATGCTTGAACAATTCGGCCCTGCGCTGAAGTTGCCCTGGACAAAGCTTGAGGCACCTGAACTGACGGATGAACTGAAAGAAAAAGTCATCAACGGCTGCGAAAGCCATGCAGGAGACACGACCATTGCTGAATTGGAAACCAAACGCAATGAGTTCCTGGTGGAGCTGCTGGATCTAGTCGAGTCCTATTGGCCGGAATCGAAAGCCGCTGTAAAAAACTGAGGATCTGTTAGGAGGAAGCACGATGGCGGATACAAACCTGAGATTTCAAGTTTCAGTTCAACCTGATTGGGTCGACTATAACGGCCATATGAACGATGCGGCGTATGCCAAAGTTTTCAGTTTGGCTGCTGATGAATTTATTGAAGCTATCGGTTTGGATGCCGAAGCGCGCAAACAATACATTTACACGATGTTTACGCTGGAAACGCACCTTTGTTATTTGAAGGAAGCCCATGAAGGTGAAGCGTTGCGTGTCAGCTACCAGCTTTTGGACAGCGATGCCAAACGCCTCCATATCTTTTTGAAGATGGAAAATGCGGCTGGCGATATCGTAGCGACGAGCGAACAGATGCTGATGGGCATGGATGCTGAACAAGGGCGGCCCGCACCGTTTCCGAAGCCAGTTGCTGAAAAAGTTGAAAAGATTCAAGACGAACATAAAGGGCTGGACTTGCCGAAACAAGCCGGCCGAACGATCGGATTCCGGCGTTGAGACTGGAACAAGAGAATAGAGGAGAATGTTGATGAAAAAGATTGAAGTGAACAACTTAACGAAAATCTTTGGCGCTCATCCCCAGCAAGGGCTCAAACGTTTGAAAAACGGAGAACAAAAGGAAGATATATTGGCCAAGACGGGCATGACAGTCGGAGTCAACCAAGCCAGTTTTTCAGTTGAACCGGGTGAATTCTTTGTCATTATGGGGTTGTCGGGCAGCGGGAAATCGACGTTGATCCGCCTGATCAACCGGCTGATCGAACCGACTGACGGCGAAGTGCTGATTGACGGACAAGACATTACCAAGATGGATAAGAATGAACTGATTAAAGCAAGACGGGAAAAACTAGGCATGGTGTTCCAACAGTTCGGGCTGTTCCCACACCGGACAGTTTTGGAGAATGTCGCTTACGGACTGGAAATCCAAGGAGTCAAGAAAGAAGAGCGCAGCAAGCGTGCCCAGAAATCGATCGAAGATGTCGGGCTGCAGGGCTACGAAAAAAGCTACCCTAAAGAACTGAGCGGCGGCATGCAGCAGCGCGTCGGACTTGCCCGGGCATTGGCGAACGATTCGGATATCCTGCTGATGGATGAAGCGTTCAGTGCACTTGATCCGCTGATCCGGAAAGAGATGCAGGATGAATTGCTGAATCTGCAGAGCAAATTGGGCAAGACGATTCTATTCATCACCCATGACCTGGATGAGGCGCTGAAACTGGGCGACCGCATCGCCATCATGAAGAACGGGGAAATCGTTCAGGTCGGGACTGCGGATGAAATCCTGGAAAATCCGGCCAATGAATATGTTTCGAATTTCGTTAAAGACGTGGACCGCTCCAAAGTGCTCATGGCATCGCATGTCATGAAAAAGCCGATTGTCCATATGGCAGACAAGAGCGGCGCGCTGGCAGCAGTGAAAAAGATGGAAGACGCTGGCGTATCAAGCATCTTCGTAGTTGATAAAAACAATAACTTCCAAGGTCTGCTGACAATTGATGATGCCATCAAGGCTTATAAAGAAAGCGCGCCGATCGGAGAGGTGCTCATCAAAGACATTCAAAGCATCTCGCCTGATACGCCGTTGAATGACCTTTTCGGCATCGCAGTGGAAGCCAAATATCCTCTCGCGGTCATAAAGGACGAGAAGCTTTTGGGGATTGTTTCCCGCGTTTCCATTCTTTCAGGGCTGGTTCTAGGGAAAGATGAGGTGGCGGCTGTATGAACTACTTCAACCTTCCGCTTGAACAATGGACAAATGACTTTGTAGATGGCTGGCTGTTGCCGGTTACCGGTGAATTTTTCGGAGCCATCAGCAATGGGCTTCGGACGTTTGTCGATGGAATGACGAATCTGCTGATTGCCATTCCGCCTGAATTGCTGACTGTCCTGCTGGTGCTGCTTGCCTGGAAAATCGCCGGAAAAGGCGTGGCGCTTTTCGCTCTGGCGGGCGGACTCTACCTCGGCTCGGTCGGCTTATGGGAATCGGCGATGCAGACTGTGGCCATCGTCATGGTTTCTACGTTTATATCGGTTCTGATCGGGGTTCCATTTGGCATCCTTGCAGCAACGAACAAAACAATGGCGAACCTTGTACGCCCTGTACTGGATTTTATGCAGACATTGCCAAGCTTTGTTTACCTGATTCCGGCAATCCTGCTGTTCGGCCTTGGCAATGTGCCGGCAGTGATTGCAACATTCGTTTTCGCGACCCCTCCGGCAGTCCGGATGACCACGCTGGGAATCCAGCAAGTTCCGGCTGATGTCGTGGAAGCTTCCAAGGCATTCGGCTCGACAAAGTGGCAGTTGCTTTCCAAAGTCCAGCTGCCGCTCGCAACGCCATCGATCATGGCAGGCATCAACCAAACGATGATGCTGGCCTTGTCGATGGCAGTCATCGCTTCGATGATCGGCGCTCCTGGCCTCGGCTCAGTGGTGCTGCAAGGGATTTCGACCGTTAATGTCGGCCTTGGCCTGACAGGCGGTTTAGGAATCGTCGTCCTTGCCATTATCATGGACCGGATCACCCAAGGATTTGCACGCAAACTCTAAAAATGAAAAGAGGAAATTAAAAATGAAAAAAGTTTTACTGACACTTACCATTATTTTATTGGCTGCATTTGCAGCTGCCTGTTCATCGGAAACTGCTGAAACGGAAGAAGGGACGGCTGGCCAATCCCAAAAAACCATTACGTTTGGTGTGACGCCGTGGACCAGCACAGTGCCACCGACAAAGATTGCCGGCTTGATCCTGGAGGATATGGGCTATGAAGTGAAAGAGACCGAAGCGGATGCCGGCAGCGTCTACATGGGCCTTTCACGCGGAGACCTTGATGTGTTCATGGATGCGTGGGTACCGATGCACCAAAACTACTTGGACAAATTCGAAGGCAAAATCGAAAGCACCGCTGTAAGCTATCCGGAAGCGGATACAGGGTGGACAGTTCCGGCTTATATGGAAGACATCAATTCCCTTGAAGACTTGAAAGGCCGCGAAGGCGAATTCAACAACGAATTCTATGGCATCGAAAAAGGAGCGGGCGCCTCCATCGAAAGCGATGAAATCATCGAAGCTTACGAATTCGACTTTACACAGGTCAATTCATCTGAAGGCGGTATGCTTGCACAGGCACAGCGCATGATGGAACAGGAAAAACCGGTGGTCTTCTACGGCTGGAGACCGCATACGATGTTCAATAAATTCGACCTGAAAGTCCTGACGAATGAAAAAGGATTTTTTGAAACTTCTTCAGTGGAAGTCATCACAAACAGCGAATTGAAAGAAAATGCGCCAGAAGCTTATGAATTTCTTAGCAACTGGAACATTACAATCGATGAAGTAGAAAAAATGATCGTGAAGATTGAAGAAGGCGAAGATCCTGTCGCAGTCGCCCAGGAATGGATTGACAATAATCCTGAAAAAGTAGCGGAAATGAAAGGCGAATAACAGAATTAAAACCGGGACTTCCAAAGGAAAAGGAAGGTCCCGGCTTTTTTCTGTCGAATAGAGTTAAGAAAAAGGAGGGTGAATGATGGAATTGATCAATACGCCTTATTACTTGAATGAGAAACATAAACACATAAATAAAGTGCTGAACTTCGGGAAAGTGAATGTCGTCAACATGCAGCTTCAGTTGGGCGAGGAAGTCGCGGAACATGATGTGGATGCAGATGTCCTAATTATTGTAAAGACGGGGAAAGTAGCCTTTACGGTAGAAGGGGAAGAAGTGGAAGTGTCGCCGCAGAACGTCCTTCACATGACCCCAGGCGAACGGCATAGTTTGAAAGCCTTGGAAGTCAGTGACTTTCTCGTTCTGCAAATCAAACAGGGATAAAAGAAACCGCGCTGAATCAGCGCGGTTTCTTGATGTTTTAGGACAGTAATTAAGGAAGTTAACAATAAAAGCCGGTTCCACCTTATGCCCGTCGAATCTACCAGGGCGCCTCCGCTTTTCTATTGTCCAGCTCCAACGGCCAGGTTCTCGGGTCGTAAGCCAGCCTGGTTGTGCGGCAAAAAGCGCCGCTTCGCCAGTCCGTTAAAACCCTCTGCTCCTGCAGCGCTTTGCGCTTCGTCGCAAAGAGATAGCCCAAACTATTTTTGGGCTATCTCTTGCCTGTCGAACCTAAGCGGCCGTTTCCGCTTTTCTATTGTCCAGCTCCGGCGCCCAGATTCTCGGGGTCATAAGCCGCTTCGGCTGTGCGGCTGAAAACACGCCGCTTCGCCAAATCGTCTTATGCCCGTCGAATCTACCAGGGCGCCTCCGCTTTTCTATTCACCAGTCGATTTGTTCTGGGTATTCGGCTTTGAACTGGATTTCGTGTATGGCTTTTTTTGCCGGGGTGGCGGCTGTCAGGACTTGTTGGCGGAATGCCTGGTAGTCGTTGTCCTGCACGGCGATTTTCACCGCGACAGCAGGGAGCGTGTTTTCGCGCTGCTGTTTGGCCATATCGATAAATTTCAGGTTTAGGAAGTCGATGTATTGAACGGCGTAATCTTTGACCGTAGGGGTCTGGCTGAATGTTTTCAGGATGGTCTGGTATTGCTCTTCAGGCACTTGGCCGTGCAGGCAATCCAGCACGAGCGCCTGGAAATGCCGGATCAGATGGAGCTCAGGATCCCAGTCGGGGAATTCGAGATCCTCCCGATGGAGGCGGACAAAATCATTCAGAGCCACAATGGCATATAAAATCTCAGGCCATAGCACTTCAGCCGAGAAGTAGATGTTTTTGTCCGGCGCGATAAAGCGGTGCTGCTTTTTTATATGCTCGGTCATGCCGTTGAAGACCGGTTCGATGTTGCGGTCGCCCTGGGCTGCATGCCGGATTTCGTAGGCAATCCCTAAAAGGCGGGTGCGCGATCCGGTGTAGTTATGGTATTTGTTTTCATCGCCGATAACATGGTAGATCGCTTTGTTCAGTTCGTCCAAATCGAAATAATCGCCGCTTATTTTTACGCCTGCATGATTGGGGGTGTTCTGTATCGTCAGCATATCTCCATCTCCTATTCCTATCGTTTCGGTGTATAGTCAAGTTCGCGGAACAGTTCGTTCCGTTCGCTGTCGGTCAGATCGCGCCATTCGCCGACTGCAAGGCTGCCAAGGTGGATGTTCATGATGCGCACGCGCTTCAAACTTCTCACTTCATAGCCGAGGGCTTGGCACATGCGCCGGATCTGGCGGTTAAGCCCTTGTTTGATGGTCAGACGGAACGTATACTTTGAAATTTTCTCGGCTTTTGCCGGCAGCGTTTTCGTATCGAGTATTTCAACGCCTTCCGACATCTTCTTCAAAAAGGATTCCGTGACCGGCATATCGACTTTTACGATATATTCTTTTTCGTGCTCATTTTCAGCCCGCAGAATTTCGTTGACGATGTCGCCGTCATTGGTCAATAAAATCAGCCCTTCTGAATCCTTGTCGAGCCTGCCGACATGGAAAATCCGGAGCGGATGGTTGACGAAGTCGACGATATTGCCTGCAATATGGCGTTCTGTCGTACTGGTGATGCCGACCGGTTTGTTGAGGGCGATATAGACATATTCCTCTTTTGGCTGTTCAATCAGTTTGCCGTCTACATGGACCTGGTCCCCCGGCAGCACCTTGCTTCCGAGTTCGGCTAATTGCCCGTTGATGGTCACCCGCCCGTCTTCGATGAATTTATCCGCCCCACGGCGGGAAGTGATGCCTGTTTCGCTTAAAAATTTATTGATTCGCATAATGGTTTCCCTTCATTGCTTATTTCTTTCTGCTTTTATTATACCCTTGGCGCCCGCCAAACAAAACGGAGGAGGCTATTCTTAATAGGGGGTTGCAATTTTCTAACTTTTTTGACAATATAGAAGGTAAGCCGTTTCTTCGCATGTGCTGAAATGCCGGATTTCCTGTAAGCGCATACAAAGAAGCGAACTATACAAATAAAGGGAGGAAACAGAATGGTAATGGAATACGCAATGCCGAATACGCAAGGAGCTAAACACTCGTTTAAGGAACGCTATGAAAACTATATAAATGGGGAGTGGCGTGCTCCGGCAAAAGGCCAGTATTTTGATAACGTTTCCCCGGTAAACGGCAAGAAATTCACGGAAGTCGCGCGTTCTACAGCTGAGGACGTGGAAGCGGCACTGGATGCGGCTCACGCGGCAAAAGATGCATGGGGCAAAACTTCCGTAACGGAACGGGCGAATATCCTTTTGAAAATCGCTGACCGGATGGAAGAGAACCTGGAAATGCTGGCAGTCGCCGAAACATGGGACAACGGAAAAGCTGTCCGTGAAACGCTGAATGCCGACATTCCATTGGCGATCGACCATTACCGCTATTTTGCAGGAGTCATCCGTGCACAGGAAGGGTCGCTCAGCCAGATTGACGAAAATACAGTTGCTTACCATTTCCATGAGCCGCTTGGCGTTGTAGCGCAGATCATCCCTTGGAACTTCCCGCTGTTGATGGCAACTTGGAAATTGGCGCCTGCCTTAGCTGCAGGAAACTGTGTGGTATTGAAACCGGCTGAACAGACACCAGCGAGCATCATGGTTTGGGCGGAACTGGTCGGCGACCTTCTTCCGCCAGGCGTTTTGAATATCGTCAATGGCTTCGGACTGGAAGCAGGAAAACCGCTTGCTTCGAGCCCGCGCGTGAGCAAAGTGGCATTCACCGGCGAAACGACAACCGGCCGGATGATCATGCAGTACGCATCGCAAAACCTGATTCCGGTGACGTTGGAGCTGGGCGGCAAATCGCCGAACATCTTCTTCAAGGACGTCATGGACCAAGACGATGCTTTCCTTGATAAAGCGATCGAAGGGTTTGTCATGTTTGCGCTGAACCAAGGCGAAGTATGTACGTGCCCATCCCGCGTATTGATCCAGGAAGACATTTACGAAGAGTTCATGGCCCGCGCCTTGAAACGCGTTGAAGCGATCAAAATCGGAAATCCGCTGGATCCGGAAACGATGATGGGGGCTCAAGCTTCCAAGGAACAGATGGAGAAGATCATGTCCTACTTGGATATCGGCAAGCAGGAAGGCGCTGAAGTTCTTGCAGGCGGCGACCGAAATACATTGGAAGGCGACCTGGCTGAAGGCTTCTATATCAAACCGACCGTCTTCAAAGGAAACAATAAAATGCGCATTTTCCAGGAAGAAATCTTCGGTCCGGTCGTTTCCGTGACCACTTTCAAGACGAAAGAAGAAGCAATGGAACTTGCGAATGATACGCTATACGGTCTTGGAGCGGGCATCTGGACACGCGATACGCATACGGCTTACCGTTTCGGCCGCGGCATCCAAGCAGGACGCGTCTGGACAAACTGCTACCACCAGTATCCTGCGCACGCAGCATTCGGCGGCTACAAAATGTCCGGTTTCGGCCGTGAAAACCACAAAATGATGCTCAGCCATTACCAGAACACGAAAAACATGCTCGTCAGCTACAGCGAAGACAAGCAAGGGTTCTTTTGATTAGAAAGAAGGGATAGACTATGGTCGAACGTGTAATTGCGACAGACGAAGCGCTCCAATTGATCGAGCTCCTGAAAAGCAAGCACGGGCCGGTCATGTTCCATCAGTCCGGAGGCTGCTGCGACGGCAGCTCCCCCATGTGCTATCCGGTCGGCGATTTGTTTTTAGGCGACCAGGATGTGCTGCTCGGCGTCATCGGCGGCAGTGAATTCTATATGCACAAGAATCAATTCGACTATTGGAGCCATACGCAGCTGATCATTGACGTAGTGGAAGGGCGGGGCGGCATGTTTTCGCTCGAAGGCGTCGAAGGCAAGCGGTTTTTGACCCGTTCCCGGCCGTTTACGGCAGAGGAGACGAAAGAATTGCAACAGCAGGCATAACAAAACCGGGTGCTTCAGGCACCCGGTTTTGTTATGCCGAAAAATCGCCTCGAGCGGCTGAAAACCCTTTCAGAATCAGGGTTCAGAATGGATTTTAGGGCCCGGAAATGCTACAATAAAGGAATGAAAGGTGGTCATGATCTTGACGAAATTAGTTAACCGTGTTTCCCATGAACAAGCCAACCACGCGATTTCTTATGCATCCCACTCTCTAGTTACGGAAGGGTTTGATGTAACCAATGAGGATGAGAATTTTGTTCGGTCGGTCTTGACTGGTGAACGGACGGAAGCTCAATTCCACCGGGCCATTAAAACGAAGTTCGATGTCTAAATACCAGCATACATCGATGTATTGCTACCCTGACACGGATATCCTCATCAATCTTTTTGATTTGAAGGACGAAGAGAAGCTGAAAGAACTGGAGAAGGTCTATACGCTGTTCCGTCTGTCGGAATTGCGGATCCGCCCGCCGAAAGACCCGCTTGATATGGAGGCTTTCCTGGAAATCCATCGGTATATTTTGCAGGATGTCTACCCATTCGCCGGTGAACTGCGGAAAGAAATGATTTCAAAAGGTTCTTCTTCTTTCGCCCATCCGAAATTCATCGATGTAGAAATGCGCAAAATCTTTGCCGGGCTGGCAGAGGAAAATTACTTGAAAGGGCTGCCGCGGGAGAAGCTGATCTCCCGTCTGGCCCATTACCTGGCAGAATTGAATGCCCTTCATCCGTTCCGTGAAGGGAACGGACGCACTGTACGGGAATTCGCCCGGCAGTTGGCATTGAATGCAGGATACCGGCTGGAGTGGGAAAAGATCGCCGCTCCGGCTGAAATCATCAATGCGTTTGTGGATTCTTTCAACACGAATAACGAACGGCTTGAAAATCTTTTGGATGAAGTCATTGCAGCGTAAAGCCTGCCAGCGAAATTCGCGGGCAGGCTTTATTATTGTCCCTCTTCTATTGGAGCCGGATTGGCTTTCAGCCACTCAATGCCGAATTCGACCAACGGACGCATCCTTACAAGTTTCACTTCCGCCTGCCCGAGCATGCCGGTTTGGATATCGCCCGGATATGCTTTGGCCAGCTCTGGAAAGCGTTCGGAATCCATATCCACGCAGGCGAATTCCACCCACTGCCGCTTGCCGTCTTTCATGACTGCCGCGCCTTGTGGAGACGTTGTCCGGTTTTCCTGGACGAACTCTGCGTAATGCAGCGCCGTACACGAATCAAAACCGGTCCCGATCAGCAGGATCTTGACTTCGCTGTCCATCATTTTTCCGAGAGGCGAGCCGGGGCCGAAGGAATTTTCAATCGGCTGTTCGCTCATCCATTCCGCCGCCTGCTTGCCCCAAGCGATGAACGAATGGGAAGGGTGCGGGCTGCGGATTGTTCCCGGGTGGCGATGGAAGGTTTCCGGGATCTTCCCCATGCCGCGCATCGGCGTCAGGTGAGGGTCAAAAGCCGGCAATCCTTCGCGGAGCGGCTGATGCCAGTTTTCAGGGATGGGCGGGTTCATCCAATTAGAAGGGTCTGAGTTGTCCGTAGACTGTGCGGGCATGACCAATGTCCCATCAGCGGTCAGGGTCTCCATTAACGCTTCTACGACAGCCTGAGGGCCGCCAGCGATCCATCCCATCGATTTCAGCGAGGAATGGACGACAAGTGCGTCTCCTGCCTGAATGCCAAGGGCAGCTAATTGTTCTTTTAATGTTTCTTTGGATTGGAATTCAGGTGTGTTCAAGATTCTCAATAATTCTGTCATAACGATTCCTCCTTATTTTTAATATATCATAGAGGAGAATAGACAGTATAAGTTCCAGAAGAAATGGAGTGTTGAAAATGGAAGCAAGGCCTATGAAAGAATCCCGCACCATCCAGACTAAACTCGTATTGCCGCCTGATACCAATCACATGGATTCGATTTTCGGCGGGAAAGTGCTTGCCTATATCGATGAGATCGCCGGAATTTCTGCGATGAAGCACTCGCGCTGCCAGGTCGTGACAGCGTCGATCGATTCGGTCGATTTTCTGTCGTCAGCCCATGTTGGCGATGTGCTTGAATTGGAAGCGAATGTCACATCGACCGGGCGCACATCGATGGAAGTCTATGTCCGCGTCAAATCGCAGAATCTCCAGACCGGCGAAGAACGGCTGACGACCGAGTCATTCCTGACCATGGTGGCGATGGGGGAAGACGGCAAGCCGGTGGCAGTGCCGAAAGTCATTCCGGAGTCAGAAGGGGAAAAGCTTTTCCACGAAACGGCGCCTGCACGCCGGGAACACCGGAAAATGCGTGTGAAAACGCCGAGATAAAGCAAAAAAGTTCCGGGACATTCCGGAACTTTTTTATATTTTCCTATCCGATTTTACATTTGCCAACGCATCGCCCGTTTGTCCGCTGATAATGGATAAGCTTCCGTCGGTTTCGAGAACGACGGCTTTTACGCCCTCCATGTCGCCGGTCCCTTGGTTGCGGACGGCCTGCAATATTTCGGCTTTGTTGATCCGCTCCTTTTTCATCGCCCCTTCAAGAAATGAACCATCCAGATAAAGCAATTGCGGTTCGGATTTGATGAATTTGCTGAAGCCGTTCCAGCGGACGGCCATGAAAGTGATGGCAAACTGCATCAAAATCAGCAAAGCGAATGCTGTCAATCCTTCCAGCAGGCTGACATCCTTGCTGAGAAGAATGGTAGCGAGCGTAGAACCGAGCGCCACCGTGACCACCAAGTCAAAAGCGTTCAATTTGGTCAGCGTCCGTTTTCCGGACGCGCGCAAAAAAACCACTAACCCAATGTAAGCAAGTATGCCCACAGAAATGATACGGATAAAGCTGTCTAGCGTGATCGAGAACATACTACCTCCCCTTTCAATAGAAAAGCATCCAGCCGCCGCACTTATCAACATGTGGATAAGCCCGATTTGCGTCCGGATTTCCGGAAAACCTGCCTGTTATCCCCCGGTAAAGGAGGATATCCCCCATATTTTGTGCATAAAGGAAGTTATCCACGGAAAAAGGGAACCCAGCAGTTTTTCTAATTCCTTTATTCCTTACTTTCCCGGCGAAATCGGCAGCAAACGAAAATGCGGCAGTTTCCGTTCGATAGTTCAATCATTTCCGGCAAACCGGCTGAAAGGCGGAAATAAAAAAGGCAGCCGGAAGCTGCCCTTTTTGATAGATTAATTTTTCGCCAAAAGCTCTTCGAAATAAGAACCGAATTCTTTTGAACGTTTTAGGATCGTGCTTGAGGAAACGCCGAATTTTTCGCTCAGATCTTTTGGAGCGAGCATCGGCCCTTTGATCAATTCGTGATCCTGAAGGAATCTCCAGTAGCCGGCAACGAGCGCTTCCGGTTTTTGGACCGACGGCTGCTGGCTTACCAGGTAGCTGTTCAGGATGCTGGTCACGTTATCAACAGTTTCCGCATCAAAATCAGCTTTGTCGACATGCTTGGCGAGTTCCGCCATTACAGATTCGTGTTCAGGCGAAAGCTCAATGCTTTCGTCGACTGTACCCGTCGAATACTTCACGATCATTTCCACGACTGCCAAGTAATTGTCACGCAGGTAAGCGGCGCCATCAGCCGTGTTCGCTTCGGCCATCTTCGCTTTCACTGCTTCGAAAAGCGGGTCGAAGTCGCCGACGACTGTCAAGTAGCCGTTCAGGAACAACGCGCCGTCTTTTCCGATGCGGGAATCCGGCAGAAGGATCGCCAGGAGGCCTTGGCCGTCCTGCATATCCGTCGGCGGCTGGTCCGTCATCTGGATGGTTTCACCGGTAAAGGCATCCTTGAACTGCGCAGACGCTTCGTTTCCTTCAACGTATTGCCCAAGGAACACTTTGGCGTCTTTCCAGTTTTCAAGCACTTCTTTAGTGGACGGGCGCTGGGCGATCTCCACTTGTTTTGTCAGGAAAGCTTCCCAAAGTTCAGGCTTTTGCATGAATAGGAAGTTCTCAATCACAAAAGCCTGTGCGTCGTTTTCCGCCATGGATTGCATCAAGCGCGGCTGCCATTCCTGCTGAAGTTCGCGGAAAGCTGGCAGTTGTTCCTGATTCGGGTTTTCCGAGAAGAATTGCTGGCGAACTTTGAACAATTCTTCGTTCACCAAGTCATTGATGGAAACCGTCTGCTGTTTTCCGTGGCATTTCTTGTATTTTTTTCCGCTGCCGCATGGGCAAGGGTCATTTCTTCCAACCATTCTAATCACCTACAGTTTTTCATTGAGTGTAACATAAAATGGCGCTGCGCTCAAAAGTCCGATGATTCAGACGCCAATTTGCCGTATAAATACATGTCATGGCGCTTGCCGTCGCGCTGCAGAAATTCGCGGAACACGCCTTCTTTTTGGAAGCCCAGCTTTTCGTACATGGCCATTGCGGGCGCGTTGTACCCGAAGACTGTCAGTTGGAGGCGGTGAAGATTGAGTTCGTTCCAGGCGTAATGCATCAGCAAGCGCATCGCCTCCGTCCCGCATCCGCTGCCTTGATAATCCTCCCCGAGCGCAATGGAGAGCCAGCCAATCCGGTGGGGCCATTCGATGTCTTCGATGGCACAGACGCCCATGAAGTTTTCGTTGTCAACCGGGCGGATGGCGAAGCGGTAATCCTTGTCCGAACTTTCCTGGAACCATTCCGTTGCCTGTTTTTCGGAAACTTCACGGATCGGGCTGGAATTGTAGTTGCGCCCGAAAGCGGCTTCGCTGTTCCACGTCCTGTAGATGGGCAAATCTTCTGCCCGCATTGCGGTCAAACGGATTTTTTCTCCTTTGAACATAATCTGGCCCCTTTATGCAAACAATTTAATCCCCAATGAATCCAGTATGTGCTGCGGCACGAAGAAGCGGGCAGTCACAAGCGGATCGACCACTTGGCTGATCTGTGCTTCGCCGGCTGCGCTCATCAGCATCGTCATTTCGCTGACACTCATATCGGTATGCGGCAGCAGTAGGTCGATTGTTTCTTCCACCGCAATTTTGATCGCTTCATCGAGCGTCATTGCGGAAACAAGCAGCGCAAACCCGTCTTCGTTCTGGAGGATCGGGTATTTGGAATGCGTTCCTTTGATGACATCGAACGTCACGGTGGCGCGCCCGGGCACTTCGATGCCGGAGACGCTCACTTCGCCGTCGCCCATGGCCGCATGAAAATCGCCCAGTGCGAACAGCGCGCCTTCAGCGAACACGGGGAAGTAGAGTGTCGCGCCTTTGGTGATAAGCTTCGTGTCCATATTGCCGCCGTGCGCCCCAGGCGTCCCGCAGGATACTGGAGCGCCTTCCGGGGCGACGCCGATGACGCCGATCATCGTATTCAGCGGCAATTCCAATTGTTCATTGAATACAGCTTTCCCGTCTTTGATCGGAACGATCTTCGATTCCATCGCTTCCATGCGGTGGCCCATGACTCCGAGCCCGGGGCCGGTCACCATGACGCCTTGGCTGCCGATTTCAAGATCGTCGATCGTCACTTTAAGAAGATCGCCGATTTCCGCCCCTTCGATGAAGATTGGGCCGGTGGCCGGGTTGATTTCATTCCAGTCGATCGCCGATACTTCCTGCTCTTCGGATTGGATCTGGTTCTGGAAGCAGTCATAGGTGTCGATAGCCACCGTATCGCCCGGTTTGGCGCGCATGACCGGCTCATTCATGGACGAAAAGCTGTAGATGACTTTATTCGTAGATAAGGTTTTCATGGTATTGTCCTCCTATTTTTAATATTTACACAATTGTATCAATCCGGAATGCGAATAGCAAAACCGAATGTGCAACTGCCGGAGGGCTGTAGTAAGATGAAAATACACTATTGAAACAGGGGGAAGGGCATGAACGAACAAGCCATAAGAGAGCTGGTTGCCTGGATGAAGATCATCCTGCTGACTGCGTTGATCATCCTGGTTTTCCGCCAGTTCCTGTTCGAACCGGTGTCGGTGCATGGCCGGTCCATGATGCCGACGTTCGAGGAGGACGATAAAGTGCTGCTGGTGAAAATCAGTCCGATCGAAAATTTCGACCTCATTGTTTTTAAGGCGCCGGAAGGCAAGAATTTCATCAAGCGGGTGATCGGGATTCCCGGAGACCGGCTGAAGATGGAAGAAGATCAGCTGTATTTGAACGGCAGGAAAATGGAAGAACCTTATCTGAAGGAAAACCGGGAGTGGGCAAAAGAACAAGGCTATCCGCAGCTGACAACCGAGTTCGGGGAATTCACGGTTCCCACCGGCTATTATTTTGTCCTCGGCGACAACCGGCTGAACAGTGTGGACTCCCGGACCATCGGCTTTATCCAGCGGGATGCGGTGCTTGGCGAAGTGAAGTACCGCATCTCGCCGCTCCGCCATTTCGGGCGGGTGGAATAACTTAGGAAAGCAGGTGAAAGCGTGGAGATTGCCATTCTGTCCCGGAACGCCCTCGAGGCCCAGGGGCTCCAATGGGTCATTGAATCGCATTTGAACGGGGTGCAGGTCGCCTTTACGGAAAAAGAAAGAGCGGCAGACTGCCTGATCGTCGATATGGAGTTGTGGACCCCTGAACTGGAACGGTGGCTCTCAGCGTCCAACCAGACCTGGATCGGGCTTTCCTCCGACCGCACTTTCTTGACGGCATACCGTGCCCTGCAGGGGAAAGCGGAAGACCTGCTGTTCCGGCCGTTTGATCCGATGGTGTTTATCAAACTGGTCCAGCAGATCCGGTTCCGGCTGCGCAATTCACCGGCGGAAGCCGGATTGAATATCCGCCATGCACTCGCCTATGAGGATTTTTTCAACCGCGCCGAGCCGCTTGGCGGCATCACGATGGCGGCACTGGTGGCGGCGGACAAGGAAGTTTACCCTGCGCTTTCCGAAGTGCTGCGGGGGTATCCGTTCAATGAGCCGGTGGAAGTCTTCAATTTTTCCGATTTTGTGCTGATCGTCTACCGGTCGGAAGATGAGGAGGCATGCATAGAGGAGTGCCGGAAGTTCTATGCTGCATGGAACGGGCAGAGCGAAGAACCCTTGTCGATTTTCGTCAATGCAAACCAGGACGAGCCGGTAAAAGCCTATTACCAGACGACGCGGCAGATGACTTCGCTGATTTTCTACGAAGGCTATGACATCATCGTTCTGGAGCACGGGATGCTCCGGTGGACGGAACTCGATCCGTTCCTGACGCCGCTGGAGCAGCGGATTTGGATAGAGATGCTCGAAACCCGGGACGCCCAGGCGATGCGGAAGTGGATGGAAGAGGAATTTCTCCATTACGAGCGCCCGTATCCGGATCCTGAGATGGTCCGGATCCGGCTGACAAGTGTGCTGGCCCAGGCCAGGCGTTACATGAAAGCGGTCGGATTGAAAGACGCCCGCTGGGAGAAGCGCTATCACGAAGTGTTCGAAGTCATCGTCAGAGGGCCGGTCGTCTACGGCATTGTCGATGAAACCGCCGGCTTTATCGCTGAATTGGCAATGGCGGAAAAGGAAGAGCCGGGCAAGGGGCCAGGGGTGGAAAAAGCGCTGGAATTGATCGAGGCGCATTACTGGGACCCGTCCTGGAGTTTGGCAGCGTGTGCGGAAACACTGCATATGGGCAAGAGTACATTGAGCCGGAAGTTCCAGCAGAAGACCGGCAAGAAATTCAGTGCCGCATTGACGGAGCGGCGGCTGCAGGAAGCGAAGAAATTGCTGCAGGAAACGCGCCTGTCGCTTGAGGAAGTCGCCCGCCTATCGGGTTTCTCAAACGCCTCTTACTTCAGCGCCGTCTATAAAAAGTTCGAGTCGGCCACGCCGTCGCTTTTCCGAAAACAGCATACCCATTATGTCCGTTGAGAGTTTCTTGCAAAAGAAGCTCTTTTTTTATTATTTTAAAGCAATAAAACAACATTATGCAAAAATAAAGAATAAATAATGAAATAAATTATAAGAAATGTTCGAAATTATAAAAATATAGATTGAATAGTTTCTATAAACTGAAATTAAGAAAAAGGAGGAGAAGAAAAATGAAAACCCTTTCACAAGAAAAAGTTGTCCGCTACCGCGGAACTGAATTGAATACAAAAGGCTGGCAGCAGGAAGCGGCGCTCCGCATGCTGATGAACAACCTCGACCATGAAGTGGCGGAGCGCCCGGAAGACCTGGTCGTCTACGGCGGCATCGGCAAGGCGGCGCGGAACTGGGAAAGTTTTGATGCCATCGTCAAATCATTGAAGGAGCTGGAAAACGATGAAACGCTCATGGTGCAGTCCGGAAAACCGGTGGCGATTTTCAAAACCCATGAAAATGCTCCGCGGGTCCTGATTGCCAACTCCAACATCGTGCCGGCTTATGCCAATTGGGAGACGTTCCATGAACTCGATAAGAAAGGCTTGATGATGTACGGGCAGATGACGGCGGGCAGCTGGATTTATATCGGTTCGCAAGGCATCGTCCAAGGAACATACGAAACATTTGCGGAACTCGCGAAACAGCATTTCGGCGAATCGCTGAAAGGCACAATCACATTGACTGCCGGCCTCGGCGGCATGGGCGGGGCGCAGCCGCTTGCGGTGACGATGGCGGGCGGCGTCTGCATCGGCATCGAAGTGGACGAAACCCGGGTCGACCGGCGCATCGCGACGCGCTACACCGACGTGAAGACGGATTCGCTCGATGAAGCGATCCGCTTGGCGGAGGAAGCAAAAGCCGAGGGCAAAGCGCTGTCGATCGGCTTGCTCGGCAATGCCTCGGACATACTCCCTGAGATGCTTGAACGCGGGTTCACACCGGATGTGCTGACGGATCAGACGTCGGCGCACGATCCGTTGAACGGCTATATCCCGTCCGGCATGGCGTTGAATGAGGCAGCCGCGCTGCGGGAGTCGGACCCAAAAGAATACGTGAAGCGTTCCAAAGCATCGATGGCGAAGCATGTCCGCGCCATGCTCGAAATGATGGACCGGGGCGCTGTGACGTTCGATTATGGCAATAATATCCGCCAAGTGGCAAAAGATGAAGGCGTGGAAAATGCTTTTGATTTTCCGGGGTTCGTGCCTGCCTATATCCGTCCGCAGTTTTGTGAAGGAAAAGGGCCATTCCGCTGGGTGGCGCTATCCGGCGACCCGGAAGATATCCGCAAGACCGATGAAGTGATCCTGCGGGAATTCAGTGCCAACACGCATCTTTGCAATTGGATCAAAATGGCGCAGGAGAAAATCCAGTTCCAAGGGCTGCCTTCGCGGATCTGCTGGCTCGGTTACGGAGAGCGCGCGCGTTTCGGGAAGATCATCAATGACATGGTGGCAAGCGGCGAGCTGAGCGCGCCGATCGTCATCGGGCGGGATCATCTCGACTCAGGCTCTGTCGCATCTCCGAACCGGGAGACCGAATCGATGAAAGACGGCTCGGACGTCGTAGCGGACTGGCCGATTCTGAATGCGCTGGTGAATGCTGTCGGCGGCGCCACATGGATTTCCTTGCATCACGGGGGCGGCGTCGGAATGGGGTACTCGATACACTCTGGTATGGTCATAGTTGCGGACGGGACGAAGGATGCGGAAGCGCGGCTGGAGCGCGTGCTGACGACCGATCCGGGGATGGGCGTCGCCCGCCACGTGGATGCCGGATATGAACTTGCTGAAAAGACGGCACGCGAAAAAGGAATCCGCATCCCGATGATGAAAGGGGATGGCGGACACCATGGCTAAGCCGGTATGGATCAAACATGCATTGCTCGCGACATTGAAAGGCCAGGCGGGCCCGCGGTCGGGTGCCGCCATGAGCGAACTTGGCATCATTGAAGACGGCAGCCTTTGGCTGGAAGACGGCATCATCCAGGCTGTCGGGACGACCGATGACCTGGCACTCACCTATGGAGGGCGTTCCGGTGAAGCGGAAGTGGTCGATGCAGCAGGACGCTTGGTCACGCCCGGGCTAGTGGATCCGCATACCCACGTGGTATACGGAGGCAGCCGCGAAGGGGAGTTCGAGAAGCGGCTGCAAGGCGTTTCCTATATGGAAATCATGAATGCCGGCGGCGGAATCCATGCCACGATGCGCATGACCCGGGAAGCCTCGGAGGAAGAATTATACGACCAGAGCCGGAAGCGGCTGGATGCTTTCTTGGTGCACGGCGTCACGACAGTGGAAGGGAAAAGCGGATACGGCATGGACCTGGAAACGGAAATGAAACAGCTTGAAGTCATGAAGCGGTTGAATGCGGAACATCCGATTGACCTGGTGCCGACATTCATGGGCGCGCATGCGGTGCCGGCCGAGTATAAAGGCCGGGAAGATGAATACGTGGATCATCTAATAGAAAAAATGTTGCCGAAAGCGGCTGGACTTGCGGAATTCAATGATGTTTTCTGCGAACGGAATGTCTTTACACCTGAACAGTCGGAGCGCATTCTCGAAGCCGGCAAGCGCTATGGGCTGACGCCAAAAATCCATGCGGACGAGATCGTCTCCTACGGCGGAGCGGAACTTGCCGCAAAAGTGGGCGCCATTTCGGCAGAGCATTTATTGAAAGCCTCGGATGAGGGAATCGAAGCGATGGCGGCTGCGGGCACGATCGCCTGCCTGCTGCCGGCGACCGCGCTGTATTTGCGGGAAGAAGCGGCCGAAGGGCGGAAGATGATTGACAGGGGCGTCGCGGTTGCCGTATCGACTGACTGCAATCCGGGATCTTCACCGACCGTCTCGATGCCGCTTGTCATGAACCTGGCTTGCATTTCCATGCGCCTGACCCCGGCAGAAGCACTCGCCGCTGCGACCTATAACGCGGCGTGCGCGATCAACCGCCAGGATCGGGTTGGTTCACTTGAAACAGGCAAAGGGGCGGACGTTGTGCTGTGGGGCGTGCATAGCTATCAAGAATTGCAGTATCTGTTCGGCGTGAACCATGTTGAGTCTGTCTGGAAAAACGGGGAGCGGGTGGTTGGATGAGCTATTTGAAAAAACCTGAATGGATCTGGCAGCCGGAAGGTGAAGCGACCCATGTCCATCAATGGGTGAAGCAGGAAGGGCAAGCGGATGTTGTGTTGTTTGGCGCTCCATTGTCGCGCTCGTCGATTTCCGCTTCTGCCGCATCCGAATACCCGGATGCGTTCCGCAAGATGTGGAAAGGTTTTACGGTGTACAACCTGGACGAGCGGGTGGACCTCAGCAGAATTTCCGTGCGGGATGCCGGAAACGTCTCCATGCATACTACGGATATCCTGGAATCGCACCGGCGCATCGAATCGGCAGCCAGGGAGCTTGCAGGCGAGACCACGTGCATGATCGGCGGAGACCATTCAACGACCGCTTGCGCCGTCCGGGGCATCAAAGCTGCTTTCCCGGAAGAGACCATTGGCATCCTGCAGCTTGATACCCACCTCGATGTCCGGGATCCGGCTGAGCTCGGGCCGGCGAACGGCACACCGATCCGACAATTGATTGACGGAGAAACGGTGGAAGGCCGGAACATAGTAAACATCGGGCTGCACGGCTATTTCAATGCCAAGCCGCTCGTCGACTATGCGGATGCACACAGCATCCATATGGTGACGATGCGGGAAGCACGGAAGAGCGGTATGGCGGCAGCCATCGCGGAAGCTGCCCGGAAGCTTTCGCACGTTGACCGGATTTATGCCACCATCGACCTCGATGTCTTGGACATCAGCGCGGCGCCGGGTGTTCCTGCTTCAACGCCCGGCGGCATGAAAGCGGAAGAACTGTTTGAAGCTTTGCTGGAAATCGGCAAACTGCCGAATGTGAAGCATATCGATTTTGTCTGCCTGGATCCCGCAAAAGATAATCATGTGGCTGCCACAGTTAAAACAGGGGTGTATGCGTGGCTGCAATTTATGACAGGCTTCGCTCTACGGACATAAACTAATGGAATGGGGATGGGGATGGGGATATGGTGGTAAAAGGGGTTAAAGAATCAGATTTTGTGCCGGCTAAAAAGACGGCGGCCATGTGGAAGTTTTTCGTATACAGTTTCATCGGTGCATTCATGTTCTTTGTTCCAGTGACCATTGCAGGGAAAAGTTCCATCATGCTCGACCATATCGTCACTTATATCCGCACAAATGCCGGAGGCGCTGTTCCGTATTACGCGCTCGCGGTCATTGCAGCAGGCGCTCTTTACCCGTTCGTTGCCGGTACTTGGAGAAAATCCACAGTAGATCTGGTCTTCTCCATGTTCAAGGTGGTCGGCCTAGGCGTCGGCATCATGGTGATGTTCAACATAGGACCTGCCTGGCTCTTTGCGCCGGACATGGGGCCGTTCCTCTTTAATGCGCTTGTAGTGCCGGTCAGTCTGCTGGTCCCGATCGGAGCCGTCTTTTTGGCTCTGTTGGTCGGCTATGGCCTGTTGGAATTTATAGGGGTGCTGGTCCAGCCGATCATGCGGCCCTTGTTCAAGACGCCGGGGAGGTCCGCCATCGATGCGGCGGCCTCGTTCGTCGGAAGCTATTCGCTCGGCCTGCTGATCACCAACCGGGTTTATAAAGAAGGGAAATATTCAGCGAAGGAAGCCGCCATCATCGCGACCGGCTTTTCCACCGTCTCGGCAACGTTCATGGTCGTTGTCGCTTCGACACTCGGTTTGATGGATATGTGGAATACGTATTTCTGGGTCACGCTGGTGGTGACATTCCTCGTAACGATGGTAACGGTGCGCATCTGGCCGCTTTCGAAGATAAAAGACGATTACCACCCGGACGCGACGCCGCAGCCGGAAGGAAAAACCGACGGCAACAGATTTTCCAAGGCATGGAACGAAGCGAGAGAAACCGTTGCCGCTTCCCCGAAACTCGTCGATAATATTATCCAGAACTTGAAAGATGGCTTCCTGATGACGATGGCCATTTTGCCGACCATTCTTTCCATCGGCCTGCTGGGCCTTGTCTTGGCTGAATTCACACCGGTCTTTGACTGGCTCGGTTATCTGTTCTTCCCGTTCACCTGGGCTATGCAATTGCCGGAACCGATGCTGATTGCAAAAGCGAGTGCGCTGGGAATCGCGGAAATGTTCTTGCCTGCATTGCTTGTAGCTGAAGCAGCGATCATGGTGAAATTCGTTGTCGCAGTGGTCTCGGTATCTTCAATCATATTCTTTTCGGCGCTGGTGCCGTGCATCGTGGCGACAGATATTCCGCTTTCAATTCCTAAACTTGTGGTTATTTGGGTCGAACGCGTGATCTTGACCATTATATTTGTTACGCCGATTGCTTACCTCATCCTTTAGTGCGCTAATTCACTGCCGCTGTATCTTGTTAAAATTTGGTAATTAATCCTTGAGCTTTGTTTTCAGAAAATTTATACTGAGGATAATCGGAGATGCGGCAGCCTAAGCTACTGTATCTTTTTTGAAGGGCGGGAATTTGAATGATTACTTTAACAGGAAATGATTTGACGATTGAACAGCTCCGCAGAATCGTTTTTGAAAATGAACGGATCGAACTGGACAGGGAGTCGATGGAGAAGGTCCGCAAAAGCCGTGAAGCTGTCGAACGGATTGTGGCCGAAAACCGGACCGTCTACGGAATCAATACCGGATTCGGGAAGTTCAGCGACGTGGTCATCGCCGGAGAAGATTGCAACCCGCTTCAATTGCATCTGATCCGTTCGCATGCTTGTGGAATCGGAGCACCGTTTCCGGAGCCTGTATCGCGTGCGATGGTCGTACTGCGGCTGAATGCTTTGCTGAAAGGTTTTTCCGGCATCCGTCCGATTCTGGCTGAACGCCTGGCAATGATGGTCAATGAAGGGATCCATCCCGTGATTCCGCAGCAAGGCTCGCTCGGCGCATCCGGAGATTTGGCGCCGTTGTCCCATCTGGCTCTCGTGGCAATTGGAGAAGGGGAAATTTGGCGCAGCGGGGAACGTGTTCCGGCAGAAGGCGTTTGGAACCGATTTGGCTTGGCGCCGCTTGAACTGGAAGCGAAAGAAGGGCTTGCGCTGATCAACGGAACGCAGGCCATGACGGCCCAAGGGGCGCTCGCTTATATAGAAGCGGAGGCATTGGCATACCAGAGTGAATGGATAGCGGCAATGACATTCCAGGCGCTCTATGGCATCAAGGATGCATTCCATCCGGCTGTCCATGAAGCCCGGGGCTATAAAGAGCAGACAGCAGTGGCCGAACGAATGCGCTGGTGGCTTGAAGGCAGCCGGCTGGCAACTCGCCAAGGCGATGTCCGGGTCCAGGATGCCTACTCGCTCCGCTGCATTCCGCAGGTGCATGGCGCCACTTGGCAAGTGCTCAGCTATGTCAAAGAAAAACTGGAAATCGAGATGAATGCAGCTACGGACAATCCGCTGATTTTTGAGGATGGGGAAGTGGTGATTTCAGGCGGCAATTTCCACGGCCAGCCGATCGCTTTTGCTGCTGATTTCCTGAAAGTCGGCATGGCGGAACTTGCCAATATTTCAGAGCGCCGTATTGAACGGCTGGTGAACCCGGCATTGAATGAGGGGCTGCCTCCGTTTCTGAGCCCGCAGCCGGGGCTTCAGTCCGGTGCGATGATCCTCCAATACGCGGCGGCGAGCTTGGTTTCGGAGAATAAGACCTTGGCGCATCCAGCGTCGGTGGACTCGATTCCGTCTTCTGCGAATCAGGAAGACCATGTCAGCATGGGGACGATCGGCGCGCGGCATGCGCGAGATGTCATCGAAAACGCAAGAAGGGTGCTGGCAATTGAAGCATTCTGCGCCGCTCAGGCTGTTGAATACCGAGGGGCTGAAAAATTGTCCGGCCGGACTGCCGAACGGCTTCAGGCAATTCGGAACGTTGCCGGACCAATTGATGAAGACCGGATCTTCAATCCGGACATCGAACGGATTGCAGGCCTCCTTCTCGAAGAAGCCAAGCAAGGCAACCGGCAAACAGTTGCAACATAATCAGAAAGCCCGTGAATTTCCGGGCTTTATTTTTTTGGGGAATTTTAAGATGTATTTGAAAGATGGCAAAAAAAGAACTTTTTTCACATGTCCAGCGTCTTAATATGCAAATAGTCTAAGAAGAAGGTTCCTTTTTATCCAGAAAAGGTGTAGGATATAATAAAAATCAGAAATATCAAATAATAATGTTGAATATTGGCTGTTACAACCTTTATTACATTAATTGGATTAAAAATGTATTAAATTATCCATTTTTTTGTCTGCCTTATGCCTTGAAAGGATTAGTAGGATCCGCTTTCTGAAAGCCTTCGGTCATAGCTTCTCAATATCCTTTTTTTCCTTGATTAATTCGCGTGGTTTTTCCCTTTTCTGCACAGTACACCTTGGTGAAATCTCTTGGAATGGAGTGAAGATAAATGGTCAAAGCACCGATGAAATCCAGCATATTAAAATCTTGGATAAAGCCGGCGCTGCTGTTGGGTCTCGTCTTTTCTCTTGCCCAACCTTCGTATGCAGCTTCAGGTACAGCAGCGACTTCGCTCACTCTGGCTGAAGCGCCTGCCTATGCCCAGGCGGATATCCGCCTGGGACGCAAATTGCTGGGCTTCTCGGGCAGCTATCAGGAAGAGTTCGACCGGTTTTATCTGCTCCTCGACCGCAATGGGCCATCCGTCTTCCCGGAGCCGTCACGCTATTTGGCCAGCGCCCTGGCATTCGCACCGGGCAGCAATGAAAGTGAAATGAATTTTTCCTGGTACTCGCCGGCAACCGGCACCCCAGGCGTCATTGAATATGCTAAAGTGACCAATCAGTTCTCCAAAGAAGCAGAGCCGGTCCAGGCGAAAAAGGCCATTGCCAGACTGGCTCCCGCTTCAGATGGCTATTCGGCTAATGAAGCGGTGATTACAGGACTGGAGCCATCGGCTGAATATATTTACCGGTTCGGCGACGGTTCCGGAAAATGGACCGATACTTACCGGTTCCATACCCGGCCGCAGGATTCTTATAATTTCCTCCTCATGGGCGACCCGCAGATTGGCGCTTCCGGAGATTTGAATGCGGACATCGCCGGCTGGAATGACACACTGGAGAAAGCACTTGAGAAATTCCCTCATACAAGTTTTATCCAATCAGCGGGCGACCAGGTCGAGACCCGCTACCTCGAAGAAGAATACGATGCCTATTTTGCGCCGGAAGTGCTGCGTCAGATTCCGACTGCTACGACAGTGGGAAACCACGACAACACGATCCATTATGAATACCATTTCAACGTGCCGAACCAAAATCCGGAACTCGGGAACTACGACCAATCGGGCGGAAATTATTATTTCACTTACGGCGATGCGCTGTTCATCAACCTGAATTCGAATCAGACGGAGGCCGAGCAGCATATCCGCTTTATGGAAGAAACAGCTGCTGCCACCGCTGGCCAGGATTTCAAATGGAAATTCGTTGTCTTGCACCATTCCATCTACAGCGCAGCAGTGCATTCGAGGAGCGATCATGTGGTGGGCTTGCGGGAAGCACTGGTGCCGGTAATCGACCGGCTTGATATCGATGCTGTGCTGATGGGCCATGACCATTCCTATGTCCGGACCCATCAAATGCGGGAATTCGAACCGATTCAGAACTTGAAAGTGGAAGATGGAGCGGCAATCAATCCCGAAGGCACCGTTTACTTGACCGGGAATTCATCCAGCGGCAGCAAGTTCTACCAGATGTATGAAACGCCTGAACCTTATGCTGCCGTCCGTGAACAGCTCGAGCTGCCGACATTCATGAATGTCGACGTCACACCGTCGAGCCTGGAATTCACGACGTACCGGACGGATACGATGGAAGTCGTGGATACCTATAAACTCATCAAGGATGAGTCGATCCAAGTGGTATTCCCGGCGCTTGAAGATGCGGAACTCGCTTTGAGCAGCGACATACTCGCAACCGAGCCGACCGAGTTTTATCCGGAAGTGAAGCTGGACGTCAAAGGGACCAACGTGGAAGGCGGACCGTTCGATTTGTTCCAGGAAGATATCACTTTCAGGACCGCACCCGAAGGACAGATTCAAATTGCACCGACAGGGGTAGTCACTGCGGCGGAAAACGCTTCGCCAGGAGAAGTCGAAGTATGGGCGGAAGTCGAAGCGGACGGGAAATCCATCACGACCGGCCGGACAACCATTTCGCTTGTCGAGCATGCGGAAACCACGCTGCTGGAGCCGGGCGCTGAATGGACGTACCTCGATGATGGGTCGGAGCAAGATGAAGAGTGGAGGCAGCCGGACTTCGACGACAGCGATTGGGAGGCCGGCAACGCACCTCTTGGCTATCCGGAAGAGGAAGAGCATTCAGATTACGGGGCTATCCAGACGGAAATCGGCTACGGGGACGATGAATCCGATAAACATCCGGTTTCCTACTTCCGGACTTCATTCAACGTGGACGATCCGGATGCAATCGGCAACCTCGGACTGATCGACTTTGCGGCGGATGACGCAGCGGTCGTCTACTTGAACGGCGAGGAAATCGGCCGGTACAACTTGCCGGAAGGGGAGATCCCATCCGATTCCTACTTGCTCGATTTTGCTGGAGAGGACATTCCGGAAGAAAACAAAGACCAGCGCATCCGGCTTGATGAAGAAGCGCTCGGCCTTCTGGTCGAAGGCGAAAACGTCCTGGCCGTACAAGTGCACCAGGACAGTCCACAGAGCTCTGATGTCTTTTGGGAAATGCAATTCGTCACAAACCTGAAAACCGGTTCCGGCGAATGAAAAAAGGAGAGCCGTTGGGCTCTCCTTTTTATGGTTATTTTTGGAACAGATTCAGTTTCTCGATGCGCCGGACAGCTTCAGCAATCCGTTCTTCGTCCACCAACAGGCCGACGCGGATAAAGCCTTCGCCGCTTTCGCCGAATCCGCTTCCGGCCGCAACCGAAATATCCGCCTTTTCGAGCAGAAGGTCTGCGAATTCTACGCTGGTGAAGCCTTCGGGTACAGGAAGCCAGGCGAAGAACGAACCTTTCGGTGCGGTGATGTCCCAGCCGATCCGGGCACATTCCCGTGCCAGAACTCCCCGGCGCTTTTCGTAGGTCTCAACAAGGTCAGCGACGCATTGCTGGCTGCTTGTCAGCGCTTCAGCCGCCGCCAATTGAAGCGCAGGGGAAAGGCCGGCAAACAAATGGTCTTGGATAATATTCAATGCTTCGATCATTTTGGCGTTTCCAACAGCAAAACCGATTCGCCAGCCGGCCATATTATAGGTTTTCGAAAGGGTGTACATCTCGATTCCGATTTCTTTCGCTCCTGGCGACTGGAGGAAGCTTGGCGGTTTTACGCCGTCAAAGCCGACTGCCCCGTAGGCGAAATCATGCACAACCGCAATGCCGTGCTTTTTGGCAAATGCCACTGTTTCGTCGAAAAACTCCGGCGTTGCCACTGCGCCGGTCGGATTGTTCGGGTAGTTCAAATACATCAGTTTAGCGCGTTCGACGTCCGAAATGGGCAACTCCCCGTACACCGGCAAAAATCCGTCTTCTTCTTTCAGCGGCATGGTTGCGAATTGGGCTTCGGCAAGCGGTGCGCCGGACAAGTAATCCGGATAGCCGGGATCCGGCAGCAGCATAAGCTCTCCCGGATTCAAAAAAGCAAGCGGCAATTCGACAAGTCCGATTTTAGTGCCGGCAAGCACAGCAACTTCTGTAAAAGGATCGATATCGACATCGTATTCGCGCTTGTAAAATTCCGCAGCCGCTCGGTGAAGTTCCGGAATGCCGCGGAACGGCGAGTATTTATGGTTTTTCGGGTCCGCTACCGCTGCCTGCATCGCTTTGACGATGTGAGGAGGTGTCGGTTGGTCCGGATTCCCCTGGCCTAAATTGATGATGTCGCGGCCTTCGGATATGGCCTGGAAAGTCCTGGCAGCAAGTTTTGAGAAGAACTGCGGCGGCAATTGCTGCAGACGATTTGAAAATTCCATGTATAAGTCCCTCATTTTCTTAATAATTGCACATCTACTCCAAATCTTATAGAGTTTAGAGTAACTTGTCTACTGGAGGGAAGATCATATGAAAATTGCATGCGTACAGATGGATATCGCGTTTGGACAGCCGGATTTGAACTTTCAGCAGGCTGCCGGATACATGGAAGAAGCCGTGCGGAACGGGGCAGAGACGATTGTGCTGCCGGAGATGTGGAACACGGGATATGCCTTGACGGAACTGGAGGCCCTTGCCGACAGCACGAACCGGACTTTGGACTTTTTGGTGAGATTTGCAAAAGAACATAACGTGAATATTGTCGGCGGTTCGGTCTCGACTAAAAAGCAGGGCGGGTTTTACAACACGATGTATGTGGTCAATAATTCCGGAGAACTTGTCTCGGAATACGACAAAGCCCACCGCTTCGGGCTGATGGATGAACATATCCATCTGGAAGAAGGAAGCGGACTGGGGACATTCGAATTGGACGGCACGGTTTGCGGCGGTGTTATCTGCTACGATATCCGCTTTCCGGAGTGGATCCGCGCCCAGGCGCTCAATGGCGCAAAAGTCGTCTTTGTGCCGGCTGAATGGCCGGAAGCACGGATTGACCACTGGCGCATCCTGCTCCAGGCGCGCGCCATCGAGAACCAGTGCTTTATCGTCGCAGTTAACCGGGTCGGAAGCGACCCGAAAAACGAATTCGGGGGCAGTTCCATGGTCATCGCACCTTGGGGGGAAATCCGCCTCGACATGCAAAAACAGGAAGGCATCGGCTATGCAGATATCGACTTGTCCGAGGTGGAGGAAGTGCGGAAGCGCATTCCGGTTTTTGCCGACCGGCGCGACCCGCTGTACGATAGCTTCAAGAAAATTGATTAAATCCGAAAAAACCGCCCTGATCCGAAAATCAGGGCGGTTTTTTAGTGGACGGTTTTCACCATGTGATGGAACGGCTCTCCGATGATCGTCCAGGGACCGGCAATTGTGTAGCCGAGCCGGTGGTAAAGCCGGATGGCCCCATCTTTTCCTGTATCGACATTCAGCGCAAGCTTGCCGCCTCCGTTTTTGGAGACCAGCTCTTCTGCATGGCGGAACAATGCGGAACCGATGCCTTTCCCCTGGAATCCGGGATCCACAGAAACCGTGTCGATATACCACTCGTCGAGATGGGCTTCCGGTTCGATGGTCCGGTCGTGCCCTTGTTTCTTCAATTCATCGTAAAGATAGCGGTCGAGCGCTTCGGCTTCGCTGCCGTGGTAAAGCACCAAGAGGCCCGCGACAGAACCATCCGCTTCTGCCACATAAGTGTAGCGGTGGCTGTGCCGAGTCTTTTGGCCGCGGACCATCGCTTCCACTTTCCCGAGGACAGCCGGGGGCTCCTCTTCGGCGGTCATATGGTTTGCGATGCTGCCGATGGCATTGACGATGAGCGGTGCAGCAGCTTCGGCGTCGCTTGGCATCGCCTGCCGGATCCTAAGATTCATCTTCATCCACTCCTTTTGCTTGCTTAAATACGGAACTCCCTGAAATAATGAAGGAAGGACCGGAAAGCGGAACTTCCATTTGGATTCACAACTAATACGTTACCATTAAAGGAGAGTAGCTGCATGGCTTTGCATAGTTTTCATTTAAAGGCGGATTGGCCGGGTCTCCGCAATGACGTCGGCGATATAGAGGCAGGCAATTTGAAGACCCGGATTTCCATCCCGCCTGAGATGGATGGCCCGGGCATCGGGACGAACCCGGACGAAATGCTGCTCGGTGCGGCCGCGACCTGCTACATCATTACGCTTGCCGCGATGATGGAGCGCAGCAAATTGGAAAAGGAATCATTGACGATGGAGTCGGAAGGCATTGTGGAAGTTATCAAGGGTGTCATCACGTATAAAAAAATCATTCACCGGCCGCTGGTGGTCCTAAAAGCAGATGCATCTGAAAAAGATGTCTCGCTTGCACATAAACTTGCTGAAAAAGCGGAGTCTTCGTGCATGATCAGCCGTGCTATTAAAGGAAATGTCGAAATTGAATTGCAGGCAGAAATCGTGCCTGCTGGATAACTGAATCTGAAAGTCCTGCTTCCTTATATTGAAGCAGGGCTTTTTTCTATTTTAATGGGCAATGCCAAAAACAAAGGCTATTCACTTTAGGCACATTAGCATTAGGATACTGAATATTATGAAACTTAAATACTGTTTTTACTTTTATGGAAGGATTTTACGATTTCAAAAATGAATATCCTTTGGAACACGAAATTATTAAAGGAGGGCTTTTTCGAGAAACTCAACATCATTAAAGAGTAAAGAGATTACACAAAACCAAAAGGAGTGTTGGATGAATGAAAATGGAATCTGCAAAGCGGGGAAATGGAAAACAAAACGGGACAAAAAAGAAATTGATGGCTTTTTCACTAGCTGGAGCTTTGGTGCTCAGTGCATCGCCGTTTACAGCACCAATCGCGGAAGCTGTCGGGAACGGGCCGGGCTACGGCGGCAATGAAACAATCAATACGTCCATTCTGCATACGTACGACGAAATGGTCGATTTCCTGAAAACGCAAGAAGCCAAGCAAAGCAATATGGAATTGGAAGTGATCGGCCAAAGTGTGAAGGGGCGCGATTTGTATTTGGTGAAATACATGTCCAATCCGGAAAACCCGACAATCCTCTTCCTGACGCAGCAGCACGGCAATGAGCAGCTGACAACAGAAGGGGCGCTCGAGTTCATCAAGCACATGGGGTCCGGCAAGATGAAAGGCGTAGCGGACAACGTCAATATCCTGATCGTGCCGATGCTGAATGCAGATGGAGCCATGGGGGATGTAGATTTTTCGCTGGAGGATTATGTGGCCAGCGGAGACCGGAACCTGACGCGCTATAACGCCCGTGAAGTGGATTTGAACCGCGACCATGTCAACAAGATTCAGCCTGAAACCCAGGCGCTCCATACGAATGTAATGGCGAAGTATGATATCGACTACATGATCGACCTGCATCACCAAGGCACCATGAGTGAACGGGACGGCGAGCTGGTATCAGGTTCTATCCTTTACCCGACGACACCGAATGTCGATCCGGATGTTTTATTGAAATCCAAGCAGCTTGGCGCCGTAGTTTTTGATGCTGTCGATTCGACAGGCTGGGGCCATATCGGTAAATACAACGGCGGCAACGCGGAAACGATCAGCCGCAATGGAATTGCCGTAGAATACGGCATTTCGACGTTGCTGTTTGAAATGCGCGGAATGTCCGACCATGAATACGAGCCATACGTACTTGGGCAGAAGAGCAACGGCTATTTGATCAAGCAGACGATTACGGCACTCGATGCTTCGGTGCGTGCCATTGCGGACGACTCCATCGAACAGGCTGATATCTCTTTCTGGGATACATTGGCCACTCAGACAACACGTCCTTCAGACGAATAAAAAGATAGTAAAGAACTAATTAGAAGAAAGCCCGAAACCGCAAGTTATGCGCGTTTCGGGCTTTTTTTCTTTTAGAGGAAAATGGAGAACAATCAACCAAAGCCGTTTTTATGTGTGTTCTTGCTGCGGCTGATTTCTACGATGCGGTCAGATGGATAGGTGAAAACGCCGGCAGGGGCACTTTGTGCAGCATTGTGCATCGCAGCTGCTACGCGCCTTGCGCTGACCGGTTTGTATTTCCGCAATTTGCCGACCATCAGTGGGCTGTACAGGGGACTAAGGAATGCCGCAAGCTTTTCGCCAAACCGGAATTCCTGCCGTTCGCCCATTAATAAAGAGGGTTGGAAAATATGGAGCGCGGACAACCCTGATCTCTTCAGCTGTTCTTCTATCTGCCCTTTAGTGCGGCTGTAGAAAATCCGGGAACCCGCATCGGCTCCGAGCGCCGATACGACAAGAAAACGTTCAGCCCCTTGTTCTTTTGCCAGCAAGGCAAGCTTTACCGGGTATTCGTAATCGACTTTCCTGAATGCCTCCTGTGAGCCGGCTTTTTTGATGGTAGTTCCGAGGCAGCAATAGACGTCGGTGGCGGAAAGGTGTTCCCGCCACTGCTCCAAGTGATCGAAATCGGCAAGGACCTGCTCCAGTTTCGGATGCCGGACGTCCATCGGCTTCCGGACCACAGCCTTTACACGGGCATAGTTGGGGCTTTCCAGCAGAATATGCAATAATTCGCTTCCGACCAATCCGCTGGCTCCTGCAATCAACGCTGTTTTTTCATTCACCATCATTCATCCGCCTTTCTATCCAACAGCCGATTTGCCATCTTTCCGGCTGCTGTGCCTATCGAACCTATTCTGATTATACTACTGACTATTTCTGTTTCCAGTGGATTCTAAACTTTTAGGAAAGGGAATAAAAGAGGCAAAGGCAAAAGAGGGAAGTGGTAGCTTATGGGAGAAGTATTGTTCATACTTTTGTATTCCACAATTATGTGGCTGGTCATTGAAATTGCAGTGGTTCTGTTTGTCTACACCGGACTCAACAAGCAAATCGCACGATATCAAGTCATTTCAATGTTGACGGCCACCGGTTTTACGACAGATGAGTCTTCCTTGATCATCGACCACCCGATCCGCCGGAAAATCAGTGCGGGCGTCATCCTGTTCGGATATTTCTCGCTTGCGGTCATGATTTCATCAATTGCTGCCCTTTTGTCCAATGATTTGCGCGTTAACTTGCTGGGGATGATCATTCTGGTGTTTTTCGCCATTCTGCTCGTTTTGCGCAACCGAAGAGTGACCGCTTTATTGACCGACAAATTCGAACATGATATGGACATGGAATACGATCTGGAAGATTGGCCCTTGAAGACGGCGTTGGGCCTGAAAGACAACGATATGGTGGCGATGCTTGAAATTGTGGAAGGGTCGGATTATGAAAATGCAGCATCCGAAAATCTGTTGATGCGGGATGACGATATCCATCTGCTTTTCATCAGACGGGGAAATGTGATCCTTCGGAAATCCTTGTTCCAAGTGAAGCTGCTGGCCGGGGACCGGGTCATGGTTTTCGGCGATGAAAAAACGATTAAAGAAAAGTTCGGGGACATGCTGACTGAAGATGCCCGCTGAAGAGGGCGAGCTTTGCCGCTATCAAATCCCTTTGCTTTTTGCGGAGACGGGGTACAATAAAAGAAAGGGTAGAAATGAAAGGGCGTATCGAATTGAAACCAGTAATTGTGGCTGAGAAGCCGAGCCAGGCAAAAGCATATGCAGAAGCCTTCAAGACAACCAAAAGGGACGGCTATATGGAAGTGGCGCCGGATCCGATTTTTCCGGAAGGCGCATTCATTACATGGGGCATTGGCCATTTGGTGGAATTGAAAGAACCGAAAGCCTATGACCCGAAGTGGGGCAAATGGAAGCTTGATGCGCTGCCGATCCTGCCGGAAGAATACCAATTCCAAGTGGCACGCGGCAAAGCGCAGCAATTCGGCGTCATCAAAAAGCTCATCAATGGGACCGATACCGTCATCAACGCATGCGATGTCGACCGCGAAGGTTCGAATATTTTCTACAGCATCTTTTATCAGACTGGCGCTAGAAATAAGAAAATCCAGCGGCTGTGGATCAACTCGCTCGAAGTGGACGAAGTTCGGAAAGGCTTCCAGCAGCTGCGCGACAATAAGCAAGACCTGCTGCTTTACCAGGAAGCGCGGGCGCGGCAGATCAGCGACTGGCTCGTCGGGATGAACGGCTCGCGCCTTTACTCGCTGCTTCTGCAGGAAAAAGGAATCCGTGAAGTGTTTGCCATCGGACGGGTCCAGACGCCGACGGTATTTTTGATTTACCAGCGCGAAAAAGAAATCGAGGCGTTCGTGCCGGAGCCTTTCTATGAAATTGAAGGGCTGTTCCAGGCGGAAAAAGGGCGCTATAAAGGAAAGGCGAAAATCAAAGCGAAAGAGCGGGCGGAAGCGGAGAAATTGCTTCAGAAACATAGCATCTCCGGAAAGGCGGAAGGGGTCGTCGCCGGATTGAAGACGGCTGAAAAACGCATGCCGCCGCCGCTGCTCCATTCCCTTTCGACGCTGCAAGCCGCTGCCAACCGCAAATGGAAGTACAGCCCGGCGAAGGTGCTGTCGGTGATGCAGGGGCTTTACGAGAAAAAGCTGGTCAGCTATCCGCGGACCGACGCCCAGCACATCACGCCTGCAGAGTTTGGCTACCTCGCGGGGCAAGTGGAGTCCTATCAGAAACTGATCGGCGCCGAATTTCCGGTTGCTTCCCGGACTCCGAAAAAGCGCTTTGTCGACAGCGCCAAAGTGCAGGAGCATTATGCGATCATTCCGACGAAATCGATTCCGACAGCACGGAAGCTGGAAGGCTTGGCTCGCGATGAGCGCAATTTATATGAAGAAATCCTCCGCACGACGCTTGCCATGTTCCACCGCGACTACCGCTATGCGGAAACGAAAGTGACAACTGAGGTCCAGGGGCTTGCGTTTTTCACGACCGGTAAAACCGATCTGGATATGGGATGGAAACAGCTGTTTCCGCCGGCGAAAGAAGTGAAGCAGGAACCGGCACTCCCAGAGCTGCGGGAACAGGAGCCGGTCAAAGCCGAGGTCGGCATAAAGGAAGGCATGACCACGCCGCCGAAGCCCTACACCGAAGGGCAGTTGATCGCCATGATGAAAACCTGCGGGAAACTGGTTGAGGATGCAGAAGAAACCGAGATCCTCAAAGAAATCGAAGGGCTTGGAACGGAAGCCACGCGAAGCGGCATCATTGAAACGATCAAGCGCCATGAGTACATCAAAGTGACCAAAAACATTGTTTCGATTACGGAAAAAGGGCGGATCCTGTGCCAGTCAATCGAAGGGAATCTGCTCTCGAGCCCTTCGATGACCGCGAAATGGGAAACATATCTCAAGAAAATCGGCAAAGGAGAAGGGTCGCCTGAAGTGTTTCTTTCAACTATAGGGAAATTTATCCAGAAACTTCTGGATGAAGTGCCTGCCCAGATGAAGCAGAACGGGCTGCCGGAACAATTGGCGGCACCGGAAGGCAAGGACGAAATCGCCTTGTGCCCGCGCTGCAAAAAAGGCATGATTGTTTTCCAGAAAGGATTCTACAACTGCACCGAATACGCAAATGGCTGCAAGCAGTCATTTCCGGCCACGTTCTTGAAAAAACGCCTCACCGCAAAACAGGTGGAATATTTGTGCACCAGAGGCAAGACGCCTGTCATCAAAGGGTTCGTTTCTAAAAACGGCAAGAAGTTCAACGCAAAATTGGTTCTGGAAGACGGAAAGCTGAAAATGGAATTTTGATTCCTGCCTGATTCGGGTATACAAAGGCTAACCTCTATTTGGAAGGATGAGTTGCAATGGAAACAATCACGATATTTGTCAAAGAAGCGATTTCCGAAAAGCCGATCCAGGAACTGGAAGCTATCGTTTCAACGATAGAAGGCGTAGAGCGGGCATTGGTGGATACGGGCGATGGAGAAGTCAAAATCACTTTCGACACCAAGCGATTGTCGAAAGAGGAGATTTTCAAGAAAATCCGGGAAGACGGTTTCCATATTGTGGATGATTCCGGGCAGTGAATCCCTTTACGCGGGAATAGAAGTAAGGTAAGATGGATATACCCGGAAAACAATAGCGTTTCCGATTTGGAAGAGCAAGCTGAATGAAACAATCGAAGAACATCCGGCATCCACCGTTTGGGGCCTTTTAAAAGCGAATAATTTGGTGATATGTTTCAGACAGTAGAGCTGTAGACAAAGCCGAAAAGAATCTCCTTGATTCTTTTCGGCTTTTTTTTGATTTTTACGGAGGGAGAAGGGTTTCATGCAATTTTTCATCGATCATAAATACAGACGGATCCATCAAAGGCAGTTTGCAGGCGACCGATGCGGTTTTGTTGAAACTCCTGTAGAAGAAAGGGAATTCACCGATTCGGAAGATTATATCGGACAACTGGAAAACGGGGAGCTTTACGAAGTTTGTCCGCATTGCCAGTCAGCACCAACGGTCATCAGATAAGGAGCTGAATCGGGATGGAACAGGCAAAAAGGACAGCGGAGCGGATTGCCCTGCTTATGGGCGCTGAAATCGAAGAAACGTCCGGCAGGTACCAACTGAAGAAAAGCCGGACGCTTGAAATCGATATGCAGGGTGCCGTGTTTAAATGTGTACTGGATCTGGATATTTATTTTGAAGAGCTGGCGGAAGATGGAACCGCGTTCAACAAAGCGGAAATCCTGCTGCTGCCGAAGGAATGCAAGACGTTCCTGATCGCCTTGATCCAGTACGGCATCCCGCTGCCGCCTGTTTACCGCCAGTGGCAAGTCGCCAATCCGAATATTGTTGCCCTTTACCTGGAAGCGGTAGAGCCGCCGGAGCATTTCGCAGGACGGCTGGCGGAAGCATTCCAGGCGATTGAAAATTAAAAGCACATAAAAAAACACACCGCCATGGTGAGTTTTTTTATGTGCACAGAAATATGGAGAACGATGTATTTTGGCAGAAGGAGCAGATGGTATATGCCGAAAGAAAGAATGATTGAAAAAGAAGTGGGAAGCTATATTTCTACGCTGCTGCGTGATTATTTCGGGAAAGGCCCTTCCTCGGTTTACGTGACTGCAAATCCCCCCTATATTACCATCCAGCTGCGGGGCTTTCTGGCTCCTACAGAGAAATTCCTCTTAAGACAGAAAGAAATCAGGCGGATTCTGGAAACCCGGGATTTGCTGATGAAAGATCTGAAAGAACAGATTGCCGGGGAACTGAGTGGCATCGGGGAATTCAGTGTAGGCGATATGTACACCGATTGGAATCTGGAAGAGCAGACCGGATTGATCCTTGCAGTCCTTGAAAATGGGATGGACGGCACAGAAAGCGGTTGGCCAAAACCCATCGATGATGCGGGATTCCGTGAAACCATCAGCAGATTCAGCGAAAAAGCGCAAAAAATCCCGGAGAAGGTGGAAGCGTTCTGGCTCAATAACCGGACCCTCCTTGTTAAGCGTTCAGGAATATTCATACATATTGAAAAGGAATTGATTGAGGCGGGCTTTGACGATGAGCTGAAGCTGGTTAAACGTCCGATGGAACGCAGAATGCTGATGGAAATCAATTGGCGGCCGGTCATTGGACGCAGCGTCCAGGAAGTGTATATGGATTGGAACATCCTGGAAGACTACGGTTATATCATCCTCATACTTGATCCGGAAGAGAAATGACCGGCCGAACAGGCGCGGTTTCGAGCGCTGCGGAACAGGGTACTTTCAAACTACAAGGAAGCTGAGTGGGGGATGAAAGAACCAGCAGAAGGAGGATGTCCATGATCGCCAGCCCTCAAGGTGCGAATGCCTACTCGAATTTCCGGAACCGGCTGGTCTACATCAAACGCAACTTCTGGTCCGGTTTTTTGTTCGGGATCGGGTTGGCTGCTTTTATTGATGAAGTAGTTTTTCACCAATTGCTCCAATGGCATCATTTTTATGACCGTTCGACTCTAAGCGCCGCCTTGGTTTCGGATGGGCTGTTCCATGCGTTCGGTTGGTTTGCGACGGTTGCCTCGCTGTTTCTGTTCGCCAGTTTGCGCAGAAGAAATGCCCTTTGGCCGAAAAGGTGGGCAGGAGCAGTTTTATTCGGAGCAGGTATTTTCCAGCTGTATGATGGCATTGTCCAACACAAGCTGCTGAAGCTTCATCAAATCCGGTATAACGTGGACATTCTGCCTTATGACATTGTCTGGAATGCGATTGCAGCAGCAATGATCATCGCAGGGACCATCCTGCTGCTGCAGACGCGGCGGGAAATATGGAACAAGAAGAAAGACGAAAAGCTGAACTCTAAACCGGATTACCGGAAATAGGGTTCAGCTTTTGGTTTAGGCGGATAAAATTCTAAAAGGTGCAGTTGCATCATTCGTATTTTCCTTTGAGCGGCACAAAGCGCACAAAATTGATGACGGATGTACTGATCCTGCCACCTTCGCCCTTTTTGATCAATTTCAGTTCCTGCAAAGACGGCGTGCCGACCGGAATCAGCATTTTCCCGCCCTCCTTCAGTTGGGCAACCAGCTCATCGGGAACGGCTGCGGCTGCGGCCGTGACCATGATCCGGTCATAAGGAGCGTGCTCTTCCCAGCCGAAGCTGCCGTCATCGAGCTTGAAATGGATATTGGTGAAGCCGGCGGCTGCCAACCGTTCTTTCGCGCGCACATGCAGCCCTTCAATACGTTCGACCGTATAGACTTCTTTTGTGAACTTAGCCAATAAGGCGGTCTGGAAGCCGGATCCGGTGCCGATTTCAAGCACTTTCGAATCGGGCTGCAAATCGAGCGCAAGCGTCATTTCCAGTACCAGGGACGGCTGAGAGATCGTTTGGCCAAAGCCGATGGGAACGGCTTCATCCAAGCCGGCCAGGTCTTTGTGGCTGTCCATAAAGGAGCGGCGGTCCAATTCACGGAAATAGGCAGTGATTTCTTTTTTGCGGTTTTCCATGTGCCTCACTCACTTTCATCAGTGGAATATGGAACTTCCGGTTCTCCAAAGATTCAGCGTCGGAATGCGTTTGTTTCCATTACTGCGATTTTCTTGACAGGGCGATGGAACTGGCCAAGCGGTCGATTACCGGTACCGTGCTTGTCCGGGTATTCTGAGTCAACATGGTGAAGACCAGCCATTCCCCGTCCCGTGTCTTGGCATAGCCGGATAATGCACTGACCCGGTCAAGGCTTCCGGTTTTGGCCAGCACATTGCCTTTGACTCCAGTATCGGCCAGGCGCTTCCGAAGGGAGCCGCCAACCATCCGTTCGCTCGCACCGGACACCGGCATGCCTTTTAGGAGGCTGCTGTACCAAGGTTCCGAACGGACATGCAGCAGCAGTTTGTTCAGCTCGGCAGCGGTCGTCTTGTTGGCATGGGACATGCCGGATGCATCTTCAAACTTCCATTTGGCCATATCCAACCCCACAGAAGCGCCGTATTCCCGCATAACACCGATGCCTGACTTCCAGCTTCCGTCCCCATACTTTACTTTACCCATTTCTTTGGCTAATATTTCTGCATGCGTGTTATTGCTCAATTTTAAAAATGGAATCATCAACTGCTCCAGGGTCATCGACTGTTTGGCCAATAACACCCGGGCGCTTGAAGGTGCTTTTCCGGAAACGGTCCGGGAAGTGGACACAAAGGTTATGCCTTTTTCTTTCAACGACCGCTTGAACACATCAAGCGCATACGCAGTCGGATTGGAAACGGCAATCCATTCTTTTGTTCCTGCATTGCCGATCGGGGCGTTGCCGGTGATGTAGACTTTCTTCGTCCCGTATTGGCGTTCGATTTTCAACGTGTTGCGTGTCCCTTTGGCAGTCGTCTTGGATTTATTGATGAATTGGAATATGCCGGTGGCAGGCGCCAATGAAACAGCGGCCGGTTTTCCGAGGGCGGAAGCTTTGGCGTGCACAATGACGGAACCCGCGTCATAATCGGTATTTGGCGACAGAGTCAAAGCCGAGATCTGGGCGGCGTAGTAATAGGACTCGTCTTCTTTGGAAATGCCTGGAGACAGGCGGTCGGCATCAAACCAGGTGTCATCTCCGATCAGATGGCCAGAAATGCGCTTGACACCGCGCTTGGCGAGGACCGATGCAAATGCATCAAGGTCTTTTTCCAAAAGCGTGGGGTCGCCCTTGCCTTTGAGGTACAAATTGCCGGAAAGCGTGCCGCTGGAAACTTGGCCGTTGGTCAGAACTTCTGTCTTGAAACGGTGGTTCTTCCCAAGGGTCTCCAAGGCCGCGGCAGCGGTCAGGATCTTTAATGTCGAAGCAGGTGTGACGGCCTGGTCCGGATTTTTCCCGAAAACTTTTGTACCTGTGGCCGCGTTTTGGATGCTCACGCTGTGCACCGAGCCGGCTAAGCGGCTGTCGGCCATGATCGAACCGGCAGAGCCTTGCAAGGTGCGGTAAGGAGAAGCGGCTTCAACAGAGATGGATGATAAAGCGGTACCGCTGAAGAAAACGGAGAAAGCGACAACACCGGCTATCATTTTTTGCTGGATTTTCATATAAACCTCCTGGTTTTTTATAAGATATTTCCATATTATCATCTTTTTATTAATAAATACTGGAATTTTTAAATATAATTTGCAATAAATACATCATCGGTATATCACATTATTAGAGGAGGGCAAGTATGGCTAAAACAATTGAGGCTATTGAAAAAAAGCTGCTCGCAAGACGCCGCCTGGAAACGGCAACATTCGGGATGGGCTGTTTCTGGGGACCGGAAGCACGGTTCGGCAGTTTGCCCGGAGTGTTGCGCACACGCGTCGGCTACGCAGGAGGGACCTTGCCCAATCCGACGTACCGGAAAATGGGCGATCACACAGAAACCCTGCAGATTGATTTCGATCCCGCAGTCCTTTCTTATGAGGAGGTGCTGCGCCATTTTTGGCGCAACCATTATCCGAATCGGGACCAGTACAAGGGGCGGCAATACATTTCGCTGCTGCGGGTTCATGGAGCGGAACAGGCAAGTGCGGCTGCCAGGGTGAAGGAAGAAATGGAAGAGGTGCTCGGCGAAACCATCGAAACGGAGATTGCACCTTTCACGAGCTTCACACTGGCAGAAGCGCGCCATCAGAAATATTATTTGAAGCGCTATCCCAAGACGCTCGAGCAGCTGGGCAGCCATTACCCCGAAGGTCGGGGGCTTGAAGACTCAACGTTTGCCGCCAGATTGAACGGCTTTGTCAAAGGGTACGGCAATCGGGAGAACTTAAAAGAGGAAATCGGGGCTTGGCCGGTCGAGGAAGAAGACCGGCAGTGGCTTATAGCGCAATTGATGAAGTTGAAATGGTGAGCGTGAGAAACCGGGAATGGGGTAAATGTATAGCAAAGAGGCTTCTGCCGATGCAGCCGGAAACGGAAATCCGGATAGTTTTTGTTAATTTGCCCAGTAGGAGGAACCTGTAATGGACTTTCTGCCGCAGGATTATGTGATGATTGTTGCCCGGCTGCTGCTTGCAGCGGCCCTGAGCGGCCTTATTGGTATGGAAAGGGAATCGAAGCAGCAGCCGGCTGGGCTTCGGACCCATCTTCTAGTCGGCACCGGGGCTTGTCTGATGATGATTTTATCGGTAACGGGATTTGACGCTTTTCTGTCAGAAAGCAGCGACGTTGTGAGATTCGATCCCTCCCGCATTCCTTCCTATGTCATCAGCGGCATCGGTTTTCTCGGCGCTGGCACAATCCTCGTGCACCGTGGTTCGGTCCACGGGCTGACAACTGCCGCATCGATCTGGGTGGCTGCCGGCATCGGACTTGTCGCAGGAATCGGAATGTATTTTGTAGCGGTTTTGGCGACAGCGATTGTTCTGATTACATTGTATATTTTAGAAAAAATCGAAAAAAAATATTTGCCGAGCCATAACCGCAAAGCGATTATCATTATTGCAGAAGACCGGGACAATACATTAGCAGAACTTCAGCGCTTGTTCAGTGAAGTTGGGGTCGAGATCATGGATCTCCATATCGAAGGCGTCGAACCATACAGCAGCCGCCGTTTGTCGGAATATACCTTTGTAATTCATGAAAGTGCATTGGATAAGGAAATGGAATTGCTGAAAAAGCTCCAGCAGCACGATGCGGTCTACAATTTGAAAATCTAAGCTTAAGCGCAGTTTTTAAAACTGCGCTTGAGCTTGTAGACAAAAGAATAATTTTTCAATTATACGAATAAAGCTAATGGAAGCTGTGTTGGATCCTCCACTTCAGGCGGACGCTTTCCGCGGGCTCGCGCCGAACTAACAAAGAACTTGTGCTCCTGCGCAAGCTCGTCGCAAATACTTGCCCTCGCAAGCTTCGGTCAAGCATTGACTGGCGTCCGAGTGGATTTCGGCACTTCGCTATCCCGCAGGAAAGCCAATGACCGAAGAGAGTTCGGTCATTGGCTTTGCGACGAAGTGCGCAGCACTGCAACGGTTTTTCATGTCCCGAAGCTAGCGCAGCGATGCAGGGACAGGAGCACAATGTTTGTACTCGCCGCCTTCCGCTGCGGATCCTGAAGCCAGCGGCTTGTTCCCAGCAGGCCAAAGCAGGATTAGTATTCTTATCTCCTCTATCAGATACAGATGACGCTCCCGACCGGGCTTATGCATCTCTATTCATTTAAATTAGACTTTGTCTACAGTCTGAAGCGCAGTTTTGAAACTGCGCTTTTTTATATTGACGGAAAAAACTAGTTGTTATACTATATATATAACAAGTGTTCTACTTTAAGTAGAACAAAGGGGGTTAGGAATGTATATCGAAATCGAGCCAGCCTCTGCCGTTCCGATTTATCTGCAATTGGCCCAGCAAGTCATAGAAGGGGTGGCTAGCGGAAAGCTGTCACCTGGCGCACCCTTGCCTTCAGTGCGGGCTTTTGCGGCTGATCTGGGCATGAATATGCATACCGTCAACAAAGCCTATCATTACTTGGAAGAGAAGAAAATGATAGAAATCGTGCCGAAAAAGGGCGTTTTCATCCACCCGGAAGGCATTCGGGAGGCGACAAAAGAAGAACGGGAGCGGCTTCTTCAAGAACTGCGGCCGATTCTGGCAGAAGCGATTTGCCGGAAGCTCAGCAAAGAGGAATTGGCTGAACTGACAGGGAAATTAATCGAGGAGATCAAGGAGGGGACAAAATGACCGTTTATCTGATGGCAGGAACGCTGCTGCTGTTGGTGCTGATCCAAGCATGGGTTCCGTATTTTGTAAGGACGACGGAAGTTTTCGGCATCTATGTGCCGGAGCCGTATTCACAGGACGCCATGCTTTTGAAAATGAAAAAAAGGTACGCTATTGTCATCGGAATAGCAGGCAGTGCTGCCGTTCTTGGCTATTTGGCTGCATTCAGCAGAAGCAGTGTACCGGAAGAAGCGGCGGCCCTCTGGGGCATCGGCCTGCAATTCGGGCTGCTCCTATTCAGCATGGCCCTGTACCTGTCAAACCATTTCAAAGTAAAGGAAGAAAAGCGCCTCCGCCAATGGACTGCCGGCAAAAAGGAAAAAGTCGTAGTCGATCTCGATTTCCGCAAGGATTTGCAGATGGTATCAGGAATCGCTTTTTTGCTGCCTATGGTCATTACGGGCGGACTCATTTTTTACACATGGATCAATTACGCTTCTTTGCCCCTTCAAATACCTGTCCACTGGGGGCCGGGAGGGGAGCCGGACCGTTTTACAGAAAAAAGCATCTTCACTGGTCTATCGTTGCCGCTCGTCCTGCTGGTGATGCAGGTCATGTTTTATTCCTTCAATCGCAGCATAAAAGGGAGCGGGGCTAAAATCAGGGCAAGCAGCAGGAAGCGCTCCAGGGAGCGGGAACTGGTTTCGCGCAAATACGGCAGCTTGCTGCTCTTTATCGTTTCCATTTCCTCGACCCTGCTGCTCGCCTGTCTGCAATTGTCCATCATCCATCAGGAGATGGGCAGCGCTTTATGGATCATGGGCGCCTCCGTGAGTTTCCTGATCCTCGTTCTCGGCGCGGTGGCCGTTTACGCTGTCAAAGTCGTGAAAAGCGGAGCGGGCGTTGAAGAGGTCCCGGCAGACCCGGGCATTATGGACGCAAATGATGACCGGGTTTGGAAAGCGGGCATCTTCTATTTCAACAGGGAAGATCCGTCATTGATGGTGGAAAAGCGTTTCGGCATCGGGTGGACGATCAATTTCGGTAATCCAAGGAGCTGGCTGCTTCTGCTGCTGCCGTTGGCTATCCTGTTTGGCATCGCGTTTGCAATATGACTTTTGAAAAAGGGGGATGGAGACATGTCAGGAATGGGTGAAACCGATTTGGTGTTATTGCTGCTTCCGATCTTATTGATTCAATTTGCGCTGATGGTTTTCGCATTGGTGGACCTTGTGAAAAATCCAAATCCGAATGGGCCGAAATGGATGTGGGCCGCAGTGATTGTGCTGCTCAATATTATCGGGCCAATCATTTATTTAGTAGTGGGGAGGCGGAATTATTGACCATGCTCATCGCAGAAAACCTGACCAAACGTTATGGCTCGGAAATTGCTGTTGGGGGTGTATCGTTCAGGCTTGAAGAAGGCACTTCAACGGCGTTGATCGGCCCGAATGGCGCGGGCAAGACGACGACCCTGTCGATGCTGGCAGGATTGCTGAAGCCCACTGCCGGGACCGTCGATTGGGAAGCGAAGTCGGGCATCGGCTTCCTGCCGCAGCAGCCCCGCTTTTTTCCTTGGCTGACGGCACTTGAATTCATGGAGATGGCCGCAAAAATCAGCGGCGTCGGCGCAAAAGAAGCGCGCAGGCAATCGGAAAAGACGCTCGAATTCGTTGGCCTTGGCACCGCGATGCATAAGAAGGCCGGTGCATTTTCCGGCGGCATGAAGCAGCGGCTCGGCCTGGCACAGGCCATTGTCCATCAGCCGAAATTGCTGCTGTTGGATGAACCGGTTTCAGCGCTTGATCCGACAGGGCGCAGGGAAATTATGGATTTGCTGAAGACACTCCAGCAACAGACCACAATCCTTTATTCGACCCATATCTTGAATGATGCTGAAGAAATGACCGATCAATTGCTGTTCATGCAGGCCGGCAAATTGGTGGAGCAAGGATCGTTGGCTGAAGTGAAACAGCGGCACGCCGAGCCGAGCATCCGAATCCGCTTCAAGGATGCCCGGGAAGCGGCGGCCTTCCTCGAGGAAAACCGCTGGAAAGCCCAGGCGGCAGGCGCGTCGGTCATTGTGCCGGACGGCACCGGCAGCCCGGGCATGGAGGAAATTCTGGGGACGCTTGTTCCGCGCGCTGCCGCCGTAGTCGGCGTAGAGCGCCAGTCCGCAACATTGGAAGAAATATTCCTGAAGGTGGTGGGAGCAAAATGAACCAGTTCGGCGTCTTGTTCCACAAAGAATGGCGTGAACATCTGCGGAATTTCAAACTGTTCTGGATTCCGGCGGTGTTTATCCTGTTCGGTATCTTAGAACCCGTCACCAACTATTTCCTTCCGCAGCTGCTGGATTCAGTCGGCAACCTTCCGGATGGTGCCGTCATCCAGATTCCGGAGCCTGAACCGGAACAGATTCTCATGGCAGTGCTCGGGCAGTATCAGTTCGTGGGGATGCTTGTGCTCGTCCTGGCGTTTATGGGGGCCATCGCAGGCGAACGGAAAAGCGGGACGGCAACGCTCCTGTATGTCCGGCCATTGTCTTTCCGTTCCTATTTTATGAGCAAATGGGTAATGGCGGGATTGGTCGGACTGGTAAGCGTATGGGCCGGGTTGCTTTCGGCTTATTACTATATAATGCTGTTGTTCGAAAGCGTGGGTTTCACTGATTTCCTTCAGTTTGCGACGACCTACAGCGTGTGGATCCTGCTGGTGGTATCAATTGTGCTGGCTGCGAGCGCCGCCTTGCCGAACGCTGGGATGGCAGCAGCGGCTTCACTGGGGGTGATTTTCCTGCTTCAGATCACCGACGGACTGCTGGGCGCATACTGGACGGTTTCTCCTGTGAAATTGCCGGTATATGCCGCCGCCTGGCTGGATGCGGGCCCGGATCCTTCCGACTTCTGGTGGTCGCTCGGCATTGCGGTTTTGCTGATTGTGCTGATAACGGCACTGGGCATCTGGATGTCCCGCAAAAATGCCGCCAAGGCGAATGTATAGCAATTGAAGAAATACCGGATCCTCCACTTTAGGCGGACGCTTTCCGCGGGCTCGCGCCGAACTAACTCGGACTGGCGTCCGAGTGGATTTCGGCACTTCGCTATCCCGCAGGAAATCTAATGACCGAAGAGAGTTCGGTCATTGGCTTTGCGACGAAGTGCGCAGCACTGCAACGGTTTTTCATGTCCCGAAGCTAGCGCAGCGATGCAGGGACAGGAGCACAATGTTTGCACTCGCCGCCTTCCGTTGCGGATCCTGAAGCCAGCGGCTTGTTCCTGGTAGATTAAAGCAGGATTAGCGTCCCAACCTTATCCTTTTGATACAAGTGACGCGCCCGACCGGGCTTATACAACTTGATTCATTATAAGTAGATATTGTCTAGAGTCTGAACTGCAGCTTTCCGGCTGCAGTTTTTTTACGTTCGTTTCGGCTGTTCGGCAGCACGGATTTTTGAGAAGGGTTCTGTTAAACTGATGAAAAGGAGTCGGTCTGTGTGATTCACCACATCGAAATCAATGTCAAGAGCCTGCAGAGATCCAGGGAGTTCTACAGCATGCTGCTCCCCGATCTCGGATATAAACTCTATCAGGAATGGCCGGAGGGGTTCAGTTTCAAAAACGGATCCTCCTACATCGTTTTTGTACAGACCGAAAAACCATACCTGCATCTTCCGTATCACCGGAAAGCATCCGGCTTGAACCACTTGGCTTTTTGGGCGGATTCACGGAGCGAAGTGGACCGGCTGGCCGGGAAAATGCGCTTGTCGGGTGCCCCGATGCTGTATGAGGACCGTTATCCTTTTGCGGGCGGCCCCGATCATTATGCTGTCTTTCTGGAAGATCCGGACCGTTTGAAAATCGAAATTGCTGCAGGAGAAGGAGTGGAGGCAGATGGCTGAACCAAATTCCGCGCGCTTCATCATCGCATTCAATAAAATCGAGAAAGCCTTGAAGGAAATCATCGCTTCAAAAGATTATGTGACCTTTTTCAGGTCGATCGAACTGGCAAAAAAGAAAAATGCGACCGTCAGAAAATATGAAGATGACCTTCGGGAATTCGCTGATCTTCGAAATGCCATCGTCCACCACAGGACGTCAACAGAGTATGTAATTGCCGAACCGCATATGGAAATTGTAGAATTGATAGAGCAGATAGAGGAACTTTTGTCGAGGCCGGTTACAGTCGGCACGATGTTTGCAAGGACAGTCCATGTATTTGATGCGGAAGACAGCCTTGCAAAAGTCTTGCGTATCGTCAGGGGACATACTTTTACGCAATGGCCGGTTTATGAAAACGGCGTTTTTTCCGGATTGATTACAGGCGGTGGAATTGCCCGTTGGCTGGTCGAAACACAGGACGAAAAAGTCATTTCCCGGGAAATAACCCGTATGCGGGATATATTGAAACATGAAAAAGATGGCAGAAACCACCGGTTTATCGCTTCTGCTACATCCGTTTACGAGGCGGAAGAGATTTTTAAGCAATCGGTGATGGAAGGCGGCGGGCTAGAAGCGCTGCTGATCACCCAGAACGGGAAAAAAGAAGAGAAATTGACGGGGATTATTACTCCGATTGATTTGATCAAGATTGAATAGAGGTATGGATATATGAAGAAATGGATCATCCTGCTGCTCTTAGCAGCAGCTATTTGGGGATTTTGGTGGGGAAATAACAATTGGCTTCAGACGACGGAATATACATTGGCTTCTACTGAACTGCCGGCGGCTTTTGACGGAAAGCGGATCGTCCAGGTATCCGATTTGCACAATGCCGAATTTGGGAAAGGGCAGGAAAGGCTCATCCAAAAAGTGGAAGCGGCCGAACCTGATGCCATTTTCCTGACGGGAGATTTGATCGACAGTGACCGATATGACCTGGAAACCAGCTTGATCCTGGTCCGGGAGCTGGTGAAAATGAGCGATGTCTATTTTGTGATCGGCAACCACGAAGTAGCATCCAACCAGATCGAAGAAATTGTGGAAGCCCTGGAAGCGCTCGGCGTCATTGTGCTGATGAACGAAGCGGCGGATTGGGAACTGGAAGGGGAGACGGTCCAGATTGCAGGCATCAATGATCCGCTCTATGAGGTGGAGCTGGCAGAAGAAGATGCGACCCGGGAGGCTTTTTCAGAAGCCGGCTTTTCGGACGACTTCACTTTGCTGTTGGCACACCGTCCCGAAATGATTGCCATTTATGCTGAAAACAACATCGATATGGTGTTCTCGGGACATGCCCACGGCGGACAGCTCCGGTTGCCGGGCCTCGGCGGTTTGATCGCACCGGGGCAAGGCTGGTTCCCGACCATGACAGAAGGCATTTTCGAAAGAGGCAGCACCCAGCTTGTGCTCAGCCGCGGAATCGGGAACAGCGGCTTCCCGCTGCGGCTGTTCAACCGGCCGGAAGTGGTGGCAGTGACGCTGGAAAGAGGATAAGCGCGACAAGAACGAATGGAAAAGAGGTCGTTGGTGTTGATAAAGAAAAAAGAAGTTACCTTGCACCGCTATTCTTCAAAAGTGGCGGTGAAATATGATCTTCCTTCAGATCAGCTGGAGTTTACCCGTTTGCCGCAGGAAATCATGGAGCGGGATGCGGAAGATCCCGAGAAGCATTTTGTCATCATCAAAGCCCGCGGCATGGACGCCGGTTTTTTTGAGCTTGATGAATCGGATGACCGGAAACGGTATTCCGACAATCCAAAGGCCTTGCTGCTGCGCGGCTACTCGGTCAACCCCGACTTTCAGGGGCGCGGAATTGCGACAGGCTCCATTTATGTATTGCCGGAATTCATCCGGAAAGAATTCCCCGGATTCAATGAAGTGGTGCTTGGCGTGAATGCCCGCAACATTCCGGCGCAGCATATCTACCAGCGTGCCGGCTTCGAAGACACCGGCAGAAGAGTGATGCGGCCGAAAGGCGAACAGATTGTCATGAGCTTAAGAGTGGAAGCCGGTAATCCAAACGGCTGAAGCTCTTTTTTTGTTCCAGTCAGCCGAAGTACAGGTGCTTATGGAGGGTGCAGCCGGGATTGAACGGAGCGCTGCAGGCAGGGCAACTGGAATGGCAATCCAAATATTCCGCCACTGTGAGTTCATGGCCGCATGAGCCGCAAAGCACCGCTTTCTCATCGAACCGCTCTTTCGGCCATACTTCGGAGCTGCCGCAACCTGTTGCCTGGTGGCATTCAAAACAAGGATAATAAATGCCGCAGCAATAGAATTTGATGGCGATCCGGTCAATTTCGGAATGGTAATGGGCACAGCGTGTCTCCGGGTCGACATCGATCCCTTTCACTTCTTGCGTATGGGCCATATGCTGGACCTCCTTCTGTTGAGCTATAAAATTTGCAAGTTTCCTTGATTTTTATGCTACTATGAAAAGGACAAATAATCGAATCAAATTCTTCGGGGCAAGGTGAAATTCCTTACCGGCGGTGAGCAGGCGACTGCAAGTCCGTGACCCGTTCCAGGAAAATGCGAAGCATATAGTCCTCCAGCGCTTGTCGGGGCTGACATATGCGCCTGCGCTTTTCTTGTCTAGCTCCGGCGCATAGCCCCTCGAGGTCGCTTCGGCCTTGTTGTCCACGGCAAAAAAACCCCGTGGCCCTCAAGTCCTCCAGCGCTTGTCGGGGCTGACATATGCGCCTGCGCTTTTCCTGGACCGGTGGAGCTGGTGAAATTCCGGCACCGACAGTGAAAGTCTGGATGGGAGAAGAATTTGAGGGCTTGTTTTGTCGCACCTTTTTTATCCCGCAGCAGCCTGCATTTTTCCGGTCCCTCGGAAGAATGTTTTATTCGGCGTGCCAATTTTGCGGATAAATCCAAACCCCTATCTATATCCTTTCCTTGCCACCCGACTGCCCCTTGGTGGAAAGAACTCAAAAGATTGCCTACAATTTCATACGGTTTTCAAGCCGGCAATACAGGGCTGTCCAGCTCTTTAGGAGGAGTGTGATCCAATGTTTACCGGAATTGTAGAGGAAGTCGGACGTGTTTCAGCATTGCGGGCAAAGCCCCAAGCAATGGAGCTGACCATTTCCTGCTCGCTGATTCTGGAGGACGTCAAACGGGGAGACAGCATCTCCATCAACGGCGTTTGTCTTACAGTCTCTACTTTTACAAAAGATACTTTTACTGTGGATGTCATTCCGGAGACGGTCAAATCTTCGACGATGGCAAGCCTTAAAAGCGGTTCCCGGGTCAACCTGGAACGCGCCATGCCTGCCAACGGCCGATTTGGCGGCCATTTTGTCAGCGGCCATATCGACGGCGTCGGCGTCATCCGTTCGGTCAAGAAAGAAGCGAATGCGGTGACCAAGACGATCGAGGTCGAACCGCGGCTGATGAAGTACATGATGCTGAAAGGTTCGGTTGCCGTTGACGGCACTTCGCTTACAATCTTCGCCCTTGGCACAAACAGCATCACGATTTCGCTGATTCCGACGACGCAGGAAGATTCGCTGTTGGGCGCGAAAGGCATCGGCGACAAAGTGAATATCGAATGCGATATGCTGGCTAAATACACCGAGCGCATCCAGACGGCAGAACCGGCAATGACCCGCAGCTGGCTTGCGGAAAACGGATTTTAATGGAGGCGGAAAAGATGTTCTATACAGTCGAAGAAGCTGTCCGTGATTTGAAGGACGGAAAAGCGATCATTGTCATCGACGATGAAAATCGGGAAAATGAAGGGGATTTTATTGCGTTGGCGGAATTCGCCACGCCTGAAATCGTCAATTTGATGGCGACGGAAGGGCGCGGATTGATCTGCGTCCCGGTCGAGGAGGAAATCGCCAAACGCCTGAAAATCGGTTTGATGACCGATACCAATACAGACGAATACGGCACCGCCTTCACCATCAGCATCGACCACCGGGAAACGACGACCGGCATCAGCGCTTATGAGCGTTCGCATACCATCACCAGCATGCTCCTTCCGGAAGCCAAGGCATCGGATTTCAAACGGCCGGGCCATATTTTCCCGCTGATTGCCAAAAAAGGCGGCGTCCTGCGCCGTGCGGGGCATACGGAAGCGGCGGTGGACTTGGCGAAGCTCGCCGGTTCTCCGCCTGCCGGCGTCATTTGCGAAATCATGAACCCCGACGGGACGATGGCGCGGGTGGATGATTTGCAGGAAGTGGCGAAGCGCCTCGGCATGGGGATTCTTACCATCCAGGACCTGATCGCCTACAAGCAGAAGAACGAGAAGCTGATCAAGCGGGAAGTGGAAGTTTCCTTGCCGACGGAATATGGCGATTTCCGTGCGGTCGGCTATACGGAAATCCTGACAGGACAGGATCATGTCGCACTGGTCAAAGGTGAAATCGATCCGGAAAATCCAGTGCTTGTAAGGGTCCATTCAGAATGCCTGACCGGGGATGTGTTTGGTTCGCATAAATGCGACTGCGGCCCGCAGCTTCATGCAGCGCTGCAGCAAATCAACGAAGCGGGCTCTGGCGTGCTGTTGTATATGCGCCAGGAAGGCCGTGGCATCGGGCTGATCAACAAGCTGAAGGCCTATGAGCTGCAGGAGCAGGGCTATGATACGGTCGAAGCCAACCAGAAACTCGGATTTGCCGATGATCTCCGTGATTACGGCATTGGCGCGCAGATCTTGCGCGACCTCGGCATCCGCAAGATGAAGCTGTTGACCAACAATCCGCGCAAAATCGCCGGCATCGGCGGCTACGGGCTGGAAGTGGTGGAACGGCTGCAAATTGAAATGCCGACCACCAAAGACAATGAAACCTATATGAAAACCAAAAAATCGAAACTCGGCCATTTGCTGAATTTCTAAAGGGGACTGAAATATGACAACTCATTTTGAAGGATACTTAAACGGTGAAGGGCTGCGCATCGGCATTGTTGTCGGGCGCTTCAACGAATTCATCACCAGCAAATTACTTAGCGGCGCAGAAGATGCCTTGAAACGGCATGGCGTAAAACCTGAAGACGTCGGGATTGCCTGGGTTCCGGGCGCTTTTGAAATTCCGCTCGTTGCCAAAAAAATGGCGGTAAGCGGCAATTATGATGCCGTCATCACACTCGGTACGGTCATTCGCGGAGCCACTCCGCATTTCGACTATGTCTGCAGCGAAGTGGCTAAAGGCGTATCCCGTGCAAGCGACCAGTCGGACATCCCGGTTATCTTCGGGGTGCTGACGACGGATTCGATTGAACAGGCGATTGAACGCGCCGGAACCAAAGCCGGGAACAAAGGCTGGGAATCGGCTGCCGGTGCGATTGAAATGGCAAACTTGATGAAGAAATTGTAATCACCGGCTCCGGGGCGCATGCTCCGGAGTTTTTTTGTTGTTGGAATATGTTAAAAGCCTGCGGAAAAGGGAATAGGAAGGTATATCAACAGTACTGGAAACTGACGGATTTTTCAATTAGCTTTATAATGGATATAGTACTGTGGCAACAGCCGCATAAGAGAGAATTTGAGGTGGAAAGATTGGAGAAAGTGGTTTACCTGGTGCGCCATTGCCGGGCTTCGGGACAGCAGCCCGAAGCGGAACTTACGGAAGAAGGTAAAAAGCAGGCGCAAGGCCTTGCCGATTTTTTCAAAGGAAAAGGCGTTATACATATTGTTTCAAGCCCGTATACCCGGGCCGTTCAGTCGATTGCACCGGCCGCCGAGCATTTGGGCCTTCCGGTCGAAACCGACGCACGGCTGGTGGAGAGGGTGCTTAGCACAGAAGATTTGCCGGACTGGATGGAACATCTGGAACGGTCTTTTAGCGATTCGGATAAAAAACTGCCGGGCGGTGAATCGGGCAGGGAAGCGGCGGAAAGAGGGCTGGAAGTGCTCCGTAGCGCACCGGCTCAAAGCATTTTGGTGACCCACGGCAACTTGATGGCGCTTTTGCTGAACCATTTCGAGCCCGATTTCGGCTTTGAAGGGTGGAAAGCTTTAGCGAATCCGGATATCTTTGAAGTCCGTTGGACAGAAAGTGAACGCACGATAAAAAGAGTGATGGACTAAGCGCTGGGAGAAAAACAGAAAATCCGAAGTGTCCCTTGGCGGGGATGAAGGCAAAGGAGGTGGGCCGGATGTTCAAAAATAAAGCTTTTCCCTATATCGCAATCTTTTTTCTGCTGCTGGCCAAAGTCAGCGCGTTCCGCTTATTGATTTTTGATGCGAAGTCATTCTGGCACATCGCTTTCGTCGAATTCCCGGTCTGGGCCTTGCTGTTGGCGGCTGCCCTGCTGATGTTCAAGAAGCGCAAATGGCTTGTTGTATGGACTTACAGCCTGCTCGTGTCCGGCGTTTTTTTCGCCGTGACGCTGTATAGCCGGTATTACTCGACCATTCCGTCCTATTACGATTTGCGGCAGACGACTCAGTCGAGTACTGTCGGAACGACCATTCTGCTGCTAATCCACCCGCTTGATTTCCTGTTCTTCTTGGACTTGGCGGCGCTGTGGGTGCTGCGTCGCAAATGGGGCAAGCTCCCGAAACTGGGAAGTTTGAAATATGCAGCGGCTGCATTGGCTGCAGTCAGCATGATCACGACCGTTTATGCAATCAATAAGCCGATTGTCGATATCTCCTACTTTGCGAAAGAAAACGGCTACGCGCAGTCGCAGCTCGTGCAGATGTACAACGAAGCGACTGAAACCGCCCATGCTTCTTCAACAGAACTGACGCCGAAAAAGCTGGAAGCTCTGAAAGGCAATATTTATGTGCCTGAAAACGAGCATGAAACTTTTGGGCTCGCAAAGGGACGCCATCTGTTCATGGTCCAAGTGGAATCGATGCAGAATTTTGTGATCGGAAAATCGGTAGACGGCCAGGAAGTGACGCCAAATATCAATGCGCTGCTTGGGGAAAGCGCTTATTTTTCGAATGTATTCCAACAGATCGGCGCCGGCACAACTTCGGATGCGGAATGGATCACCAATACCGGTTTGTATGCGGAAGGCATGGCGCCGACGGTGAATGATTTGAACGGCAAACCGGTCCCTTCGCTTGCACGCGCCCTAAAGGAAGAAGGGTATGGGTCTGCAACCTATCATGCGGATGAAATCACGTTCTGGAACCGGGATGTCCTTTATCCGGTCCTTGGATTTGACGAAACCTTCTCTATTGAGGAAATCCCTGAAATCGAAGAAGTCGGATTCGGACCGTCGGACGAAGTGCTGATCGATTTCGCGCTGGGCGAACTGCCGCGCCAGCTTGATACGTATGGGAAGGTTTATGAGAACATTGTCATGATGACCAGCCACACCCCATTCGTTCTCCCGGAAGAGATGCAATACCTGAAACTGCCGGAAGAATACGAAGGGACGCATGTTGGCCATTACCTGCAGTCGATCCGTTATGCAGACGAACAAGTCGGCAAGCTGATTGCCGAATTGAAAGCGCAGGGGCTCTATGACAAGTCGCTTGTCGTCATATTCGGCGACCATTCGGGCATCCACGGTTCGCCGCTTGCCGAAGAAGATGCGGTGCTGTTGGAGGATTTCCTGGGGCATCCATATTCGATGAAAGAACGCTTGACCGTGCCTCTCGTGATGACCGGCGGCGATTTGTTCGAAGGAACCGAAATGAGCCGGCTCGGCGGCCAAGTGGACATCATGCCGACGGTGCTCGCCCTGCTCGGGGTGGAACCGGATGCGCCGATGATCGGCCATAATCTATTCCAGTACAAGAAGAATCTTCTTGGCATGCGCTACTACATGCCAGGCGGATCGTTCGCCCAGTCGGAGCAATTGTACAAGGCGCCTGGGGCGAAATTGCCGGGATTGCTTCTGGATATGGAAACAATGGAAAAGCGCGGCAAGAACAGTGCTACGAAAAAGCATATCCGCAATGCACAGGAAATCTTGAAATACAACGACACACTGCTCAAGCCGTATATCAGCGAATAAAAAATTCACGGCACCGGGCAGACTGTGTATAATTTTGTATAAAGAGAACAAAAGGGGGATAAAAAATGGTAAGGAACTTTGAAGATGAAGTGAACAAGGTAATGGATTCAATGTTTGAGAACGAGATGAAAAAAGTGAACGATATGCTCGATCAGGAATTGTTGATTTCCTTGATCGGCGAAGTGAACGCCGGAAAATCCTCGACGATCAACAAGATCATCGGCAAAGACATCGCCAGCACCAACCCGATGCCCGGTGAAACCGTCAGTGTCGATCCGTATAACCTCCAAGGCCTGGAGAACATCAAATTCATGGACACGCCCGGCCTGAACGATCCGAACGACGAAAATCCGAAAAAGACTTTGGAGTTCGTCCAGAACTCTGACGTTGTGTTGTTCTTTCTGAACGCTGCAGGGACCGTGTTTTCTGAAAGCGAAAAAGAAAAGTTCACATCGATCGAAAAACAGAACAAGGACATCCTCATCGTGCTGAATAAAATCGATGCAGCGGAAGGCATTCCGTCGATCATCCAATTTGTCAAAAACCATACCGGCAATAAATACAAAGTGATTCCGATTTCGTCAAAAACCGGCGAAAACCTGGAGAATCTGAAAAAGGAAATCCTTTTTTTGCTCGAAAAGAAAGGTAAGGACCTGCTTTTCGCCAAGAGCATGAAAGAAAAATCGGCTGCGGCAAACCGTTGGATCATCGGCTCCGGCGTTTCGGCCGGCGTCATCGGCGCCTCCCCGATTCCCGGGTCCGATGTCATTCCACTGACTTCGCTTCAAGTGGGGCTGATCATCAAGCTGTCGAAGCTTTACGATAAACCGCTCAGCAAAAAAGCGGCAAGAGACATGATCGTCATTACCGCAACGCAGACAATCGGCCACACCATTTACCGCCAGGCCCTTAAGTTCATTCCGGGTGCAGGCTCCGTGATCGGCGGAACGGTCGCTTCCGCAATGACCTTGGCGCTCGGCTACGGCGTGAAATACGCTTACGAGAACAATATTGACATCGATTACGATATGATCGGCGATTTGTTTGAAAAATACAAGACGCGTGAGAAAAAAGCGTAAGCGGAACGGCTCCCCGAGCTATAAGAAAAGAGCGTGCTGCCCGATAAGCCGATTACCTGGCTTATCGGGCAGCTTTTTCAATTGCTTGCGTCTTATCGGAATGTGATTTACTTTTAAAGAAAGGCAGAGCGGAGGTACGGCATGAAAATTTTGGTGGTGGAAGACAATCCAAGCGTCAGCTCGATGCTGGAATTATTTTTTGATAAAGAAGGCATCCACGGCGAATTTGCAGCGGACGGGCTTGAAGGCTACCGGAAATATGCGGAAGGCGATCATGACCTGTTGATACTTGATTGGATGCTTCCGGGGATGGACGGCATCGCATTGTGCCGGAAAATCAGGGAACAAGGCGGATCGGTTCCGATCATTATGCTGACGGCCAAGGACAGCGATTCGGACCAGGTCATTGGCTTCGAAATGGGTGCCGATGACTATGTCACAAAACCTTTCAGCCCACTGACGCTGATGGCCCGCATCAAAGCGGTCATGCGGCGCAGCCTTAAAAGCGAACCGGTATCCGATACCATTGCGACTACACGCTTTCTGGCCAATAAGGAAACCCGGGAAGTCCGGTTGGATGGGCAGCCGGTCGAAGGGCTGACGCCGAAGGAATTCGACCTGCTCCTGTTTTTCCTGCAGCATCCGAAGCAGGTGTTCAGCCGGGAGCAGCTGCTCGAACAAGTATGGGGCTATCAGTTCTACGGCGATGAGCGGACGGTCGATGTCCACATCAAGCGGCTTCGCAAAAAAATAGCCGGAGGCGAAACGTTTTTCCATACCGTATGGGGAGTGGGCTATAAATTTGAAGAATATGCGGATTAAGTATTTCTATCAGTTGATCGCCAGCCATTTAAGCATCCTGCTGGTCGCATTTTTGATCTTGAGCTTGCTGTTTGCCAATTACGTGGAAGATTTCGCCTATCAGGAAAAAGCGGAAGAACTGGAAAGCTACGGCGAGCGGATCCTTGAGGAACTCGAAGCGCCGCGTCCGGGCTCAAACCTGCAGCCTTATGTTTCCATCCTGCGGGCCCAGAACATTAACTTTATCGTTTTTGACCAGCAGAGCCGCATTCTTTATCCGGTCTCCGGAGCGTTTCCGCCGGTTGAATTGACCCAGGAGGAATGGAATGTCATCGAGGGCGGGGAAACGCTTGTCGTGAAGCGCGATGTCGAGCGTTTTGAAAATACGGTGACGTTTGTGGCCTTGCCTTATGTAGAAGGAGGCCGGCTCGCGGGAGGCGTATTATTGGCTTCTCCGATCGGCGGAACCAGGGAAATGATAGCGGAAATCAATAAATCGCTTCTGACGGCAATCGTGCTTGCCCTAGCTGCCGCACTCCTGCTCAGCCTGCTTTTGTCCAAGCTTCACGTCAGCCGGATCCAGCGGATGCAAAAAGCTGCCGCAATGATCAGTGAAGGAAAGTATGATGTCAACTTGCCTGAATCCAAGTTCGATGAATTCGGCGATTTGGCGCAGGATTTCAATCAGATGGCAGAGAAGCTCCAGAAGTCGAGCGAGGAAATCGAAGGGCTTGAAAACAGGCGGCGCCAATTTATGGCTGATGTCTCACATGAAATGCGGACACCGTTGACGACGATTGCAGGCGTCATGGAAGGGCTGCGGAACAATATGATTGCTGAAGAACAGCGTGAAAAAGGCCTGCGGCTTGCCAGCGAAGAAACAAAGCGCCTCATCCGCCTAGTCAATGAAAACCTTGATTACGAAAAAATCCGTTCGAACCAGGTAACGCTGATGAAAGAGGAAATCGATGCGGATGAACTGCTTGAAATCATTCAGGAACAGATGCAGATGCTGGCGCAGGAAAAAGGAAACCGCATCATCGTGGAAGCGGAAGAGGGCCAGGCGGTTTATGGAGACATGGACCGGCTGATCCAGATCCTGACGAATATCGTGAAAAACAGCATCCAGTTTACTGAAAACGGGCGAATCGTGCTCCGGGCCTTCCGGGAACCCAAAGCGATGGTACTGGAAGTGGAAGATTCAGGTGACGGCATCGACGTGGCGGAAATCGACATGATCTGGCGCCGTTTCTACAAATCGGATGTATCTCGCGGCAGCGGCCAGTTCGGCCTTGGCCTATCGATTGTCAAAAGATTGGTCGAACTGCATGGAGGCAGCATCCAGGTAAAGAGTGAAAAAGGGCAAGGCACCGTCTTCAGCATCCGCCTTCCCCATAAATAAGAGCCTGACAGCTTTGCGCTGTCGGGCTTTTTTTCATGGCTGAAACGTTACAGATCTTTTAACGGTTTGGTCATAGTTTGTTCATAACTGCTTGTTAGGATAAGGATACAGACAAAGAAAGAGGGATGAAAATGAAAAAAGTCATATATCTTGCAGTCGGAATCATCGCTGCATCAGCAATCTTTTTATTGGCGGGGTTCAATAAAGGCGAAGCAGTTGCGACTGTCAACGGTACGGCCATCGAGAAAGATGCGCTGTATGAACAAATGGTAAAGACAAGCGGTGCTGAAGCATTGGAAGTGATGATATCCGATGAAATCATCCGCCAGGAAGCCAAAAAAGCGGATATCACCGTGACACAAGATGAAATTGACGCGGAAATGGCAGTATATGAAGAGAATTACGGCGGAGCTGAAGGATTGGCCTCAGCCATCGAAACAAGCGGCATGACAATGGAAGACCTCGAAAATGAAATGGAGACATATTTGAAAATCGAAAAGCTGATCGGTCCGGATATTGAAATTACGGACGAGGCCATCCAGACCTATTTTGAGGAAAACAAAGCCGCACTCGGCCAAAGCGCAGAAGTGGAGGCCAGCCATATTTTAACCGAAACGAAAGAGCAGGCAGAAGAAGTAGCGAAAAAGCTGGCTGATGGAGGCGACTTTGCAAAACTGGCGGCTGAATACTCCATTGATACAGCGACTGCCGAAAACGGCGGAGAACTGGGGAGCTTCGGTGAAGGGGAAATGGCAGCAGAATTTGAAAAAGCGGCGTTTGCCATGAAGCCGAATGAAATCAGCGAGCCGGTCGAAACGGAATTCGGTTTCCATGTCATCAAAGTGACCGGGAAAACCGAAGCTGCCGAAGCGACATTGGAAGGCAGCAAGGAAAAGATCAAAGAGATTTTATTCGACGAAGCGTTGAACAGCGAATATGCAGCATGGCTTGCAGAAAAACAGGAATCGTATAACATCAAAAATAATTTGAACCAGGGAGGAAATGAATAATGGGTTATTACAATTCACCAGAACCAAAGAAAAAACGCGGCGGTTACTTTGCTTCCAGCTTTTCCGGCCTGCTTGCCGGTGCACTTCTGATCGGTGTTGTGCTTCCCGAATTTACGGATTCGGAAGCGGCAGCGAACAACGAACCGGAGACGGTCCAAACTGAGAGCGATCTCCAAGGGACGACCGACATCGTGACGACCGATATTACGGAAATGGTCGAGAAGACATCTGACGCAGTAGTGGGTGTGACGAATCTGCAGACAGCTCAGCAAAACCCGTTCGTTCCGGCTTCCCAAGCGGAATCGAAAGAAGCGGGGACCGGATCCGGTGTCGTCTATAAGAAAGACGGCGATTGGGCTTATATCGTTACCAACAACCACGTCGTCGAAGGCGCTGAAAGTGTCCGTGTGACGCTCGCCGATGGAACAGAGATCGACGCAGAAGTATTGGGAACGGATGTCTGGACCGATTTGGCTGTGTTAAAGGTGGCTTCGGATGAAATCGGAACGGTCGTGGAATTCGGCGATTCTTCGAAACTGCAGCCCGGGGAACCGGCGATTGCAATCGGCAATCCGCTTGGCCTCCAATTCTCAGGGTCGGTGACCGTAGGGGTCATTTCGGGGACCGAGCGCCTCGTCCCGATCGACGTAAACCAGGATGGACGGGAAGACTGGCAGGCGGAAGTGCTGCAGACAGATGCAGCAATCAATCCAGGCAATAGCGGCGGGGCCTTGATCAACAGCCAAGGCCAGCTGATCGGCATCAACTCGATGAAAATTGCACAGGATGCTGTAGAAGGCATCGGCTTGGCGATTCCGATCAACGTCGCCATACCGATCATTGAAGACCTTGAATCGAAAGGCGCTGTCGAACGGCCTTCACTGGGTGTCGCCATCCTGGATCTGGCAGAAGTCCCTCGCGAGTACCAGGAAAGCGAATTGAAGTTGCCGGGTGATGTGACAGGCGGAATCGTCGTCAATGAAGTAGCTCCAGGTTCCGGCGCAGACAAAGCCGGTATTCGGCAATTTGATGTAATTGTAGAATTGGACGGAGAGGCAGTGAACTCTGTACAGGAACTCCGCCAGCATCTCTACACCGAAACCGAAGTGGGCGATACGCTGAAAGCAAAAGCCTACCGGGACGGCAAGCTGATGGAGTTCGAAATTGAATTGACCGAAAGCCTTTAATATACAAAAAGGACAGGCCTATGGGCCTGTCCTTTCTTTTTTACTGAAGCAGGTGTATCAGCGGTTAGCCAAATAGCCCCCACATGCCTGAACTGATGCCGAAAATAACAATGATCAGCACCACGATGACAAAAATGATAAACCCGATCTGCAACGGCTTGTAGCCTTTTGTCCGGGGTTCTTCCAAACCTTCCTTATGAACTGGAGGACGCTGCATCGTTTCTTTGTTTTCTTCCATGTATTCCCGTTCTTTCGGATCTTTTTCGTTCATTGTGAATCCCTCCCATTTTTTTATCGGTATCTCGCTTACTCAGCTGAACTTACTTGAAAAATTTCTCTTCTTCCTTCTCTTCGCGGCTCGTCAATTTCTTCGCCAGTTCTTTGCCGAAAAGCGGTGAAGACTTCGGATCGCGGCCGGTCAGGATTTGTTCGTTGCCCCAAACCACAAGCTGATCGATGTCCGGTTCAGCTTTATAGCTGCCGATCTTGCGAAGTTCGTCTTCGAGGCTGAATGGCAGCAGGCCGCGGACTTCTTCCGGCTCCATGTCGTTCGGGTAGCCTGTAACTTCGAGTCCATCAAGGATGCCGCGTCCGTCTTTCAATTTCGTGTATACCAAAGGTGCCGGACCGTGGCAGACTGCTGCTACAATACCGCCTGTTTCATATACGACATTGATGATCGTATGCAAATTTTCATCATGGGCCAGGTCGAACATGGCGCCATGGCCGCCGACAATGAAAATGGCATCATAATCGCTTGCCTGTACATCAACGATCGGTGTTGTCTTATCGGCAATGCCGGAATCGTACATTTTTTTATATTTGCCTTCCGGATCATATTCTTTGCTGAGGCTCAGCGGATCAACGACCGGTTTGCCGCCTTTCGGCGACGCAAGGCCGACGGTATGGCCTGCTTCCTGCAATGCGAGGACCGGTTCGAAAAGTTCTTCGGCCCACCATCCCGTAACGTAATCATTTTCTTCATCAGCGTAGCCGCTTGAGAGCACAGCCATTACTTTTGCCATAGTATCTTCCTCCTCGGAGTATCTAAACGTCTATTTGTTCATTTACCCTCTCAGGCCATCCTGAAACGTATCCGGCATCAGTTGGCGGTTGGCATCGGGCATAAAGCGGTATACGGGCTATAATCCCGAGGACTATTGTAGGAGTTGGTCGTTGGTTTACATAATTTGGTTTCCCCGAAGAATTGTTTGGGTATTCATAATAATGCAAATGAAGAATAGAAGGAAGGAGGGACGGAAGATGAGCAATAAAGACCCGAACCAAGATCCGGAAAAGTTGGAACAAGAGAAGAAAAAACAAGCCGGTACGCAATTCAATTCCGGAAACAACGATTCTGATTACGACGGCGGCCACCCAGGAAGCAGTTTTGCCGGACAGGAAGAGCAATCGACTGAAGAAAGTGAAGAGCAAGGGGCATTCAATGCCGGGCATAATGACTCGGATTATGACGGCGGCCATCCGGGAGAATCTTTCCCTTCAAAAAAATGATACTTAGCCACTGCAGCCATGTTCAGGATTTTTCATTCTAAACACTATCCAGGAGGTTATGAATATGTTTTTCCATACAGGTGAACTGCAATACCATTCAAAGCCGGATGCTCCGGATCCGGTGTTTGCGAAAAAAGTTCAGGAATTGATCGGCGGGCAGTTCGGTGAAATGTCCGTAGCCATGCAATACTTATTCCAAGGGTGGAGCACCCGCGGAAATGAAAAATACCGGGATTTGCTGATGGATACCGGAACCCAGGAACTGGGCCATATCGAGCTGCTCGCAACGATGGTTGCGCGCCTTCTCGAAGGGGCGCCTGTCTATGAGCAGGAGAAAGCAGCAAGCGATCCGATTGTCGGGGCGATCATGGGCGGCATGAATCCGCAGCATGCCATCGTACACGGGCTCGGCGCATCGCCAAAAGACAGCAATGGCGTGCCCTGGAATGCAGGCTATATTGTGGCGAGCGGGAACCTGTTGGCGGATTTCCGGGCCAACGTCAATGCGGAGTCGCAGGGGCGCCTGCAAGTCGCCCGTCTGTACAGCATGACGGACGACCGCGGCGTCAAGGACCTGTTCTCTTTCCTGTTGGCGCGTGATACGATGCACCAGAACCAGTGGCTTGCGGCCATCAAAGATCTGGAAGCGAAAGAAGGCCCAATTGTGCCGTCGACCGTTCCGCCGGAATGGGAAGCGACCCAATTCTCCCATATTCTTTACACGAATACGGAAACCAGCACAGCATCTCAATTGCCATGGGTCAGCCAGCCGGCGCCGGACGGCCATCCGATCACTGTCGAAAAACCGGTGACGATGAGCGAAAAACCGGTATTGAAGCCCGGCCCGAAAGAAGCGCATGATACATTGCCCATGGATAAACCAGAATAAAGGAACAGGGGCCTCTTCGCAGAAGGGGCCTATTTGAGGTTCCGAAGGGGATGGGAAGATGGATTCCAGAAGGTGGGTCATGTCGCAGCAATTACGGGATGTGCTGTTTTTGCATTGGCCGGTTCCTGAAGCATGGCTTTGTGGACACCTGCCTCCTGCATTGGAGCTGGATTTGTATAAAGGTCAGGCGTGGCTAAGTGTGGTGCTGTTCAAGGCGCGCAATACGCATTTGCGAGGCATTCCTGCATTGCCGGGAATGCGCGAATTTCTGCAGCTGAATGTCCGGACATATGTACGATATGGGATGCGCCGTGGCGTCTACTTTTTTTCAATGGATGCAAACAGCCGGGCAGCCATTGAAGCAGCTTCTCTTGGCGGTTTTCTTCCTTACCGTTATTCACGGGTCAACATGGAAAAGCAGGGGAACCAGATCCAGTTCAAGAGCAGCCATGGCAAGGGAGTCCAGGATGCAGAAGGGATTGAATTGTTCTACCGACCACAGGAGGAACTGGCAGAACTTGCATCTGTTGAGCGCTGGCTGTTGGAACGCTATTGCCTTTGGACCCAGCCGAAAGGCCGCCTGTACAGGCTGGAAATTGGGCATCCGCCTTGGAGGATTCAGTATGTGAAAGGGGAGATTTTAAGGAATACACTTGCAGGTTTTCTGCCGGAACAACTGCACCGCTTGCGGCCGATAGCCCATTACAGCACTGGTACGGATGTGTTTTTTTATCCGCCGGTTGTGGAGAAATCCGTAAAAAAACACTGAAGCCGACGCTTCAGCGTTTTTCTGCTGTAAATGCCACGAGAAGCGATCCTGTGTCATTCATCGGGATTAAGTTGTCCATATAACATTTGCTGATTTGGGATTTTTTACGATGAGATAAAGTCGCCGCCATTGACATGGATGGCTTGGCCAGTGACATAGGTCGAGTCTTTCGAAGCGAAGTAGACGTAGGCCGGCGCAACTTCAGCAGGCTGCCCGCGGCGTTCCATCGGGGTGTCGCCGCCGTGCTTTCCAACTTTTTCCGCATCGAATGTGGCTGGGATCAACGGGGTCCAGATCGGGCCCGGAGCCACTGAATTCACCCGTATGCCTTTCTCGGCCAAACTTTGCGACAGGGAGCGGGTGAATGTCGTGATGGCGCCTTTGGTTGACGAATAATCGATCAGTTCGGAGGAGCCGCGGTAAGCGGTCACCGAAGAAGTGTTGATGATCGAATCGCCTTTTTGCATATGCGGTACGGCTGCCTGGCTCAAGTAGAACATGCTGTAGATGTTCGTTTCGAACGTTTCCTTCAATTGATCCGGCGTGATCGCCAGGAAATCATCCTGTGGGAACTGCTTGCCTGCATTGTTAACGAGAATATTGAGCTGGCCGAATTCAGAAATGACATCCTTCACCAATTGTTGGCAGTTCTCGGCGTTGCTGACATCTGTCGCGGCTTTGAATGCCTTCGCACCGTAAGATTCGATGGCTTTCACCGTATCTTCTGCGTCCTCGTGTTCATCCAGATAAGCGATCGCCACATCTGCGCCTTCTTTGGCAAACGCTACGGCCACTGCCCGTCCGATGCCGCTGTCGCCTCCAGTGATGAGCGCCACTTTGCCTTTCAATTTGCCGGCGCCTTTGTAATCCTTATCATCATAAATCGGTTCCGGCGACATTTCCTTCTCGCTTCCCGGCTGTTCAGCCTGCTCCTGCGGCTCCACCTGTTCGTCGATTTTTTCAAATTTATCTTCTGCCATCCTTTATTCCTCCTTTAGAAAGTCATTATGGTATTTATTCCCGGTGGCGGATTGGCTAAACGCCCAACGGAAGAGAATAAAGAGAAAAAAAGGCAGTAAAAAAGAGCGGGAGATTCCCGCTCATTGTTGGGCTGTCACGACGCCGCACGCAACCACAGCATCCTCTGAATCATGGACGACGAGCGAAGTTCCGCCTTCTTGCAGAAGGGAGTTCTCTTCGCCGGCTTTCAAGGTCACCTCTTCAGCCGCCAGTTCTTCCGAGACGGTGCCTTCGCCTGAGGCTTCGACTTCAGGGAGTTCGCTTCCCAATGGCTCTCCGACAGTTTCGAATTCCGGTGCTTCGCATTTGCCTTCGTCATGGAATTGGACTTTATAGGTGCCTTCGTCCAACCCTTCGAGATCGAGCTTCACTGCTACGGCGCCCTCTTCATCTTCGAGCTCGGCCGTTCCGTTCGCATTGCCGTCGCTATCCATCATTTCGACTGTCACAAACATCAATTCTTCACTTGAACCTTCACCGGCATTGTCCTCGGCTTCTTCGCCTTCCGGAGCAGGCTCGCTGTCTTCATCCACTTCTTCGTCTTCCACTTCTGTCACCCCGTCCGCCTCTATCGGCGGTTCTTCTTCCGTATTGCCGCAGGCTGCCAACACCAAAAAGAAAAGCAGTACAAAAACAAGCAGGAGCCATTTCTTCATCACGTTTCATCTCCTCATAAAGTAGGGTGTTATTCCCTCATTACACATATTTTTGAGGGGATAAACACGTTTTTGACAAGACGCATCTTTTGTAGGAGGAAAACTTCGGAAATCAGCGGGCTTTTCTGCGTTTGCGGACACCGGCTGCGTATAGGGTGCCGAGCAGCAGAGATATCAAGGTGACCAGCAAAGAAATGAAGAAAAACGGCGGGCGGTAAACGAGCTTCACGTCGTTCATGCCTTTTTCGATCGGCACCCCCATAAATGCATAATTGGCTTTTTCAATCGGTACGGGTTTGCCGTTGACCTTGGCGGACCAGCCCCGTTCATAAGGAATGGCAAGCGCCAGGAACGGATCGGCTGCTGCATTATCGAATTGCAGGGAAACCCGGCTGCCGCCCATTTGCAGGTTGCGCAGTCCGGATTCCTCGGCTGCCTGCCTTTTCAGGATGTCGTAAGGCTCCTGAAAAATCTGGATGTCTTCTAATACATAGGTACCTTCAGGCATGCGGATCCGGATAGCTTCATCTGCAGGGACGCGGATGGTCAGATCGTCAATATAGGTCCGGTAGATTGAATCGTTTGCCTTCCGCGAGGTTTCAAAGCCGTTCACATCCAATAGGAATCCGGTGCCCGGCGAAGGGTTCTCCAAGTGGAATGAAACATACAGATCGCCATCATTAAAGGCAGGCCCTTCATTGACCAGGTCGATCCCTCCGGTTTCGCTGTCCACTTGAAGCCGTCCGTCCCGGTAAACTGCATCGACCGGTTCGATGCGGTAGTCCGCGGTCGCTTCAGACGCTTCGGGCAGCGGCGAAACGGCTTGGCCGCCGTCCAGCACGATGCCGGTCAGAATGGCATGTTCACGGAGGAGCGGGTGGGCGCCGCCCAACTGGCGCTCTTGGTAGATCTTTGAAGCCGGCCGGACAAATGGAAGCGGGTAGCGGTTTTTATAGACTGTGAAATGCGCTGAAGACGCCAGTTCCGTGAAGCCGTAAGGGACATTGGGGTCTCCCGTTTCCCTGATGGCGTAGTCTCCCTGCAGCAAACTATGGAGGTTGGCGCGGTTGCCGAGGCCGGCGTAGCGGCTGACGCTTTCCCGGCCCATGTCGATTTCCAAGTCGTAAAGATAGAAGTACAAGAGATTTTTGTTCAGGATGCTGGAATAGGCACTCAACCCTTGGAAATCCTGGACTAGCGGCGTGTTATTGCGGACGCCTTCCATCCAGTCGATGCGATAAGGCCCGCCGTCTTCCTGACGGCGGATTTCCTGCAGCAGGCCGCGGATTTCAGGATCGTCGTATTCTTCTCCAGTCAACAAGTCCTGGCTGACAGCATCGATTCCGCCGGCATCAAGAATGTTTTCGACCTGGTAGACATTCGTGAAAACCGCCTGGCTCACCAGAATAAAGCCGGCGAGCAGCCAAGTGGCTGCGGGGCGTTTCCAACGGGCCGCAGCGTAGAGCAAAAAGATTGCGGCAATCAGGAGTGCAAATGCCAGCATTGTCCAAGGTGCTTCCGGCTCGAAGGCAGGATCAATGAATGCTGCCAGCGAATAGGCTGCAATCGCCAGAAGCGCAGCTAATGCGAATTGCCGTTCCGTGATTGTATGGATTTTGCTGAGTCCGGCAGCTGTAGCACCTCCGGCAGCAAGTGCGAGAAAATATTCCCAGCGGTATTGCGGTGCAGAAAAACCATTGAACGCACTCGCGGCCATCGGGCTGAAATGAAGGACAATCCCGATGATCCCGAGGATGGCAAAAAAACGGAATAGACGGTCCCGGTAAAGGGAAGCAGAGAACAGGAAAAGCACAAAGATGGCAGGCAAAATGATGAACCGGCTAGTGAATAGGATGTTGTCGGTGAAGTCGAACCATTCGATTTCCTGTTGGAACGGCGGACGATGGTTGTTCAAATAAGCATAAACTGCCGGGATGAACGAAACGGCGCTGATGCCGAAGCCCAGCAGTCCGGCGAGAAGAAAATGGCCGGCTGCTTTGGCACGGTGAATCTCCTTGCCGGCAAGAGGGACGAAAAAGCGGATCAGGATGTAGATGCCGGCGAGCAGGAAATTGATATAGGAAAAATAGAAATTATCGAACAACGAAACGGAAACTCCGAGCAAAAACCAGCCCGGCTTTTGTTCGCGGAAGATTTTTTCCACCCCGAAAAGCAGGAGCGGCAGCCAGAGGAATGCATCGGCAAAAAAATCCCAATACACGGCATGCCGGAAATACATGCCGGATATGCCGTAAATCGATGCGCCGATAAATGCCGGGACGCGTGCTGCGCCTATGTATGAGAAGAACTTGGATGCTGCAAACAGCACGAATGCCAGCCGGGCGATGCTGATGAAGACAGCGGCATTCGCCCAGAACAGGATATCCGGGGAAGCGAGGATGCCGGCTGATTCCAGCCCGAAAACCACAGCTGCGGTGGCCAGGAAAAAAATCGAGGTCGAGAAATAATAGGACAGTTCGCTGAATGTCCCGGCGCCCAATCCGAAATCGAACGAATAGAAAAATTCGCCGTCCGTATACTGCTCATAAAGCAGCTTTTTGAACGGCAGGATCTGTGACAGGCCGTCGTTGATGCCGGTCATAAAGTGGCTTTGGCTCCACTGATATAAAAATACAGCGTGCCCGGCAGCGGCCATGGCCAGGCAGCTCGCCAGCAGGATGAAGTTGGGGGCATTCCTTCGCATGCTTTCACCGTCTTTGGGATTATTTTGTGCGGGCCGGATGCTTCATGATTTTGCTGGATACGAGAAACGTGACAGGAATCGTAAACAGCACGGCGGCAAACGGCGCGATGTTGCTGTCGATTTTCAGGAATTCAACGAAGATGAAAATAAGGCTGGTGGAGACCGACATATTGACGACCTGAGTGAGCGGAAACAGCAAGTACTTCCGGAGCGTCGGCTTCACTTTGTACGTAACGTAAGAGTTTAGAAAGAACGACACATTCAGCGAAATGATAAAGCCGATGATATGCGCGAGCAGGTACGGCATCGAGAATGCATTATGGAGCAGCAAGTAGATGGCGTAGTAAGTCATGGTATTGATGACGCCGACGGCAATGAATCGGGTGAATTCGGTATTCAGCCTGTTAAGGTTCATCGTATTCCTCCGCATTGCTGATGTCGATCAGGAAGTTCGGGCGGCGCTTGGTTTCATTGTAGATGCGGCCCACATATTCGCCGATGACGCCCAAACTGATCAATTGGATTCCGCCCAGAAATAGGATCGACGATATGGTCGTGAAATAGCCTGGTGCTCCGATGCCTTCGGTCATGATGTCGTAGAATGTGATGCCGATATAGACGATCGACAGGAACAGGATGACGAACCCCGTGTAAAAGCAGACGCGCAGCGGCTTCAAGTTGAACGAAATGATGCCGTCGATGCCATAGTTCACCAGGTTGCCAAATGACCATTTGGACTGGCCGCCGGCGCGCGTCACATTTTCATAGGAGATGATTTTCTTGCTGAGCCCGATCCAGGAATACAGGCCTTTTGAAAAGCGGTTGCTTTCGCTCAGCTGCAAAATGGAATTGATGGCTTTCCGGCTGAGCAGGCGGAAGTCGCCTTCGCCGTCTGCCAAGTCGACATCCGTGATTGAATTCACCATTTTATAATATAGGACGGAAAACATCTGCCGGATCCTTTTGTCGCCGGTGCGTGAGCGTTTCGCCACCACTTGGTGGTAGCCTTCTTCGTATCCGCGGACCATCTGGCCGATCAGTTCCGGCGGATGCTGGAGATCCCCGTCCATCAAAATGGCGGCATCGCCCCTGATGCGTTTCAAGCCGGCAAACAGCGCAGCTTCTTTTCCGAAGTTGCGCGTCAGCGAGATATATTTGACGCCTTCGAAGCGTTCGGCAAGCGCCAGGATCTCCTCGAGCGTGCCGTCGGACGAACCGTCGTCGATAAACATGATTTCATAATTGAATGGGAGCGGGCTCAACTCCTCAATCAGCCGCTCGTACATGCAGGTGATGTTCGCTTCTTCGTTATAGACCGGTACGACAATCGAAAGCAGCTTCATCTTCAGGACCCCCCTTTGCCATGGATAAGTTTTATTTTGCCTGCTGCTTATGTTTACCCGGCCCTCAGGCAGAGTATGCCTCGTTGAGAGGAAGTGCGTTGCGTTTCTATTTTCCGGAATGGCGAAACTTTCCGGTCCGGCAAACGTATATACTTGTATCGGCCAAAATCCGGAACGTGCCGCAAAACTCCGCTTTGTCTAATGAAGACGGCAGAGAGTGGACGGAAGTTCGCCCGCGTTTTCAAAAGACGCGGCAATAGCCGTTAATAATTGAAATTTTCCGGATTTACAAATACTATTATAAAGAGTACATAAAGATGAATGGAGAGTGCAAAAGATGGCTATCAATCTCGTAAAAGGTCAGAAAATCGATTTGACAAAAGGACGTTCATCTCTATCAAGCATCATGGTTGGCCTCGGCTGGGACCCTGTAGAAACGAAAAAGAGCGGCGGATTCCTGAGCGGCCTGCTTGGCGGTGGAGGCGGAGGCGGTGCTGATGTAGATTGTGACGCTTCAGTCATCCTGCTTGATGAAAACGGCAAGCTCCAGGGCAAAGAGAACCTGATCTATTTCGGCAATAAAAAAAGCAAGGACGGCAGCGTCGTCCATTCAGGCGATAACTTGACAGGCGCCGGCGAAGGCGATGACGAAACGATCCAGATCGATTTGAGCCGGATTTCACCATCGGTCCACCGGTTGGTGTTCGTCGTCAACATCTATAACGCAAAACAGAAGAAACAGGATTTCGGCATGATCCAGAATGCTTTCATCCGTTTGGTGGACAACCAGTCGAAAGAAGAGCTGATCCACTACAACCTGACTGAAAACTATGCCGGCAAAATGTCGTTGATCCCAGGCGAGTTGTACCGCCAGGGCTCTGAATGGAAGTTCTCTGCAATCGGCGAAGGCACAGTAGACCCGGATATCGGTTCAATCGCAAACAAATACGCATAAGGAGTGAAGGAATAATGGCAATCAATTTATCAAAAGGACAGAAAGTGGACTTAACAAAATCTAATCCAGGGTTAACGAACGTAATCGTAGGTCTTGGCTGGGATACGAACAAATACGACGGAGGACAGGACTTTGACCTTGATTCTTCTGTATTCCTATTGAACTCAAGCGGCAAAGCTTCTTCTGAAGCGGATTTTGTTTTCTATAACAACACAATCGGGGCAGCTGGCGCAGTAGAGCACACAGGCGACAACAAAACGGGTGAAGGGGACGGCGACGATGAGCAAGTGAAAGTGAACTTGTCTACGGTTCCTTCTTCGATCGAACGCGTTACATTTGCCATCACGATTCATGACGCAGAAACGCGCGGCCAGAATTTCGGCCAAGTCAGCAACTCTTACGTGCGCATCGTAAATGGCGACACGAACGAAGAATTGATCCGCTACGACTTGGGGGAAGATTTCTCCATCGAAACGGCGGTTGTCGTCGGCGAACTTTACCGCCACAACAACGAATGGAAATTTAATGCGATCGGCAGCGGCTATCAAGGCGGCCTCGGCTCTCTTGTTAAGGATTTTGGATTGGACGCTTAATGGGAAAGAAAAAAAGCAAGGGGTTTATCTCCTTGCTTTTTTAGCCTTTTACCGGCAATTTACTTTATGTGCGCCAGCTTTTGCAGCAGGCCGGGAGGAAACAACTTATGAGACATTTTGGTGCAATGACCGATTCTGATTTAAAGACTTTTTTTAAATATTCCCCGGCAGAATTCAACCGAGATGCAGAACGGGAAACACTGGGGCTTGCCCTTGGCGCAGCACTTTACACACCGGGCACGCGGCCGGATTTCGGAAGCAAGATCTTGTCCGGGCAGTACAGCCGAGGTGCATTTGCCGGGCTGACAACATTGATTGTCTGCCTAGAGGATGCTGTGGCGGATTCAGAGCTTTTAGCTGCCGAAGGGAATGTCGTGGCGCAGTTCAAGCTATTGGAAAAAGCGGCAACTTACCAGCTGGCCGAAGCACCGGCGCTCTTTCTGCGCGTCCGGGATGCAGCGCAGCTAGATAAGGTCGCTTCTTTATGCGGCTCTTCATTCGGCGTCCTGACCGGCATCGTATTTCCGAAATGCCTGCCGGAACTGCTGCCCGCTTTTTTTGAAGCGCTCGACCGGGCCAGCGAGAGGGCTGGCCGGCTCCTGTACGCACTTCCCTTGCTGGAAACGAAAGAGGTGCTGTATGCGGAAACGCGTGAAGAGACCTTGCTCGAGCTTCATCAGCTTTTGCGCAAGGAAGTGCACCGTGTACTGACAGTCCGGGTAGGAGCGACCGACTTCTCGAGTCTTTACGGGCTGCGGCGGCCAGCGGAACGGACGGTTTATGATGTCCAGGTCATCCGCGATTGCTTGGCGGATGTGCTGAACCAGTTCGGCCGTGCAGAAGACGGCTTTACGGTTTCCGGGCCGGTCTATGAACATTTTTCAACCGGCTCCAATGGCTGGCTTTCCACCGTCCCGGAACAGGTGTTGTGGGAAGAAGTGCAGCTCGATGTGATGAACGGATTCAAGGGGAAGACCTGTATCCATCCCTCCCAGATTTCCATCGTCAATGCCGGGCATATTGTGTCGCATGAAAATTTCACCGATGCATCGCTGATCCTGGCAGAGAGCGGAACGCGGAACGGCGTCCTGCAGAGCCCAAAGCGCAACAAGATGAACGAAGTGAAACCGCATTTAAGCTGGGCGCGGAAGATAGCAGCCCAGGCGGAAATTTATGGGGTGCTGAATGAGAATTTTAAACCGATCGATGTCATCAACCACATCCGGTCAAGCCAATTATCAAAACAATTATAAATTATGGGACCAGCTCGATTTGTCGGTTGCCGTACATGAAACATATAAAGGGCTTCCTGTGGAAGCCCTGTTCTCAATGGCGATCCGGGTCAATAAGAAACGGCAGTTTCTTTTTGTCAGCAAGCTGATCGCCAAGCATTTGGCGGTTAATCCGGCACTGGCCCTCGGGACGGGCACCTTGCTTGCGTCTTTGCTGATGGAGAAATCAGGCATTGCACCGCCTCCGCAAGTGGACGCTTTGGCGCAGATGGTCGGCAGCGGCGCTGCCGATGCCGGGCTGATGAAGTCTGCGCTGGAGTACCGGGCAGGGTTGCCGGAAAAAACGCTTTTTATCGGAATGGCTGAAACAGCAACTGGCCTTGGACATTCTGTTTTCCAACATTTTACAGATTCCTTTTACATCCATACTACGCGCGAAGAAATTGCCGGTCTCACCCCTTCGTTCGTCTTCGAAGAAGAGCATTCCCACGCAACTTCGCATCGCGTTTATGCTCCTGAAGGAATGTTGGAAGATGCCGAAGCCATTGTCCTGATAGACGATGAAATCTCGACCGGCAACACGCTGGTGAATCTGATCCAAGCGCTGGATGACCAATTTCCCGGAAAGTCCTATACTTCGCTGTCCATCCTGGACTGGAGAAGCCCAGCGCAACAGCAGAATGTGGCCAAACTGGGAGCGGACCGCGGAATCTCCATCTCCGTGCTTTCCTTGGCGTCAGGCCAGTTCGAATTGCACCATGGATCCTCGCCTGACGAGGCCGGGCCCGGCAACCTCCGCGGCCAAAGTTCAGCGGAGCCGGTGGAAGCGGACCATGCCGGTGAATTGCCGCATGTTTCAAAAACCGGCCAGCGGTACATGCCGTTGACCGGCAGGTTCGGCCTGTCGAGCGCGCAACAGCTGGGCATTGATGGCTGGGCACGCCAAACGGCGAAAACGCTCCAAAGCGCTGAAGGGGAGAAACCGCTGGTAATCGGCATCGGAGAAAATATGTATTTGCCGCTCCGGCTGGCTTTTGAATTGAGCGGCGAGGCACTGGTGCAGACGACGACACGAAGCCCGATTTTTGCTGCAGATGCAGAAGGCTATCCGATCAAAGGGAAGGCAGGATTCGACCTTCCGGATGCTGAAGGCATTCAGCAATTCATCTACAATCTGGAGTTCCTGGATATTACAAAAATATATTTGGTCGCAGAATCGGTCGTAGATGTCTCTGCATGGCAGCCGTTTCTAGCATACCTTGAAGGAATTGCGCCAGTAGAATGGGTTTCATTGACAGCTGCAAAAAGGAGGGAACCTGTCCGATGAGCATGGCTGGATTGGTTAAAACAAGTTATCCGAAAGAAGATATCACTTTTTTATTGAAAGACGTCACTGAAGAGTTCGTGGAAAGCACGTTGGAGGAACGCGAAGCGGCGGTCCGAAGCGGCGCGCATTATTCGGAAAGGCTGCCGATCGAATACCGGCCTTCTGAAGAATACACCCGGCTTTATCATTCATCGGTCGAAAAGACAAAAGGACGCCTTAGCTACCTGATCGGTTTGCTGGCCCACCGCATCCTGGCCAATGCAGGCGCCGAACGCGTCGTGCTGGTGTCGCTAGCGCGGGCAGGGAGTCCGATCGGCATTCTGGTCCGCCGTTATGCAGCCCAGCTTTTGGACTTGGACTGGCCGCATTACAGTGTTTCAATCTTGAGGGGCAAAGGCATTGATGAAAAAGCGCTCGAGACCATCTATGAAGCCTATCCGGATAGCCGGATCCAATTCATCGACGGCTGGACCGGCAAAGGCGCCATCCAGAACGAACTGACCCGTTCAATCGAACGGCTGAACAACGAAAAAGGCTGGAACCTGACGGACGACATGGCGGTGCTCGCCGACCCTGGCGCCTGTGCGGTACTGTTCGGCACACGCGACGATTTTCTGATTCCGAGCGCTTGCTTGAACGCCACCGTTTCAGGTCTTATCAGCAGAACCATCCTCAACGAACGGTTTGTCGGAGAAGGTGATTACCACGGCGCGAAATTCTACGCGGAAATGGCTGGAGAAGACATGTCCAATGACTTTGTCGATCAGGTGAGCAGCATGTTTCCGAGCACTGCTGAAGCTGCAAAGGAAGATGCCGCTGCTCAGCCGGCAACCGCCGAACGTACCTGGGAGGGAATGAAGGAAGTGGAAGAAATCGGCCGCCGGCTGTATACCGGAAAAAGCGATCATCTGATCAAACCGGGAGTCGGGGAAACGACCCGCGTCCTGCTGCGCCGGAGCCCATGGAAAATCATGGTCCGCAATCCGGACAACCCGGACGTGCAGCATCTGCTGCTGCTCGCGAAGGAAAAAGAGGTGCCGGTGGAAGTGGTGCCGAATCTTTTCTATCAGGCCATCGGGCTCATCAGATCGGGGAATGAGATATGAAGCTTTTGTTTGCAAGCGACTTGGACCAGACCTTGATTTATTCCCGCCGTTCCATGGGTTCGGAAGTGGAGGAAGATGAACTGAAGGAAGTTGAACGCGTCGAAGGGAAGCCGCAATCGTTCATGACCGAAAAAAGCCAGGCGGCCCTTTGGAGCCTCGGCGAATCCACTGTGTTTCTGCCGGTGACCACAAGGACACAAGCCCAGTATGAGCGGGTGACCGGCATTTACGAAGGCGAAGAGCCGCCGCAATTTGCCGTTACGTCCAATGGAGCGGTCATTTTGGAAAACGGCGTGCCCATCCGTGAATGGTCGGACCGCATCCGGAAGCAATGCGTCAGCCGGAAGACGATCATTCAAGAACTGATGCCGGAAGTCGAGCGCCATTTCTCGGAGGATTGGGTGCTTCGTGTGCGGGAAGCCGATGATTGGTTCGTCTATTTGATCATCGACCGCGAGCGCTTCCCGGAAGAAAACCTCGGCTTCTATACGGAAACGTTCCGGAAGATCGGCTGGGAAATGTCGCTCCAAGGGCGAAAGCTTTACCTGATGCCCGAGAGCATCACGAAAGCCGGTGCAATGGAATATGTCAAAGAACGCATCCAGGCGGATTATGTCATCGCCGCCGGGGATTCGCTCCTCGACCGCTGCCTTCTCGAAAGCGCCGACGTCGGCATCCTGCCGGCACACGGGGAAGCTGCCCGGAGTGATATTCCGATGCCGGAACATATTGAAATCACGGAGAAACAGGGGATCAAAGCTGGCGAAGAGATTCTTGAACGCCTTGCAGAAGTTTCCTGCCAGTTTGATAAATAAGGAGGGATTCCCATGGTTCAACTGCATCCGGTCCGCGTAAGAACGTGGGATCCGGAAAAATTGGGCGATTGGTTCAAGAAACCGTTGGCCAATCACCCCGAAACAAAAGTGGAAGACGAAACCCTGACGTATCCGCAGCTTCTGGGCCAACTGGTCGGCATGCCGCTGGATAAAGACGATTATTTCGCGTCCATCTACGATTTGCTAGAAGAGTCGGGCGGACAGTTGATCCGGCTTTCCGGCAACCTGAACAAGCAGATTTCACCCGAACGCCTGCGGAGCCTGCAGGATTTGTTTGAAATGAACACCAAAGAGCGGGGGCTTTCGCCGAACCGCATTGTGGCGTTCCTCGATGGCAAAGGGCTGCTGCCCCGTTTGAAAGATGCGGGATTGAACCGGAGGCTTCGCCTCGTCATGATCGATATTCTGAAGGAGTTTCAGGCGCAGTCCGGCGGCAGCACGACGCATTCGTCGTTCCGGCGCATTTCGACCGATTTGGTGAAATGGACGTTCAACCATATTGAGCCGGAACTGGAAAAGCTGTCACTTGAAAAGGGCCTTCCTGGATTCCTTTGGTATGGAAACACCACAGAAAGCGAGAAATGGTTTTTGAAATTCGCGGCTGCGTATGGTTTTCATCTCGTGGTCTTCGACCCTGAAGGCAGGCAATGGCTGGAAGACGCGACCGGCGAAAAAGAGCTGCCGACCCACAGCTTCCAGATCACCGCTGATTCGGTCCCGCCGTTCCCGGAGGAGAAGCCGCAGCGCGTCGGGACCGTCGCTTATCGGGCGACCCAGGAAGTGGAGCGGCTATTGCACCACGATGATTCCGGCCTTTATAAACCTTTCCAATTCAAGTCTTACCTGACCAAGTCCATCCATTTGAAAACGACGCTTGATGAAGCGTTCATCCTGGCCAAAGAGCGCGCGATGGTTCGGCCATCCTTTGCGGTCGAACGGGGAAGCGTTATCATTCCTGTCGTTTTTTCGAAAATCATGGGAATTGAAAGGGACCGCCGGCGCTTTTGGGATAACATCCACAGCTTGACCGACCGGGAAGACACCCTGCTGATCCGAAGTTTTCCGTTTATCGAAGAACGCAAAGGCAATCAGCAATTCCATTACCGCGGAGCGCTCGGCCCGAATGGCCGCCTTGATCCCGAAAAGATGAAATCGGCCAACTGGTGGAAATACGGCAAGTTGCCGAGCGGCGTCCAGACAGCGCTTTGTGAAGCGATTGCGCGCCATGTGGAAAAGCCGCTGCTGACGCCGCAGAACAACGAATCGTTCGAGGATCTGCAGCTTTATGCTTTTTCCCAATCGATGTCCTTGCCGGATTCGGTGATCAAACTGATCCAGCAATTCGATTATCCGCAGTTCGTACCCACGCTGCTTTTCTACAACGAAGAAAAAGACGGCGAATTGAGCCGCGCAGACGCCAATGCCATTGCCTTGATCCACACGTTCGGCCTTGATGTCATCATCATCAATCCCCAGGGGCACCAGGACATCGAACGCTGGATCGACATGGAAGCGATCGATACGCATTGGCTTGATGACAGAAGCTACGACGAACCATACAGAGAACCGTCCGTGGTCAAGAAGATTTTCAGAAAGTGGCTGTAACCATAAAAGGAGGGAAAATAGATGAACACAATGTCTGAAGGAATGGAACAGAAGGAATTGGCGATGCAGAACGAAAACGAATTGAAAGTCCAGTTGAAAAAAGATCCGGAAGTGCTCCAGTTGGCCTCGAAAATCAATCCGAAAAACCAGATCGAACTCTTGGAATTCGGCCGTGAACCGGCAAACGAGATTTCCGCTTTCACCGGCAAAGTCCTGAACTCCGTCCAAGCGAACAGCATGGAAGAATCCAGCGAATTGCTGAAGCAGCTTGGGAAAATCATGGACAAGTTCGACAAAAAGGATTTTGTGGAAAAGAAAGGCTTCCTCAGCAAAGTCTTCAATAAAGGCAATAAAGTCATCGAGCAACTGTTCAATAAATATCAGACTATGGGCACGGAAATTGACAAAGTCTATGTTGAAATTACGAAATATGAAACGGAAATGAAGAAATCCACCACGACTTTGGAAGAGCTGTACGATAAAAACTTCCAGTATTTCATGGAACTCGAAAAATACATCGCGGCAGGAGATATCAAAGTGGAGGAACTGAAACAGCAATTGCCGGATGTCCAGGCGAGAGCCGAAAGCGGCAACCAAATGGCCTTGATGGAAATGAATTCATTGCAGAACGCCATCGAATTGCTGGAACAGCGCATTTACGATCTGGAAATGGCGAAGCAAGTGTCCTACCAATCGGCCCCGCAGATCCGCATGCTGCAGCGCGGCAACACAAAACTCATCGGCAAGATCAATTCGGCTTTTGTCACGACGATTCCAATCTTCAAAACCGGCTTGATCAACGCCATTGCGGCCAAGAGGCAAAGCCTGGTGGCGGAAGGCATGAACGAGCTGGACCGGCGCACCAATGAAATGCTCTTGAAAAACGCCAATGACATTTCGCGCCAAAGCGTCGATATCGCGCGCATGTCCGGCCAGCCGAGCATCAAGATCGAAACGATCGAGCAGACGTGGGAAACCATTATGCAAGGCATGAACGATACGCGGGCAATTGAAGATGAAAACCGCAAAATGCGCGAGCAAGGCCGCCTGCGGATTGAAGAATTGCAGAAGAAATACGAAGAGACTCAGCGAAAAGCTACTTAATCGGAGGGAAACGAGTATGTCATCCATCAATTTGACAAAAGGTCAGAAAATCGATTTAACGAAAACCAATCCCGGATTGACCAAAGTTTTGGTCGGTCTCGGGTGGGATACCAATAAATACAGCGGCGGCGGAGATTTCGACTTGGATGCATCCATCTTTTTGGCAGCGCAAAATGGCAAATCCCGCGGCCCGGAAGACTTTGTCTTTTATAATAATTTGTCCGGAGGCAACGGCTCTGTCGTCCATACAGGCGATAACCTGACAGGCGAAGGTGACGGGGACGATGAGCAAGTGATTGTCGACTTGCCGAATGTGCCTGCAGATGTCCACAAAATCGTCTTTACGGTTACCATCCACGAAGGGGAGAGCCGCGGCCAGAATTTCGGACAAGTATCGAACGCGTTTATCCGCGTGGTCAATGAAAACAGCAGCCAGGAAATTCTGCGCTATGATTTAGGCGAGGATTTCTCCATTGAAACGGCATTGGTGGTCGGTGAACTCTACCGCCACGGCGGCGAATGGAAATTCAATGCCATCGGCAGCGGATACCAAGGCGGCCTTGCGGCACTGGTAGCGGATTTTGGATTAAGCTGATATTGGACATACGAAACGCCCGTCAAAGCTGACGGGCGTTTTTTATTCGTCTTTTAACTCCTGGTCGGCAAGCAACACGGCCTGGAGGAGGACATTGGCGCATTTTTCGATGTCTTCGGGCAGGCTGAGCTCTGCGGGATTGTGGCTGATGCCGCCGATGCTTTTGACGAATAACATGGCGGCTTTCCCTAGGCTTACGATATGCATGGCGTCGTGGCCTGCCATGCTCGGCAGGACGGTATAGGGGGTGCCGACTGATTCAGCTGCACCTTTCAAAAAACCGATGAGGCTGCTGTCGAACTCGCATTCTTGGGTATTGTAGATGTTTTTGGCGGAAACCGAAACGCCGTGTGCGGCGCCGATGGCATCGAACGTCTGGCGGATGGAACGGGCCAGTGATTCCCGCTCGGCTTTGTCCGCTGAACGCACTTCCAGCGTGAACTCGACTTTTCCGGGAATGATGTTGGCGGAATTCGGAAAGACATCGAATTTGCCGATCGTGGCAACCGCATCCGTTTGAAGCTGTTTCGCCTCTCTTTGTACCGCTGACACCATCTCGCCGGCAGCTGCCAAAGCGTCGCGGCGTTCGGACATCATCGTGGTGCCGGAATGATTCTGTTCTCCTTCTACTGTCACGACATCCCGGTAGATCCCGACAATTCGGTCGACGATGCCGGCTGGCAGCCCTTGCTTCTCAAGTTTTCTTCCTTGCTCGATATGAAGTTCAAAAAAGGCAGCGATCGAATTTTTATCAGCAGGCGAAAGCTTGTCAATGTTTCCTCCGGCTCTGCTGATGGCATCGCGCAATTTGGCTCCTTCGCTGTTTTCAGCACTGCACAGGTCATCGGCGGAAATTTTGCCAGCGAGTGCGCGGCTCCCAAGGGTAGCGAAGTTAAAATCGTTCGCTTCTTCGGCCGTAAAAGACACCAGTTTCAGCGGATGGCGCAGCCGCTGATCGTGTTCAAGGAAGGTACGGACAATTTCCTTGCCGATGAGGACACCGAGGGCTCCATCGAATTTCCCGCCGTTTGGCACAGTATCCAGATGCGAACCGATGATAATCGGCTTATTTTTACTTCCGTCTCCAGCGAGCGTCCCCCAGATATTTGCCGCTGCATCGACTTCTACGGCCAGGCCAATCTCCTGCAGTTCGGCTGCGAAAATCTTCCGCACTTCGAAATCCGCTTCGCTGAAACAGGTTCTGCTGACGCCTCCCCCGGGCTGTGAGCCATATCGTGCATAGCTTTCAATATCCCCCATCAACCTCTCAATATTTATTTTCATCCATTTTCCCGCCTTTCGTTGTAGATATCGTTCAATAGTAGCATAATATTTGGCGAATTCAGATTACTTAACATGGTTTTTTAAAATTATGCTATCCTCGAAAGGAAGGAAAAAACGACAAGGAGGACGAGAGTCCATGGCAGATGTGGAATATATCAAAGGCATCCGGCGAGCTCTTCATCAAAATCCCGAGTTGGGCGGAGAAGAATGGGAAACGTCAAAACGCATCCAGCAGGAGCTTGAAGGGGCCGGCATTCCATTCAAGACAGGGTTTGCAAAGACAGGCGTCCTCGGAATCATCGAAGGCGGCAAGAAAGGGGGGACAGTCGCCCTCCGCGCAGACATCGATGCATTGCCGATTTCTGAAAAGGCGGATGTGGATTTCAAATCGAAAGTGGATGGGAAAATGCATGCATGCGGCCACGATGCCCATACCTCGATGCTTCTAGGCACGGCATTCAGGCTTCAGGAGATGAAAGATGAATTGCCGGGGCGGGTACTGCTCGTGTTTCAGCCGAATGAAGAATCGACTCCAATTGGCGGAGCCAGGCCGATGATGGAAGATGGCGTATTTTCGGAGTACAAACCGGATGTGATTTTCGGGCAGCATGTCTGGCCGGATCTTCCGGTCGGGCAGATCGGTGTGCGGGACAAGGAAATGATGGCGGCGTCCGACCGGCTGTCGTTTACGATCAAAGGCGAAGGCGGCCACGCGAGCATGCCACACCAAGGGAAAGATGCGATTGTCATCGCTGCGGAATTCATTTCCTCCCTGCAGTCGATCGTCAGCCGCAATACAAATCCGCTGGATTCGGCAGTGATCACCATTGGCACAATCAGCGGCGGCTACCGCTACAACGTCATTGCAGATCATGTGGAACTGAACGGGACTGTGCGGACATACAGCAAGAAAGCGAAAGAGACCGTGAAAAGAAGAATTGCAAACCTCGTCAAAGGATTCGAAGTAGCCTACGAAGTCACAATTGATTTCGACTATATCGAAGGCTACGACGCAACGGTCAATACCCCTGAATGGTCCGAACTGGTCCGAAGCAGCGCTGCCGGTCTGCTTGGAGAAAAGGCTTTGCCGGATGTAAGCCCGTCAATGGCTGGAGAAGATTTCTCGCGGTTCCTTACAGAAATCCCGGGAGCGTTCTACTGGCTCGGCTGTGCAAAAGAAGGGGAAGAAAGCCCGAAACCCCTGCACGATCCAGAGTTTTTCTTTAACGAAGATGCGCTTGAAATCGGCATCGATGCGATGGTCGATGTCACGGTCAACGCATTGCGGAAATTACAGGTCCGACAGTGAAACCCGAATGATTTACTGAAAAAAACAGAAAATATACAGGAATAGGTTGAAAAAATGTTCTCAAAACGCATATAATATTAAAAAGTTGAATAAAAATTCTATCGGTACAGGAGGCAGGCAATGGCAGCGAAAGAGAAAAGCACAGAAAAGAATGGGTTTTTTATCCGTTTTCTGAACGGAATTGAACGGGTAGGGAATAAACTTCCTGACCCATTCATGATTTTCGTTTACTTAGCAATTTTTGTAATCATCGCTTCTTATATTTTCAGTTTGTTCGATGCATCAGTGGTCCATCCGGGAACAGGCGAAACATTGGCTATCCAGAACTTGTTGTCATGGGCGGGGCTTCAATACATCATCACGTCAATGCTCGAGAACTTCACAGGCTTTGCGCCGCTCGGAACCGTTCTGGCTGTTATGCTGGGAATCGGGCTTGCGGAAAAAGTGGGGCTTTTGGAAATCGCCATCCGTAAAACCATCCTGAAAGCGCCAAGAGGGTTGGTTACATATGCCATCGCTTTTGTCGGCATCATGGGGAATATTGCCTCTGATGCTGCCCAAATCCTGATACCGCCGCTTGCGGCAATGGTGTTCTACAAAATTGGGCGCCATCCGCTTGCCGGACTCGCGGTCGGCTTTGCCAGTGCGGGAGCGGGTTTCACCGCCAACTTGCTGATTGTTGGAACCGATGCTTTGCTTTCCGGGATTTCAACAGAGGCGGCAGCCATCCTGAACGACCAGATCATTGTCACGCCTGCGGATAACTGGTATTTCAACATCGTTTCCGTATTTGTCCTGACCGTTGTTGCCGCGCTTGTCACCGAGAAAATCATCGAGCCGAAGCTCGGCAAATACGAAGGGGACATGGTCATCGACGTTGATTCTGAAGAACATCCGAAAGCGAACAAAGGGCTGCGAAATGCTGGCCTTGCGTTGCTTGCTTACTTGGCCATCCTGTCGCTGTTGATCTTCTTGCCGGGTTCATCGCTTCGGAATGAAGAAGGCGGCCTGATTCCTTCGCCGCTTCTGACAGGGATCGTTCCCGTCATTCTCGGGATGTTCATTGTATTGGGCGTCGCTTACGGCAAAACCGTGGGAGCCATCAAGTCTTCGCGTGACGCCGTCGGCTTCATGGCTGATTCGATCAAAGACATGTCCGGATTTATCGTATTGATCTTTGCGGCTTCCCAGTTTATCGCCTACTTCACGTGGACGAACATCGGAACGTGGGTAGCGGTGAACGGAGCGGAACTATTGACGCAGATCAACTTCACCGGCATCTACTTGATCATCGGCTATATCTTGTTCACTTCAATGCTGAATTTCCTGATTTCATCCGGGTCGGCAAAATGGGCGCTTGAAGCTCCGGTGTTCGTGCCGCTATTCATGCAGCTCGGCTACCATCCGGCATTCACTCAGATGGCCTACCGGATCGGGGATTCCTCGACGAACATCGTGACGCCATTGAACCCGTATTTTATCGTCGTGCTGTCGTTCCTGCGCGAATATGATAAAAAAGCGGGGATGGGAACATTGATTTCCTTGATGATTCCGTATACCTTGTCATTCCTGATTGTCTGGATCATCATGTTCATGATTTTCTTCTACACAGGATTGCAGTACGGACCTGGAATTACGCCGTTCTTATAAAAAGCAGAGTTTGGACCCATCACAAAAAGGCGGCCAGCGGATTCCCGCTGGCCGTTGGTGTATAAAAAAACAGACCCATCTAAAGGAGGAACTTCCATGGCAGAAATGCTGATTGAAGATGAATTGAAAAATGAAATGATTTCCTGGCGCAGGGACCTGCACCGGCACGCTGAGTCAGGCTTTCTCGAAATGCGCACAGCATCGCGGGTAGCGTCATTCCTGGAATCGCTTGGCTACGGACTGAAAGTGGCGGAGGAAGTCATGGATGCCAAAGAGCGCATGGGCGTTCCTCCGCAGGAAGTTCTCGATGCGCATTACAAGTGGGCCGAACAAAATGGAGCGGATATCGGCTGGCTACCGAAATTCAAAAACGGAATGACGGGGATCGTTGCAACATTGGAGACCGGCAAGCCGGGTCCCGTGCTCGCTTACCGCTTTGATATGGATGCCCTCGATATCCAGGAAGATATGAGCGAAGGGCATATCCCGTTTGAAAAAGGGTTCACTTCCATGAACGAATCCAAAATGCATGCGTGTGGCCACGATGGCCATACTTCGATCGGCCTTGGGTTTGCCAAAATGCTGATGGACAAGAAAGAAGAGCTAGCCGGAACGATCAAACTGATTTTTCAGCCTGCAGAAGAAGGGACGCGCGGAGCGAAATCGATGACCGAAGCAGGAGTAGTCGATGGCGTTGATTACTTTATCGCGATGCATTTGGGCACCGGCGTGCCATCCGGTGAATTTGTTGCCGGAAATTCCGGCTTCCTGGCTACGACGAAAATGGATATCGAATTCAAAGGGAAGGCAGCGCATGCAGGCGGAAAACCGGAAGAAGGGCGGAATGCGTTGATGGCCGCTTCTTCTGCGGTGCTCGGGCTTTACGGGATCCCGCGCCACTCAGCAGGCGCGTCGCGCGTCAATGTAGGCGTGCTGAATGCCGGATCCGGCCGCAACATCATCCCGTCTTCCGCTTCGATGAAGCTGGAAACGCGGGGCGAGACGTCAGAAATCAATGATTACATCCGGGAACAGGCGCTAGCGGTCATTGAAGGGGCAGCCAAGATGTACGGCGTGGAAGCCGCCATCGAGATTGTCGGCGAAGCGAAAAGCAGCATGCCGAGCGAAGAACTGGTCGACGTGCTGGCTGAAGTCGCAAAGACTTCCCCTTACTTTAAAACGGTCGTGCCGTGGTCGGCCGATTCAGCGGGATCGGAAGACGCCACTTATTACATGGAGCGAGTAAAGGAACTTGGCGGGCAGGCAACATATTGCATCGTCGGCAGCGACTTGGCGGCAGGGCACCACAACGAACGGTTCGATTTTGATGAAGCATCGATGCCTGCAGCGGTTGATGTGCTGTACAGATCAGCTGTCAAACTAAGCCGCGCATAAGAAAAAGACGGGGGAATTTCCCCCGTCTTTTTCTTTTTCTATTTAGCTTTCCCGTCACGTCAGGATCAAAGACAACTGCGGGAAGAGAATGATGATGATCAGAACGATAATGAAAATTCCGAAGAACGGCACGACGCCCCGGATGACGCTTTCCACTTTCTCCCCGGTTATCCCGCTGACGACGAAGAGATTCAGCCCGACCGGCGGGGTGATCATCCCGAGTTCCATATTGACCACCATGATGATGGCGAAATGGATGACGTCGATTTCAAGCGTTGCAATGATCGGCAAGAGAATCGGCAGCGTGATCAAAATGATGGCTGTCGGCTCCAGGAACATGCCGAGAACGAAGAACAAAAGGCTGACAATCAATAGGAATGTCCATTTGTTGAAGCCGCTGTCGCTGACCCATTGGGCAAAGCTCTGCGGAATCTGCTCGGTGGTCAGGAACGTCCCGAGAACAAGTGCAGCTGCGATGATGAGGAAAATCATCGCGGTCGTATTGATGGATTCCGCGAGGATGCTGCGGAATTTCTGCAAATCCAATTCACGGTATACAAGAAATGAAATGATGAGTGCATACAGTACAGCCAGGAACGAAGCTTCTGTAGGCGTTACGACACCCGCATAAATGCCGCCAAGGATGAAGACCGGCATCAACAAGCCCCAGACGGAGCGGAGTGTAGGCGCCCATCTGTCTTTTATCGGAACTTTCGGAAGGCCGCCGTAGCCTTTTTTATGGGCAACGATTACAGCATAAATGATTAATGCCAATCCAAGGACCAGGCCGGGAATGATACCTGCTGAGAACAGGCGGCCGGTCGATTGTTCAGACACCGAACCGTACAGGATCAGTGGGATGGACGGCGGAATCAGGATCCCGAGCGTACCGGCTGAGGCGACAAGGCCCATCGAATATTTCTTGTCGTATCCGGCTTTCACCATCATCGGAATCATAATGGCTCCGATTGCCGCGGCCGTCGCCGGGCTGGAACCGGAAATGGCGGCGAAAATCATACACGTCAGGACGGTAACGACCGACAAGCCGCCTTTTGTATGGCCGACCCACGAACGGATCGCTTCAATCAGATATTTCGAAATGCCGCCTTGCGCCATGATAAGGCCGGCGAAGACGAATCCGGGAATCGCCATCAGCGTTGTGCTGTTGACGCCGGTGAACATCCGCTGGATAACCGTGTCCAACGAAAAGTCGACAAGATAAAGGCCGATGATGCTTGAAACAGCCAAGCTGATGGCAATCGGCACACGCAGCAGGGCTAAAAGGAATAACAGGCCAATTACAATTACTGCTTCCATAGAATATCCTCCCCGTGAGTAACGTCCTCTTTCTTAATGAAGAACCGGTATGCTTTTTCAATGAACCGGATCAAGAGCAGGATTCCAGCAATCGGCATGATCAAGTAATTGATCCAGATCGGGAACCCAAGGTCGATCGTTTTGATCTGCTGGGCGTAAGCTGTCATGACCATGTCGTAGCCACTCCAGATGATGAATACGCTGAAAGCGATGCCGATCAAAAGCGTAACCGCTTGCGAAACTTTCTGGAAAGTCGGTCCGGCACGGTCGTAGATGATATCGATCGCAATATGTTTGTCTTCTTTCAATGCGGATGAGAAACCGATAAAGATCGCCCACACAAGAAGCATCGTGAAGATTTCAGTCGCCCAACTTTGGGAAGAACCCATGACGTAGCGCATGAAAACTGAGTAGAGGCTGACGCCGATGCCCGCCAAGAATAAAATGGCGGAGAAAGCGCTTTCAATCAAATCGAAGATTTTCATTTTTTAATTCCTCCTTATCCCGCTTTAATGTATTTTGGATACGAGATGTTATGACAAATCATAATATAACTCCTAAGCAATAACAAGACGAAATAGTTAAATAATTATAAAGATTATAAATGATTCAAAAAATGAATGAAAAAAACTTTGCAGCAACATATGAATTAAAATAAGAAGATTTTCCTTTCGAAGAGTTAGAAAATTAAAATTTTTCTTTACATTGTGTTTTTCCTATGCTAATTTTGGGGTGAGTTGTATCCAATAATCAAAGCGTCAGGAATCGACTCGCGAACAGCAAGAAAAGTGGAGTGAAACGGGAGGAGTGCCATAAGAAATGAAAACCCTTTCAAGAAGCTTAGCAAGCTGTGAGGAAGCACGGGATCAAATAATAATAAGGGGGAATTGCACATGAAGAAGTTTGCTTTAGCTTTATTTCTACTAAGTTTCGGTTTTATCCTGGCAGCATGTGGCGGCGGTGAAGAGACATCGGGCGGATCCGGCGGCGAAGGGGAATCCGGCGTCCAGGAAACGACCATCAAGTTCTCGCACGTAGTTGCGGAGAATACACCGAAGCACCAAGGGGCTTTAGCGATGAAGGAGTACATCGAGAAAGAGTCGGATGGTAAAATTACGGTTGAAATTTATCCAAACAGCTCACTTTTCGGCGATCAGGATGAATACCAGAACCTGGTTTCCAATAACGTACAGTTTATCGCACCGGATTTATCCAAATTCGTCGGGAACAACCCTCAATTCAACGTCCCGTCATTGCCGTTCATGTTCGACAATGATGAAGAAGCAATCGCTTTCTGGGATGGCGAAAAAGGCCAGGAAATCTTGAGCAGCCTTGAAGGCGACGGCGTCCTCGGTTTGAAAATGTGGCCGAACGGCGGTAAGCATGTAACGAACAACGAACGTCCAATCGATTCGCCGGATGATTTTGACGGATTGAAATTCCGTACACAGGGCGGACAAGTGCTTGAAGCGATCTATTCGACGCTTGGCGCAGGTTCGGAATCCATTCCTTTCGGGGAACTTTACACTGCACTTGACCAAGGGGTAGTAGACGGCCAGGAAAACACATTCAGCAACATCGAATCCAAAAAGTTCGATGAAGTCCAAAAGCACATGACAGTCATGAACCATACACGCGTTGACTATGCGATCTTCACAAACACGGATTTCTGGGAAGGTTTGAACGAAGAAACTAAAGCAATCGTTGAAGCCGGCGTAGAAGAAGGCACAAAAGTGGCGCGCGAAGAAGCAATTTCGTTGAACGAAAAAGCATACGAACTTCTGAAAGAGCGCGGCGAAGTGGAAATCATCGAATTGACTCCGGAGCAAGTTGAAGTATTCCGTACGGAACTTCAGCCAATCTACGATGAGTTCGAAGAGGAAATCGGCGCTGACGTATACGAAGCAGCACGCGAAGCTGCCGGGCAATAAGCATTTCATGTCCTTATGAGTGGAATTGAAAAAGTTGGCTGTGTTCATAGCCAACTTTTTCAGTTTATTGGAGGCTTATAAGTTGGACAGGGAAATATAAGATTATGCTTCGCTTCGGTCGCGTTGGGCAGTGCAAAGACGATTGTTTCTGCATCGCTTCGCTAGCTTCGAAACATGAAAGGGAGCTGTTCCTGCGCAAGCTCGTCGCAAAAGAGCCACCCAAATGCTTTGGGCGCCTCTTTGGCTCCCGCCATGAGCCGAAAAGAACATTCGACTCATGGCACCGCCTAGCCCTTGGACGCGCCGGCGCTGGATAAACTCTTTAAAACTAAGCAACCTTAATTTTTTCACGGTACTATCTAAGATATGGAGCGAAACGGCGGAGAAAACCGTACTGCTCCTGTCCCTGCATCGCTGCGCTAGCTTCGGGACATGAAAAACCGTTGCAGCGCTGCGCACAGGAGCACAGGGTTTTACGTAGCGGTTTTGCGGAATATCGATATTTGGAAGTTAATGGTTCAACTTATGTCCAAATAACTTTACAGACAGGAGAATGACAGTGAACAAAGAAATGTTTGAAAAAGGGTTGGAAATCAGAAAAAGCGTGCTTGGGGCCGAATATGTCGAAAACTCGATCAACAATGCCACCGACTTCAACATGCCGATGCAGGAATTGGTGACAGAATATTGCTGGGGCGAAGTCTGGGGCCGGCCTGGATTGGAAAGAAAGACGCGGAGCATCATCAACTTGGCGATGATTACAGCGCTGAACCGCCCGCACGAATTGAAGCTTCATGTAAGAGGAGCTATCAACAACGGCTTGACGCGCGATGAGATCAAGGAAGTGTTTTTGCAGACCGCCATCTATTGCGGGGTTCCGGCAGCAATCGACAGCTTCCGGTCAGCCAAAGAAGTTTTTGACGAAATGGACAAGGAATAAAGAGAACAGTGGATAAAAAGAACGGGCAAGGGCGGCTGCCCAGGCAGTAGGTTCAGGCAGCCGGCACCCATTGCATGGAACAGTCCAATAGGAGCCGAAAGAAAGACAAAAATTTTTGCAATTATTTTGGATACAAAATACAGTTAGAGAAAAGAAGAATGAAAAGTGTTAAGGATATCAAAAGAACATCTTTTCTTGAATCTGTAATTCCACGCTCACTGTATCGCAGATGTATCCGGAATAAAGCGGGGATTTTTAATTGGCGGAGCAACACAGAACAAGGAAATATACGTTAAAGCGAGGAGGACAGCAGATGATGGAATTTCCGGAGCGTGTCCAGATCAATGAAGTAGTGCTAAGGGACGGGCTGCAGCTTGAGACAAAAATCGCCTCCCTTGAAGAAAAAGAGACGCTTTTCCGGCAATTGGTGGAGGCCAACGTCCAAACGGTGGAATTCGGTTCGTTCGTCCATCCGAAGGCCGTACCCCAGATGGCGAACAGCGGGGATTTTTATGAAGCGATTTCCACGGAATCCGCCGGACCGGCGTTGATTGCCTTGATACCCAATTTAAAAGGGGCGGAACTCGCTCGTTTGCGGGGAGTGGAGCGGGTGAATTTCGTTTTTTCGGCAAGCGATACACACAACGAACAGAACGTGAACAAGAAAACAGCCGAGTCGGTCGAGGAACTGAAAGCCATCCAGGAATTCTGCGGAAAAAACGGGATGGTCTTAGGAGTTTCGATTGCAACTTCATTTGGCTGTCCATTCGAAGGGGAAGTGCCGCCTGCGCGCATCCATGAATTGACGGACATGCTGGTGAGGATGCAGATCGGCATCATCACACTCGCGGATACGACGGGAATGGCAAATCCCCGACAAGTGTCCGAGTTGTTGAGTGGCCTGAAGGATGCTTATCCGCAACAGAAGTTCAACCTTCATTTCCATAATACGAGAGGGATGGGGCTCGCCAATATTCTCGCCGGGCTTGATGCAGGCATCGACAGTTTCGACACCTCGCTCGGCGGATTGGGCGGCTGCCCGTTCGCACCGGGCGCAACAGGCAATGTATGCACCGAAGATGTGGTGCATATGCTGCACAATATGGGAATCGAAACGGGCATTTCCCTGGAAGGATTGCTGACAGCATCCCGGACGCTGGAAACGGTTGTCGGCCACCCGACGCCGAGCTATCTTTTGAAGGCAGGGCCTTCCGACAGGAAATACCCGGTGCCGAATAAATAAGAAGTGATAAATTGGAGTTCTTAAACGCAAAAACAAGAGAATCTGGAGGATGGATCCATGGCTGATTGGCAGACGATTTTATTGAAAGAGGATTTTGCTTCCGACAATGTCTATATTCTGGAATTGAACCGTCCGGAGGCGATGAATTCCCTCAACACGCAGATGGGCATCGATTTGATCGAGTGCTTGAAAGAAATTCAGGAAAAACCGGATTTGCGGGTTTTGGTCTTGACCGGATCCGGCGAAAAAAGTTTCTGTGCCGGCGCGGATTTGAAAGAGCGCAAAGGCATGACGAACGAGCAATGGAAAAAGCAGCATGATATTTTCGAAGAAGCATATGAACATCTGCGGAATTTCCCGTTTCCGACCATAGCCGCAGTCAACGGGTTTGCGCTCGGCGGCGGAATGGAAATGCTCCTCAGCTGCGATTTGCGCTATGCAGCGGAACATGCCCAGATGGGGCTGCCCGAAGTGAAGCTCGGCATCATCCCGGGCGTCGGCGGAACCCAGTTGCTGCCACGGGCGATTCCGGTCGGTCTGGCCAAGGAATTCCTGTTCCGGGGAAATAAGATCCCAGCGCCGAAAGCATTGGAGGCCGGAATCCTGAACGGCATCTCGGCAAAAGAGGATCTGCTGGAAGACACACTCGAAATCGCCAAGGAAATCGCCGCAAATGCGCCGCTTTCCTTAAAAGCATTAAAGAAGTCCATTAATACAGGGCTTGAAACGGATTTGAACACGGCGCTGGTGATCGAATTGGATCAATACTATAAATGCGCCAATTCGGAAGACCGTCAGGAAGGCATTTTGTCGTTCAATGAAAAACGGAAGCCGAATTGGCAAGGGAGATGACCGGAATGCAGCAGGTAAAAGGAGAAAAAGCGGCAGGGTTAAGCAAACAGCTCGCACAGTACAGCCTGGAACTCACATACGACAGCTTGCCGGCGGAAGTGGTGGAATTCACGAAACTTTGCATCCTGGATTATTTCGGTTCGGCGATTGCCGGTTCTGAGAAAGTGCCGGTGCGGATGATTGCCGAACTGGCGGAGGAAATGGGCGGCGCCCAACAGGCGCATGCGGTAACCGGAGGGAAAACGTCCGTGCTGAATGCAGCGCTCGTCAACGGGGCCGCGAGCCATGTTGTGGAACTCGACGATATCCATAAAGGATCGATCATCCATGCGGCGACGGTCGTCATCCCCGCGGCGCTTGCGATAGCGGAATGGAAGCAGCTATCCGGAAAAGAATTGATTGCGGCAGTGGTCGCAGGCTATGAAGTCTGTTTCCGGATCGGCGAAGCCGTTTCCCCGTCGCATTATTATTTCTGGCACAACACGGCGACCTGCGGCACTTTCGGATCGGCGGCAGCTGCAGGAAAACTGCTCGGGCTCAATGAAGAGCAGATGGTTTCAGCCCTCGGAAACGCGGGGACGCAGGCTGCCGGGCTATGGGAGTTCATCGAAGACGGTGCGATGACCAAGCAATTGCACACTGCAAAAGCATCGATGAATGGCGTGCTGGCAGCTTTACTGGCGCAAAAAGGGTTTACCGGCCCGCAAAAGATTCTGGAAGGTGACCGGGGCTTTTTCAAGGCGATGAGCGATGCATATGACGAAAGCCGCATCACCGATGGGCTGGGTGAGCAGAATAAAATCATGGAAAACTCTTTCAAGATCCACGCCTCCTGCCGCCATACCCATCATGCGGTCGATTTGCTGACAGAAATCTTCAAAGACCGCCGGCCATCGATTGAAGACATCGAGTCGGTATCGGTGGAGTCCTATCAAGTGGCGTTGAACATCACGGATGATCCTGATCCCCAGACGGAATATGCGGCAAAGTTCAGCCTTCAGTTCTGCTCGGCGCTGGCATTGCTGACCGGCAGTGCCGGGCTTGCAGATTTCAATGAAGAGGTGCTGTGGAACGAAGACATCCGTGCGCTGACGAAGAAAGTGAAAGTCACCACAGCGCCTGCCATTGACGCCAGTTATCCGAGACAATGGGGAGCGGCAGTGGAAGTCGTGTTCAAAAACGGGGAAACGATCCGCAAAGAAACCGATTTTCCGAAGGGCGACCCTGAAAACGCCGTAACTGCAGAAGAACTTCGCAGCAAATTTATCGGCATGACGTTCAAGTACCCGGCCCAAAAGCGTGAAGAGCTGGCGGATGCCATCCTGCAATTGGAGACAGTGCCGGAAATCGGCCAAGTAATGGCAGCGCTTTAAAAGCTGCCTGGAAATGATGAAGGTGAAGCTATGGCACAGAAAAATGAAGAGAAACTGGAAGTGATCCAGCAGCAATTGGCAAAGCTGAATGAAAAAGAACTGAGCGAAGTCGCACACTTGCTGTCGCTGTACGGAGAATCTTCCCGCACGCTGCATCCCGACGCTCTGCCGATGCACTTTTTAGGAAGGTTCCTCGGAATCACCCAGCACGCGGACGGCACTGCTGAGATGGAGCTCGGGCTGCAGAATGAAAACACATACGGAGTCGCACAGGGCGGGGCCATCTATACATTGGCGGATGTCGCCATCGGATTCAAAATCCTGAAAAACCTGACGGAGGAAGAAAAAGTTTTTACACTCGAATTGAAAGTGAACTTCATCGAAAAAGGGCAGGGCAGCCGACTTGTGGCAATGCCGGTCGTTTTGCGGCAAGGGCGGAGCACCGTCGTTTGCGAATGCACCGTTGTGGATGATAAAGGGGCGCTGGTGGCAAAGGCGCTGGGCACTTTTTACATTTCCGGCAGGCATAGAGCAAGAAAGGAGGAAACCCAATGAGCGAAATCCATTACCAGGACATCGTCGAAGAAGTGAAAGGGATGTGCCAGCGGGCCAATACGGATCTCGGGGATGACGTCTATACGGCTTTCAAGAAAGCCCTGTCCGCAGAGCGATCGGAAACCGGCAAGGAAGTGCTTACGCAACTGATCGAAAACGCCGATATTGCGAAAGCTGAAAAAGTGCCGATGTGCCAGGATACCGGCACGGCTGTCTTTATCGTCGAACTTGGACAGGACTGCCACATCACCGGAGGCAGTTTGATCGAAGCCATCAACGAAGGCGTGGCGAAAGGTTATGGGGAGGGGTATTTGAGGAATTCGATGATCTACAACCCCTTGAACCGTAAAAACACCGGAAACAATACCCCGGCCATTGTCCATCTTGAACTGGTCGAGGGCGATGAAATGACGCTTCACATGACGGCCAAAGGCGGTGGGGCCGAGAACATGAGTGCGATGAAGATGCTCAAACCGTCTGATGGGATGGAAGGCGTCAAAGAATACATCCTGTCCGTCGTGAAAGTGGCGGGGCCGAATGCCTGTCCGCCACTGATTGTCGGCATCGGCATTGGCGGGAATTTTGAGCGCTGTACGTATTTGGCAAAAAAATCCCTGTTTCGGCCGGTCGGCGCCCGCCATCCGGATCCGGAAGTGGCGGAGCTTGAAGAAGAACTCATCGGAGAAATCAACCGCCTCGGAATCGGCCCTCAAGGAATGGGCGGCAGTACGACAGCGCTTGATGTGAAGGTGGAAGTAGAATCCTGCCATATTGCGGCTTTGCCGGTAGCAGTGAACCTGAACTGCCACGCCAGCCGCCACCAGACGGTTGTAATGAAGTGAGGAGGCTGGACGATGCAGAAGAAAATAACGCTTCCGCTTACGGAGGAAGCAATCCTGTCATTAAAAGCAGGTGACCGCGTCCTGCTTTCAGGCACCGTTTATACAGCGCGGGATGCAGCCCATAAACGCATGACCGAACAAGAGAAGGAAGGCATTCCGTTTCCGGTCGATGTCAATGGCCAGGTCATTTATTACACCGGACCGACGCCAGCAAAGCCGGGGGAAGTGATCGGTTCCGCTGGCCCGACCACAAGCGGCCGGATGGATCTGTACACGCCGCGGCTTCTGGAAAAAGGGCTGAAAGGCATGATCGGCAAAGGCTACCGGAACGAAGAAGTGAAACAGGCCATCCAAAAACACAAAGCGGTTTATTTCGGTGCGGTAGGCGGGGCGGCAGCGCTGATTTCACGGTCGATCAAATCGGTTGAAGTGATTGCCTATGAAGATTTGGGGACGGAAGCGATCCGGAAATTGGAAATCGAGGATTTTCCCGTATTCGTGATCAACGATGCTTACGGAGGCGATATTTACCAGGAAGGCATTGAAAAATTCAGGGAATCCTAGGAGTTGAAAAAAGATGAGAGTTGGGATTATCGGACTTGGGAATATGGGCGGCCGTATGGCGAAGCGGATGCTTGGGCAAGGCGCAGAAGTCGGCTTATACGATTTGAACGAAGAAGCTGTGAATACACTTGTCGGACTTGGCGCAGAAAAAGCGGACAGTCCGGCTGATTTGGCTTCGAAATTCCAGTACATCATCACGGTGCTGCCGAATGTCTATATCGTCAAACAAACGCTGGTCGGCGAACAAGGGCTTCTGAAAGGCATGAAGCCCGAAAGCCTGCTGATCGAGATGACAACTTCGATTCCTTCCGTCACCAAGGAATTGAATGCTTTGGTCAAAGCGGAAGGCTTCCGCATGATCGATGCACCGGTGTCGGGCGGTGTAAAAGGAGCGGAGGCAGGCACGTTGTCAATCATGGTCGGCGGGGAAGAAAGCGATTTCGAAGAAGCCCGTCCGCTCCTTGCGATGCTTGGACAAAACATCAATCATGTCGGGGAGGCGGGTGCGGGCCATACGATCAAAGCATTGAACAATATGATTTCGGCAACGACGCTTGCGGCCACGGCTGAAGCGATGGCACTCGGCGTCAAGCTGGGGCTCGAGCCTGAGAAGATGCTGGCGGTCATCAATACGAGCACCGGCCGCAGTTTTTCCAGCGATTTTAAATTCCCGAACCAGGTGCTGACGAGAAAGTTCGAAGTGGGATTCACGCTCGATTTGATGGTCAAGGATCTGAAAATCGCGATGAGCATGGCGGAGGAAGAAAGCGCCCCAATGTTCATCTCAAGCGCATCGTTTCAATTATGGAAACGCGCGATGGCAGAAGGGCGTGGAGGCGAGGACCACACAGCCATCGTCAAAAGCATCGAAGAAATGTTCAATGTTGAGATCAAAGGCTGAAAACCCCCTTATACGCTGAACCATGAATAAATGCTAAAATTGCCTCATGCTTTCTTTTAACGAGAAAAGATCTAAGGGGTGCCATTATGGAGAAATTCAAATTGACGGAACAAGACAGAGCGACATTGCAATTCAAAGTGACAACGAAATTAAGGGAATTGATCTTAAAAGGCGAATTCAAGATGGGGGAGCGCCTGATGCAGGAGGAATGGGCGCAGAAACTGGGCGTCAGCCGCATGCCGCTCCGCGAAGCGCTTCGTCAGCTGGAAGTGGAAGGCCTGGTGCGCATCGAACCCAGAAGAGGTGCAGTGGTGACACCGGTATCGGTTGAAGATATCGAGGAAATCTACCAGCTGCGGGCCATGCTTGAAGGGGAAGCGGTAGTCCGTGCACTGCCGTTCCTTGAAAGCGAAGATATCGAAGAGCTGGAATGCATCCATAACAAGATGCTCGAGCTGAATGCCGATGAAAATGATATGGAAACGTTCATGAAGCTGAATGCGGATTTTCACCAAATCATCCGTGAAGGGTGCCCGTGGAGAAGGATCCAGGGGTTCATTGAAACGCTTTGGAAAGGAATACCGCCGTATACGCCGAGCCTGCTTGCCAATCATTTATCGGAATCGCACCGTGAACATGGCCTGATGCTGCAGTTCATCAAGGAAAAAGATGCGGAAAAACTCCGCGAAGTGACCATCCGGCATATTCTGCGCACCAAGGAAAACCTGATTCAAATGATTTCGGAGAAATAGGCGGACAAGAGCCGGCCGGTTAATGCTAAGGGAAAAGGGGAAACATTCATGAAAACATTGGATATTGCAGTCATCCCAGGCGATGGCATTGGAAAAGAAGTCGTACCTGAGGCGCTCCGCGTTTTGGATGCAATCGAACAGGTGCATGGCGGCCTGAAATTCAACTATACGCATTACCCGTGGAGCTGTGAGTACTATATCGAAACCGGCAAAATGATGCCCGACGACGGGCTTGAACAGCTCAGCTCTTTTGATGCGATTTTCCTCGGAGCCGTCGGAGATCCGACACTTGTTCCCGACCATGTGTCGCTTGGCGGATTGCTTTTGAAAATCCGCCGCGGATTTGAACAAGTGATTAACGTCCGGCCGGCGAAGATGCTCAAAGGGCTCGTTTCTCCTCTGAGGGATCCGAAAGACTTTGATATCATGATTGTCCGGGAAAACAGCGAAGGCGAATACAGCAGCATCGGCGGGCGTGTACATAGCGGAATGGACGAAGTGGTCGTCCAAAATGCCGTCTTCACGAAAAAAGGGGTTTCCCGCGTCATGGAATACGGTTTTGACATTGCTGGCAAAAGGGGCGGCCACCTGACAAGCGCCACCAAGTCGAACGGCATCGCCCATTCGATGCCGTTCTGGGATGAAGTGTTCAAGGAAATGGCTGAAAATTATCCGGACATCCGAACCAGAAGCGAGCATATCGACGCGCTTTCAGCATTTTTTGTGACAAAGCCGGAAACGCTGGACGTGGTTGTGGCGAGCAACCTGTTCGGAGACATTCTTAGCGATATCGGAGCGGCCATTATGGGCAGCATCGGGATCGCTCCTGCAGGAAACATCAACTTGAACGGAAAATTCCCGTCCATGTTCGAACCGGTCCATGGTTCTGCTCCGGATATTTACGGCAAAGGCATCGCCAACCCAATCGGGCAGATCTGGACGGCGAAAATGATGCTCGATCACTTGGGCGAGATGGAGATGGGGGCAATCGTTTTAGCCGCCATCGAAGAAACGCTGGAGTCCGGCATCAAGACCGGCGATATCGGCGGAAGCTCGAATACGGCTGAAGTGACCGATGCCATTATCGCGTCCATTCAGAAACACGCACAATGACCATAAGCAGCAGGAAACCGGCAGACTCATTTATCAGCAAAAGCGATAGATCCATTCTCCGATTTCCTGTTTTTTCTTCGTTTACAATTGTCGGAATTTTTAGTAGTATTGGAGTTAATAATAATATTGTATCCAATATCCGAAAAAGAGTGTCGGAATTATTTCCGTAAATGCCATATCATAAGAAAAAAGGTAAGCGGTTTCAACTCTTTGCCACTATTTCGGCTATTCAAATATTACATGATCAAGGCAGCATCGCACCTTGTCAGGAACCGGGAAATACGAAATGTAAAGGAGTGGCAAAATGGCAGACAAGATGGCGTTTGACAGCGATATTGCAAATGAATACGACAAAGGCGTAAGGCGGACGCTGCCGACATATGACCCGATGCTTCGGCTCGCCCAGACGTTTCTGCGAACGAATCTGGACGAGAACGCGTCGGTTCTTGTCATCGGCGGAGGAGGCGGAAATGAATTGAAGGCTTTCGGGCCGAGAAATCCCGGCTGGACATTCACTGCCGTCGATCCGTCCAAGGCGATGCTCGGCGCCGCCCAAATGAAAGCACGGACTGAAGGGATGGAAAGCCGCGTCGAGCTGATCCATGGAACGGTAGCGGATGTGCCGGAAGGAGCGGTCTTCGACGGTGCGACATGCATCCTCGTGCTGCATTTCGTTCCAGAGCTTGCGGACAAGCTGGCGCTCTTGAAAAAGCTGCGGTCGCATCTGGAAGCGGGGGCGCCTTTTGTTCTCGTCAGCAAATACGGAGATCCGGAAGACGAGGAATTCCAAGCGCTTGTCGGGCTTTGGAAAAACTACTGGCTCGACATGACCGATCTGCCGGAAGAAAAGGTGGAGGCGCTGATGAAAAGCACGCTGGTGGATGCATCAGTCCCTGAAGAAACCGTCAGGGAACTGCTGGCAGAAGCAGGATTCCATAAGATCGCGAAGTTTTTCAAGACCAATCATTTCGGCGGCTGGCTCTGCTACGCCAAATAAAAGAGAAGGCGGTGGGAAACATGAAGGACCGGCAAGGTGATGTAAGGAAGCTGGCATTCTTTGCGCTGGCCGCCGTCTTGTTTCTCGTTCTCTTTTACGGGCTCCCGGATACGTTTTCCCACCAGGCGAAGCTCATGACCGGCATCATCGTAGCCGGCGTTGTGCTTTGGGCGCTCGAGCCGGTGCCGATCGGGCTCACCGCATTGATCATCCTGCTCGCCATGCTCATTTTTAAAGTAGGAGATGCAGCTGTCGTCTTCAGCGGCTTCGCTTCCCCTGCTACATATTTGATCGTGGCCGGCATGATGCTGGCAACTGCGGTCAACGAAACGGCCCTCATCAGGCGCATGACCTATTGGATACTTGAGCGCTGGGGCGGGCATGCGAAGGGGCTGCTCGGAAGCATCATCATCATCCAGCAAATCCAGGCTTTTTTCATCCCTTCAACAGCTGTCCGATCGGCATTGATCCTGCCGGTATCCTCGATGATCATCGAGACGACGAAAGCTGGGCCGGGGAGCAATCTCCGGAAAATGATCATGCTGGGCGTGGCGTTCGGCGGCATCATCAGCGGAACGTCCGTCATGACGGCGGCGATTGGCAACATCCTGACCGTTGAACTGTTGGACCGCTTTGCAGATATCCAGATTACGTATTTCCAATGGTTTTATTATACGCTGCCGCTTTGGATCATCCTGGTGCCTTCCATCTGGCTGATGCTGCTGAAGGTATTCCCGCTGCCGGAAGAGCATCGGTTTTTCCCGGAAATCCAGCAGGAGATGGCGTCGAAAATGGCGGCGCTTGGACCGGTCAGCGCACCGGAAATCCGGAGCCTCCTGATCCTGCTGTTTATCGTGGTCCTGTGGCTCAGCGAACCGGTCCACGGTATGCATCCGAGCTTGCCGGCACTGATTGGCGTCGTGTTGATGACGCTGCCGAAAATCGGCGTCGCTGAATGGGACAAGGTCGTCCGGATCAATTACAATACGGTGCTGGTCATCAGCATCACTTTATCGATGGGATATGCTTTCGCCGATACAGGGGCCGCTGAGACCATCAGCGACTACCTGAGCGCCGGGTGGTTCGCAGGCATGCTCGGGAATCCGCTCCTTTCAGTGATTGTGGTGATTCTGCTGTCGCAGATTTTCCATAAGCTCATTTCGAATGTGGCGACAGCGGTGGTGATCCTGGTGCCGATCCTCATCAGCGTCGCGCAAAAAGGGGACATTGATCCGCTGGCGATCGGCTTTACGACAGGGCTCACCTGCCTGTTCGGCTTTATGCTCATCGTGGAATCGATGCCGAATTTATTGGCACATAGCACAGGCATGATTACGCAAAAAGATTTTCTGAAACCGGGATTCTTCGCCACCCTCATTTCGGTGGCGGCCACCATACTTGTCGCTGCCACTTGGTGGCAATGGATCGGGCTGGTCTAGAACCTGAAAATATTCAAAGGAGGTTTTCATATGTTGCCATTAGAAGGAATTACCGTGGTTTCTTTGGAACAGGCGGTTGCCGCGCCTTTTGCGACAAGGCAGCTGGCGGATCTGGGGGCGCGCGTCATCAAAGTGGAACGGCCGGGGCCAGGGGATTTCGCCCGTGGCTATGACGAAACGGTCAAGGGCTTGTCGAGCCACTTTGTCTGGACGAACCGTTCGAAAGAATCGATCACGCTTGACCTGAAGCATGAGGAATCAAAGAAAGTGCTGGACAAGCTTTTGTCTGAAGCGGATGTCTTTATCCATAACTTGGCTCCGGGCGCAGTGGACCGGCTCGGCTTCAGTGCAGCCGAACTTCATGAAAGATACCCGCAGCTGATCATTTGCTCGATTTCAGGCTACGGCACATTCGGGCCCTATACCAATAAAAAAGCATACGACCTGCTGATCCAATGCGAAGCAGGGCTCGTGTCGGTCACCGGAACCGAAGACACGCCGTCAAAAGCGGGGATTTCGATTGCGGATATCGCAGCGGGCATGTACACGTATACCGGCGTTCTGACAGCCATCATCCAAAGGTACAAGACCGGAAAAGGCGCCATCATCGAAGTATCCATGCTCGAAGCGCTCGCAGAGTGGATGGGTTTTCCGCTGTATTACTCCGTCTACGGAGAGGCGGAGCCGAAGCGGACAGGCGCGAGCCATGCCACGATCTATCCATATGGCCCGTTCAAGGCGGGCGACGAAAAAATGGTCTTTCTGGGCATCCAGAACGAACGCGAATGGGCACGATTCTGTGAGGAAGTGCTGAAAGATGCCGGTCTTGCAGCGGATGTCCGGTTCGACAGCAATTCCAAGCGCGTCGCCAATAAAGAAGCGCTGAAAGCGATCATCGAGGACGTATTCAAGGAAATGGAGTCTTCGGACATCATCGATCTTTTGGAAGAGGCGAAAATTGCCAATGCGCGGCTGAATACGATGCGGGAGTTGGGAAATCACCCGCAGCTTGATGCGAGAAACCGTTGGGCAGAAGTGGACTCGCCGGCAGGGAAGCTAAGAGCGCTGATTCCGCCGGTGACATCAGACCAAATTGAGACCGTCATGAATCCAATCCCGGCAGTAGGAGAGCATACAGAGGCGATCTTGAAAGAATTCGGGTTTGATTACAACCAAATGAAACCCTATACCGAACCAGGCGGCGCCTGAAGCATTGATAGATGTTTGTCCGGCAAGAACCAGAATGCACAGTCGAAAGGATGGAGAAGAGAATGGCGAAGTTAAGTGTCCAGGAACGAGAGCAATTGCGTGCGGAAGTGCGAAAGCTGTGCGCCGATTTCCCGAATGAATATTGGCGGAAGCTCGACCTTGAACGGGAATATCCGTATGAATTTGTAGACGCGTTGACAAAAAGCGGCTACTTGTCCGCTTTGATTCCCGAAGAGTACGGCGGCAAAGGATATGGGATGACGGAAGCGACCATCGTCCTTGAAGAAATCAACCGGTCAGGCGGCCATGCAGCCGGCTGCCACGCGCAGATGTACACGATGGGGGCGCTGCTGAAGCACGGAAGCGAAGAGCAGAAGCAAAAATACCTGCCGGGGATCGCGGACGGCAGCATCCGTTTCCAGGCGTTTTCTGTTACGGAAGAAGCAGCGGGTTCGAATACGACGGCGATCGAGACGTTTGCTGAAAAGACCGGAGACGGCTATATCGTCAACGGGCATAAAAACTGGACGAGCCGCGTGCTCCAGTCGGATCTCTTGATGCTCCTGGCGCGCACTACGCCTTCCGAGCAAGTAGGGGAGAAGAAAACCGAAGGCCTGAGCCTGTTCCTTGTCGACTTGCGGGAAATCCGGGAACAGCAGCCGGAAGCGTTCGTCACAGAACCGGTCCGGGCGATGTTCAATTACGCGACCAACCAAGTCTGGTATAAAAACATGAAGATCCCATTCGATTGCCTGATCGGGGAAGAGGGCAAAGGATTCCGCTATGTTCTCGACGGCATGAACGCGGAACGCACGCTGCTTGCCGCGGAAGCGATCGGCGACGGATATTTCTTCATCGATAAAGCGACGGAATACGCCAACAGCCGGGTCGTATTTGACCGGAAAATCGGAACCAACCAAGGCATCCAGTTCCCAATCGCCAAGGCATACGCTGCGGTGAAGGCCGCGGACCTCATGCGCTACGAGGCGGCGCGGAAATACGACGAAGGCGAAAAGTACGGCGAACAGGCCAACCTTGCGAAATACTTGTCGAGCGAAGCCAGCTGGCTCGCGGCGAATGTCTGCCTCGACACTTACGGCGGCTACGGATTTGTCGACCAGTACGATATCGAGCGGAAATTCCGGGAAACGCGGATGTACCAGGTCGCCCCCGTCAGCAACAACATGATTTTGGCTTTCCTCGGACAGAACGTCCTCGGCATGCCGCGCTCTTATTAAAAAACAGAAAAACCGGCCGATTCCAAAAGGGATTCGCCGAATCAAACTGTAGACAAAGTCTAATTTAAATTAATAGAGATGCATAAGCCCGACCGGGCTGGCCACTTCGCTTTCCGTGGGCTCGGCTTCAGCCGCTTCCCTCGCTTCGCTCAGTCCAGGGTCTTCAGCTCGAGCTTGGCCCACAGGAGTCTCGTGGCCAGCACGGTCGGGAGCGTCACCTGTATCTAACAGATAAGGTAAGATGCGGATTCTGCTTTGACCTGCTGGGTACAAGCCGCTGGCTTCAGGATCCGGAACGGAAGGCGGCGAGCAAGTTGGCCGAAGGCAGTTCGGCCGACTTGTTTGCGACGAAGCAGCGAAGCGATGCAACGCCCTTTCATGTCTCGAAGCTAGCGCAGCGATGCAGAGACAGGAGCACCGGTTTTACCTGCGGGATAGCGAAGTGCCGAACTAACTCGGACGCTAGTCAATGCTTGACCGAAGCTTGCGAGGGCAAGCATTTGCGACGAGCTTGCGCAGGAGCACAGGCTCTTAGTTAGTTCGGCGCGAGCCCGCGGAAAGCGTCCGCCTGAAGTGGAGAATCCGAGATAGCTCATCCTAAATATATCTTCATTCTTTAAGATAAATAAATATTATTTTATCTACAAGCTCAAAACCGGCCGATCCCAAAAGGGGTCGGCCGGTTTTTAGGTTATTTGACGGCGGAAGGTTTGACGTCTTCCGGGATCGGATTGACGTAGGGTTCTTTCGCCCGCTTCTTTTCGTGCTCCGCTTTCGCAGCGGCCAGATCCTCTTCGTTTTCAAACAGGTGGATGGCTGCTTCAGCCATCGATTGCGCCGCAAGCAGCATGCCGCTGTGGGCATAAGAGCTGAGTCCCTGTGTCACCATCTGCCAGGTGTGGAGCGGAGTGCCGATGGCGCTGGTGGCAGTGGTCACTTGTGCGGTCGGCACGACCCAGCTGACATCTGATACGTCTGTTGAACCCGGCATGATCTTATCGGACGGCTCGTAGGCGGCGATGATATCCGCCAGGAATTTCCCTTCAAATTCACTGCCGTCTCCGCTATAGCCGAAGCTTTCCATGCCGCCGACAAAGTTCTTCTTCTCGCCTTCGGACAAGGTGTTCCAAATGCCTTCTGCAAACGCCTTTTCTTCTGCCGTCGGCTGGATCGGTCCGGCTTCCTGCATTTTGCTGTAGAGCAGGTTTTCAAGCACGCGGTTCGGTTCATAATTCGAGCAGGCTTTATCAAAGACGATGGTCATCTCGGTTTCAGTCATCAATGCTGCGCCTTGGGCGATTTTCACGACGCGCTTGTAGATTTCGTCGACTTGCGCCACTTTCGGAGCCCGGATCAAGTATAGGACCTCTGATTCGGACTGGACGACGTTCGGCGAGATGCCGCCGCTGTTGGTGATGGCATAATGCATGCGTGCTTCGGGGATGACGTGCTCCCGCAGGTAGTTGACGCCGACGTTCATCAATTCCACCGCATCGAGTGCACTCCGTCCGAGATGCGGCGAATTTGCCGCATGGGAAGCGATGCCCTGGAAGCGGAAGTAGACCTGGTAATTCGCCAGACTCGACAAGCCCATGATGGCATTGACGTACGAAGGATGCCAGGTGAATGCGGCATCTAGACCGTCAAATACCCCTTCGCGCACCAAGAATGTCTTTCCGGAGCCGCCTTCTTCAGCAGGACAGCCGAAAAACTTCACTGTCCCTTTGATGCCGTTTTCCTCAAAATAAGCCTTAGCAGCATAGGCTGCTGCCAGTGCGCCGGTGCCGAGCAAGTTATGTCCGCAGCCGTGGCCCGTGCCTCCGGCAACCAAAGGTTCTTTCACGGTACTGTCCGCTTTTTGGCTCAGGCCGGACAAGGCATCGAATTCTCCGAGAAAGCCGATGACCGGCTTCCCTTCGCCGAACGAAGCGGTAAATGCGGTTTCGATGCCGCCCACGCCTCTCTCGACCTGAAAGCCTTCCTTTTCAAGTTCATCTGCCAAAAACCGGGCAGATTCAAACTCCTGGTAGCGGGTTTCCGGATGCTCCCAGATAAACTTGCTGATTTCTTCGAAACGGTTTCGGTTGGATGCCAAATATTCATTCACTGAAAAAGCTGTAATCATGCAATGCGCCCCTTTCACCAATAATAAATCCATTATAACAAAAAAATGCGGTGCTATTTGGGGATATTTACGAGGAAGCAGCCGGAAGAAATAAAAAAAATTTTTTTCTCCTTCTTAGAGCCGCAATGCTTCAGGCTTTTGAGAGAATGAAAACGGTTGCAAATTAAACTGAAAATTTATTCTATATTGACAACTGTTTTTGATTTGTTATGATGAATTCAATTAAAAATTCGACAAACTATTTTGACGGAGACAAGTGAACGGCATAGGAATCTTCAGAGAGCTGATGGGTGGTGCAAATCAGCGGTTCCGGCAGTTGGCAGCACTCCTGAATAGAGCGGCTGAAATCCAGTAGGCCAATCCGGTTCGTGTCCGTTACGCATGTGGATCTATGAGGCTGTTTTTTGCGAAACAGCGAATTAGGGTGGTACCGCGAATCGAAGGCTCTTCGCCCCTTACATTTCTGATGTAGGGAGTGAAGGGCCTTTTTGCATTTCTTTGCTTTAACTTGTTTCCAATTCAGAGAGGAGAATGACGATATGCTGACAGACCAACAAATTTTGAGGATTCCAGGACCATCACCGATACCGCCGAGCGTTGCACGGGCCATGAGCCAGCCGATGATCGGCCACCGTGGCCAGAGCACGTCCGATATGATCGCCGACATCCGCCCGAAATTGAAGAGAGTGTTCGGCACGGAACAGGAAGTGATGATTCTGACAGGAAGCGGTACAGCAGGGCTGGAGACAGCCGTCGTCAATACGGTAGCACCGGGTGAAGAAGTGGCGGTCATTGTGACCGGGGCATTCGGCGACCGGTTCGTAAAAATCTGCAAAGCCTACGAGCTGGAGACGCATGTACTCCAAGTAGAATGGGGGAAGGCGCTTGATCCAGCAAAAGTGAAAGCTTTCTTGAAGGACCATGGCAGCATCAACGCCGTTTTTGCCACGTATTGTGAAACGTCGACAGGCGTCTTGAATCCCGTGGAAGAGCTGGCCCGGGCTGTGCGGGAAGTCTCTGATGCGCTCGTCATCGTTGACGGCGTATCTTGTGTGGCAGGAGTAGAGACGCGGATGGATGACTGGGGAATCGATGTGATGGTGACCGGTTCCCAAAAGGCGTTCATGCTGCCGGCCGGGCTGGCGTTTATCGCGGCAAGCGAACGGGCTTGGAAGAAAATCGAAGCGAATCCGCAGCCGCGTTTCTATCTGGATTTGATCAAGCACCGGGACAACATCGAGAAAGACACCACGCCGTTCACTCCGGCATTGTCGATTTTATTCGGATTGCAGCAGGTACTGGAGCTGCTGGAAGAAGAAGGACTGGAACAGGTCTATGCACGCCATGACTTGATGATGAAGATGACGCGTGCAGCGTTCAAGGCGCACGGAATTCCGCTATTGACGGAGGACGCTGCGGCATCGCCGACCGTCACCGCTGTCCGGCCGGATGACTTTGATCCGGAAGCTTTCCGGAAAGTGATGAAAAAGGAATTCGCGATGGAACTAGCCGGCGGCCAGCAGGAACTGGCAAAGAAGATTTTCCGCATTGGCCACATGGGGTATTGCTCGCCGGCGGATATGCTACAGGCGATTGCTGCGATGGAAATCGGAATCATCAAATCCGGAAAAGACATTGAACTCGGCAAGGGTTTAGGAGCCGCCCAGAAAATCTACTTAAGCGAAGGAGAGACGCAGAATGACTTATAAAATCCTTATCAGCGATCCGTTAAGTGAAGATGGCATCTACCCGCTGCGCCAAGCAGACGGCTTTGAAATTACGATGGAAACCAAAATGACGCCGGATGAACTGGGGGAGCGGATTGGCGAATTCGACGCCCTGCTTGTCAGAAGCCAGACCCAGGTGACGCGTGCCATCATCGAGAAGGCCAAGCACTTGAAAATCATCGGCCGCGCCGGTGTGGGGGTCGACAACATCGATCTTGAAGCTGCGACTGAGCACGGCATTATCGTCGTCAATGCGCCGGACGGCAATACGAACTCGGCAGCTGAGCATACCATGGCGATGCTGATGTCGATGGCGCGGAAGATTCCGCAGGCATATTATGCGCTGCGCAACCGGAACTGGGACCGCAAATCGTTTGTCGGCGTGGAACTGAAGAACAAGACGCTCGGCGTCATCGGCCTTGGCCGGATTGGGGCGGAAGTTGCGGCGCGTGCAAAAGGGCAGCGCATGAACGTCATCGCATATGATCCGTTCCTGACACCGGAAAAAGCGGAGAAGATGGGTGTGGATTTCGGAAGCGTCGAAGATGTGGTGAAGGCCGCTGATTTCATCACGGTCCATACCCCTCTTCTGAAGGAGACGCGGCATTTGATCAACGCGGAAGCTTTCCGCTTGATGAAGCCGGGCGTGCAAATCGTCAACTGCGCACGGGGCGGCATCATCGATGAAAATGCCTTGTTTGATGCCATCCAGTCCGGAAAAGTAGCAGGAGCGGCGCTCGATGTTTTTGAACAGGAGCCGATGGTCGATTTCCGGCTGCTGGACCTGCCGCAAGTGGTCGCAACGCCGCATCTCGGGGCAAGCACCGTCGAAGCCCAGGAAATTGTCGCGGTCGATGTCAGCAATGACGTCATCAGCTACTTCACAACCGGTACCGTCCGAAACTCGGTCAACTTGCCGTCGGTCCCGAAGGAGGTCATGGCAAAGATCGAACCGTATTTCGATCTCGCCGAACGGCTTGGCATTTTTCTGGCCGATCTGGCAGACGGCACCGCAGAAGAAGTGAACATCCAATATGCAGGGGAACTTGCCAATATCGAAGTCGGTCCGCTGACGCGCAATATGCTGAAAGGGCTTTTGAAACGCTATCTCGGGGAAATCGTCAATGACGTGAACGCAGCCTATTTTGCAGAGCTGAAAGGCGTCACCGTGACTGAAAGCAAGTCCACTGCAACCAAAGGATTCACAAATCTGATCACAGTCGAGATCAAGACAGCCAAGGGCGTCCGGAAAGCGGCAGGGACACTGTTGAACGGCCAAGGCGCACGCATCGTCAAAGTCGACGATTACCTGGTCGATGTGGCGCCGAAAGGCAATATCCTCTTTATCCGCCATAATGACCGGCCGGGTGTTATCGGCCGGGTCGGCACATTGCTCGGAGAAGAAAACGTCAACATCGCAACAATGCAGGTCGGGCGCTCGAACGCCGGCGGAGACGCCATCATGCTGCTGACAATCGACAAAGCGGCCGAGCAGGGAAGCCTCGATCAGCTCGAAAAGCTTACGGAAATCGAAAAGGTGAAAGCCATCAGCTTGTAAGGCAAAAAGGCATGGGGAAGAGTTTTGGACCACGCTGTTGATATAGAAGAAAAACAAACGGCGCACCGGGTTCATCCCCGGTGCGCCGTTTGTTTCATTAAAGCTGTTCCTGCTCGAGGATTTGCAGCAATTCTTCGAGGTGTTGAATTTCATAAGTTGGAACAATCGAGTCATGCGGTGCTTTTTCTTCGCGGTTGATCCAGACCGAGCGGATGCCTGCCCGCTCCGCACCTAGGATATCGGTCAGGAGATTATCGCCGACCATCAGCGCATCCTGTGGCCCGTAGCCGAAACGGGCCAGGGCATGGCTGAAGATGCCGGCATCGGGCTTGCCCTTTCCGAAATCGCCTGAAATGACGATATGGTCGAAGTAAGGCGCAATTTCCGGCGTGATTTCCAGCTTGTTCCGCTGCAGGCCAGGCGAGCCATTCGTCAATAAGAGCAGTTCGTAGCGGCCCTTCAATTGGTCAAGAACGCGCAGCGTCTCGTCATAGAGAATCGGATGCTGTTTGCGGGCTTCCGGAAAAAAGTCCGCTAATTTCTGCCCAAGTTCGGGATTGTCGATGCCGATCTTCTGGAGGCCCCGCGTCCACGCTTCCTGCCGGTACAAGGGAGCCAAGTTCTTCATTTCCTGAAAATCCGGCCCTTCATCGTCGAAGGTGCCCCATAACCCTTCAAACGGGTTGATGCCGATCATTTGCGTGAACGGAAATGTAGGGTAGGAAGCATAAAGTTCGGTTGCTTCATGGCGGACAGCTTCTTCAAGGCCGCTGCAATCTTTCCCGCTTGCCTGTTCGGCCAGTTCGCAGGTTTTCTGGAAAGCCGTTGCTATACTTTTTTTGTCCCATAACAGGGTATCGTCCAAATCGAAAAAAATCACTTTTACCATCTTTTCGCGTCTCCTTATGCCTGAATATCCTCTTTTTCCAAGTGTACTTGAATCGCCACAAAAATCATAGCAGCCAGCCGCTTTTCGCATGAAAGGAGCAGCCGGACGGTGTTAGAATGGTCACGAGGAGTGATAATTTTGAATGCTGCCAGCGCGCCAAGCAACTTGCTTAGGGAAGCCACGGAGTTTTTGACGGAATGTTACAAGGAATTGGGGAAAAGTGAACAGGAATTGAATAAAAGATTAATGGACGTTGCCCAGGCAATAGAAGAAACGGGCAGTTATTCACATACATTCGAAGAACTGGAACATGGTGCCAGGATGGCCTGGCGCAACAACAACCGCTGCATCGGCCGCCTGTTCTGGAATACGCTTGCCGTCTTCGATGAACGGGAAGCGGCCACAGCAGAGAGCATATTCGAACGGCTGGTGGACCATATCCGCTTTGCAACGAACGGCGGAAAGGTCCGGCCGGCCATCACGGTATTCCCTCCCGCAATTGAAAGTTCAGAACCGGTGCGGGTGTGGAACCACCAATTGGTGCGCTATGCCGGCTATGAGCGGGACGGAAAAATCATCGGGGACTCTTCTTCGCTCCAATTCACGAAGGAATGTGAAAAGCTCGGGTGGAGAGGGGCTGGCACGCATTACGATGTGCTGCCGATTGTCATCGAAGTGAACGGGGAGGCGCCGCGCTTTTTCGAATTGCCGAAAGAAGCGGTACTGGAAGTGGAGATTGGCCATCCCGAATGGCCGGAGTTCGCAGACATGGGCGTGAAATGGTATGCCGTGCCGATCATTTCGGAGATGAAGCTGGAAATCGGCGGCATTCACTACCCGCTGGCGCCTTTTAACGGCTGGTATATGGGCACGGAAATCGGGGCACGAAACCTGGCCGATGAAGACCGCTACAACCTATTGCCAGCAGTGGCGGAAATGATGGGGCTGAATTCGGTATCGAACCGGTCGCTGTGGAAGGACAAAGCGCTTGTGGAACTGAATATCGCCGTTTTGGAATCGTTCCAGAAAGCTGGCGTGACGATTGTCGACCACCACACCGCCGCGAAGCAGTTCAGCAGTTTCGAGAAAAAGGAAGCCGCAGCCGATCGGGCTGTCACCGGGAACTGGGCATGGCTCATACCGCCGTTATCTCCGGCAACGACGCATATTTTCCATAAACCGTATGACAATAAGGTCGTCACACCGAATTACTTCAACCAAAGGGCTCCATATCTCTTATAAGGGGATGAGAGGCATGAAAGAATTCAAAATCACGTATTTCTTTGATGAACAGCATTATATCCGCAGGTTTATCCACGTGGAGTCGCAGGAAGAGGCGGAAGCCCTGATCCGCAGTGAGCGGGACCAATACATTTCGTTCACCGACAGCCGGGGCATCTACCACGAACTCCATATGCGGAATGTGCGGGTGGTCCAACTGGCCGAATATTTCCGTGTGGATAAACACGGACCCAAAAAAGCCGCCTTCGACTGTGAACTGCACCAAAATTGTTAGACACAACTAACAATGGAGGTGCAGTTTTTCTATGGCGAAATTTTCAGTTGAGGATAAGTTGAGAGCGGTTCGGGAATATGTGGAGGGCCATGATTCAAAAAAAGGCATTGCCAGACGCTTCGGCCTCCATCCAAGTGTGCTGAAACAATGGATTGACCTGTATCGGAATCATGGAAAAGAAGGCTTGCGGAAACGATATACAAATTACACCGCTGAGTTTAAACTGGACGTACTGAACTTTATGAACGATACCGGGGCGTCCCCTTATGAAGCAGCTGCTGTTTTTAATATCCCTTCCCGAGCCACGGTGAACAAGTGGAGGAATGCGGTTGATACAGGGGAAATGGACGCCTTGATTCCAAAGAAAAAGGGGCGTCCAGCCATGAAAGAGAAATCTCAAAAACCAGTACAAGCCAAGCAATCCAACGAGTCACTCCAAGAAGAGGTGGAACGGCTGCGCATGGAGAACGCGTATTTAAAAAAGTTGAATGCCTTAGTGAAGGAAAAGGAAGCGTCACAACGCACCTCAAAGCGCAAGTGATCCATGAACTAAGGCATGATTTCAAGGTCGTCGACCTTATCCAAGTGGCAGCCATTCCGAGAAGCACCTATTATTATTGGATCAAACATCGGGAGCGTCCGGATAAATACAAAGAGGCAAAAGCGACCATTGCGGAGATTTTCCATGAGCACAAAGGGCGCTACGGCCACCGGAATATCCAAATCGAATTAGGCAAAAGAGGCATCCAGCTGGATCCGAAAACCGTTCTGAAGTTGATGAACGTAATCGGCCTCACCTGCCGGGTGCGGATGAAGAAATACCGTTCCTATCGTGGCAATGTCGGGAAGGTGGCACCGAATGTGCTGAGCCGGGATTTCACGGCCGACAAACCGAATCAGAAGTGGGTGACCGATGTGACGGAGTTTGCCCTTTTCGGACAGAAACTCTATCTTTCCCCTGTGCTGGATCTGTTCAACAGTGAAATCATTGCCTACACGGTCCAGAGCCGACCGACGTATGATCTGATCTCCACGATGCTCGATCAGGCTGTTGAGCGTCTGGATTCCGGACACGTACTCGTCCTCCACTCGGATCAAGGATGGCATTATCAGATGGCAAAATATCAGAAAGCATTGGCGGATCGGAACATCACCCAAAGCATGTCCCGTAAGGGAAACTGCCTCGACAACGCCGTCATCGAGAACTTTTTCGGTATCCTCAAGACGGAACTCCTGTACCTGCAGGAATTTGAAAGTGTGGACCACTTCCTCCAGGAACTGGATGCCTATATGGTGTATTACAACCAGAAACGAATGAAGACCAAACTAAAAAACATGAGTCCGGTGGACTACCGGACTCATGTCGAGCAAGCTGCTTAATTTTCTGTCTAACTTTTTTGGGTCAGTTCACTGAAGGCGGCTTTTACTCGGATTTATTTAAAGCTTAGGAAACCGTCGTCAACTGCAACCGTTGAACCGTTGATGGCAGTAGCTTCTTCGGAGAAGAGGAATTTTACGACGTTTGCCACTTTTTCCGGCTGGATCAATTGGTTGTGCATATGGAGTGCAGACAACGCTTTTTTCATTTCCGGATCGTTGCCGAGAATCGGCGTGTCGATAAACCCTGGCGCAACGCCAACGACGCGGATACCGTGTTCAGCAAGCTCAAGTGCGCCGGATTTGGACATCATCACAACAGCTGCTTTAGCCGCATTGTAATTGAAGCTTCCTTTTGCAGCCATTGAACCATAGATGGAAGCAGTATTGACGATCGTTCCTTTAGTGCCTAGCTCCACCATTTTCTTGGCTCCGTAATAGATGCCGTAGTAGACGCTGTGCTGATCGACGTCAATGACTTTATGGTAAGATGCCGGGTCCATTTCAAGCAGCGGCTTCACAAGGCCGATGCCTGCATTATTGAAGATGCCGTTCAATGTTCCGAAGGATTCGACCGCAAAATCGACCATCGCTTCCACTTCTTCTGCCTTGGAGACATCAACTTTGAAAGCTGCCGCTTTGCCTCCTTTTGCTTCGATGGCGGAAACTGTTTCTTTTGCGCCTTCTTCATTGAAATCAGCGACCACGATCGCATTGCCGGCCTCCGCCAATTGATACGCTGCTTCCCGGCCGATGCCGCTTGCTCCGCCTGTGATGATAATTGCTTTGTTTTCTGCCATGTTAAGTTCTTCCTCAAGATTATTTGGAATTATTGCTACAATCTAAGCATACACCTCTTTTATCTCGAATTAAAGATATTAGCTTCTGATGGGATTTGAATTTTTTCCGGCTGGCAGTCGATAGAAACGGGGAAGTTATTATATAATAGTAGATAGTGAACGTTCTTCACATTCAAAGTTGAGAGAAAGTGGGAAACCCTATGGGACGCAAGTGGAATAATATCAAAGAGAAAAAAGCATCCAAAGATGCCAATACCAGCCGGATCTATGCCAAATTCGGGCGGGAGATTTATGTGGCGGCGAAGCAGGGCGAGCCGGATCCGGAGTCGAACCAGGCGCTGAAAGTCGTGCTTGAACGCGCGAAGACCTACAGTGTGCCAAGAGCCATCATCGACCGGGCAATCGATAAGGCGAAAGGCGGTTCTGAAGAAAGCTTCGATGAGCTTCGCTATGAAGGCTTCGGGCCGAACGGATCGATGGTCATCGTCGATACGCTGACGAACAACGTCAACCGGACGGCATCGGATGTCCGTGCAGCTTTCGGCAAAAACGGCGGCAATATGGGCGTCAGCGGATCGGTTTCGTATATGTTCGACCACACTGCTGTTTTCGGGGTCGAAGGCAAGACAGCGGATGAAGTGCTTGAATTGCTGATGGAAGAAGATGTCGATGTCCGTGACATTGCCGAAGAAGAAGATTCGGTGATCGTTTATGCAGAACCGGACCAGTTCCATGTTGTCCAGGAAGCATTCAAGAATGCCGGAATCACGGAATTTACTGTAGCAGAATTGACGATGCTCGCACAAAACGAGTTGGAGCTGCCGGAAGACGCGCAGGCGCAGTTCGAGAAAATGATCGATGCGATCGAGGATTTGGAAGATGTGCAGCAGGTCTACCACAACGTCGATCTGGGCGAATAAAACAAATGGATAGGAGAAGCCTTTGCCGGTTGGCGAAGGCTTTTCTTTTTTTCAAAGAGAGGGCGCTCGCTTAAATTTTTCATTAGTCCGACAACTCGCTTGTCTGGCAGTACAATAAAATCTATACTGATTTGGAAGTGGTTGTTCTGAATCGGAGAATATCAGCTGACCGGTTCTCCCCGGAAACGGGCCACATTCCAATTAGAAAAGAGGCGTGCTGATGAAAGCGATAGTTGTAAGCGAGCTAGGAGCTCCGGATGTATTGAAGCTTCAAGAAACTGCGGTTCCTGAAATTGCACCGAATCAAGTATTGATCCGTGTCCAGGCAATCAGTGTGAATTTTGCAGATATCAAGTCGAGGCAGGGGCAATACCACGGCACTGCAGCGAGTGAAGCATTTATCCCAGGGCTCGACTGTGCCGGAGAAATCGCTGAAATTGGAAGTGAGGTCACCCGTTTCCGGAAAGGGCAGCGGGTCATGGCATTTCCGAAAGAAGGGTCGTATGCAGAATTCGTCAAAGCGGATGAAGTGCTGACGTTCCCGGTACCGGATGAACTGCCGATTGAAACGGCGGCAGCCTCTCTGACCGTGGGAATCACAGCTTATAACGTCATCCGCAAAATGGCACAGCTTGAACCCGGCGAGACGATCCTGATACATGCCGCTGCAGGCGGTGTCGGGTCTACAGCCATTCAGCTCGCCCGGCATTTCGGGGCGGGGACAATTATCGGCACGGCGGGGAGCGGCGAAAAGACGGTCATGGCGAAAGAGTTCGGCGCTGACCACGCCATCAATTACCGGACGCAGGATTTTGCGGCCATCGTGAACGGTTTGACGGACGGCAGAGGCGCCGATGTCATTCTCGATACGGTGGGTGGTGAGAATTTTGAAAAAAGCATGGACTGCTTGGCGCCTTTCGGCCGGATCATCTCTTTTGGCCATGCCAATGAAGGTTCAGTGCCAGGCCGAATCAAAACGACCGACCTCCACTCGAGCTGCCGCTCAGTTATCGGCTACAGCACTGGCACCTACCGCAAACACCGTCCCGAATTCCTACACGAAGCAGCGGAGGAAATTACCAAATTGATGCTCGAAGGATCCTTGAATATCGTCATCTCGAAACGGTATCCTCTGGCTGCGGCAGCGAAAGCGCATGCCCACATTGAAAGCCGCAAGAGTTTCGGCAAGGTCCTGCTGCTTCCCTGAGCTTTCTGCCGGCGTGCTCCTTTCAATAGGAGAGCGCCGGTTTTTTGGTGTTTACACATCCAAATTAAAAGGAAAAAAACTGATTCCAATTTCCTAAAATCGCTTCTGATGCTATTTCAGTATATTTAATGGCTGTGTCTGTGCAACTCACTAAATGCTATAAATCTTCAGCCTTTTCAGTTAGACTATTGTTTATGTCATATGAAAGGATGAGATACATGAAGAAAAAAAGTTTGACTGTGAAAGTAATTACCGGGCTTCTCCTGGGTGCTGTTGTTGGTTTGCTGATCAATTTATTCGCACCGAATGCATTTGAACCGTTAAATACATATTTATTCGTGCCGCTTGGCCAAATCTTTTTGAGCTTAATCAGCATGCTGGTTGTTCCGCTCGTATTCCTGTCCATCATTCTTGGAACAGCGGGTCTCGGCGATCCGGCGAAACTTGGCCGCATCGGATTGAAAACGATTTCATATTTCCTCGTCACGACAACGATTGCCATCGTTATCGGTATGGGCTTAGCCGGAATCGTAAAACCTGGCTTAGCCGGGGATTTCGATTTGGAAAGCGCGTCTTTTGAAGCTGACAAGGCGCCTTCAGTAGCTGAAACACTGCTGAACATCATTCCGAAAAATCCGCTTGAAGCATTGACGGATGGCAATATGCTGCAAATTATCGTCTTTGCTGTATTCATCGGCCTGGCTCTCACTGCTCTTGGAGAAAAAACCAAAGGCATTCTGAATTTGGTGGAGCAAGGAAATGACGTCATGATGTACTTGGTCGGCATCGTCATGAAATTCGCTCCTTACGGAACATTCGGACTGATCGCAACTGCCATCGGCTCGCAGGGCCTTTCGGCAATCAAAGCGATGGGGGCATATATGGTCGTGGTTTTAGCTGCGCTATTCATCCATGCCGCGTTCACATACGGGGGAACCATCGGTCTTCTCGCAAAGAAAAATCCCGTTTGGTTTTTCAAGAAGTTTGCACCGGCAATGAGCGTCGCGTTCAGTACATCAAGCAGTACGGCAACACTTCCGGTTTCTATGGAAGTAGCCCAGAAAGAGCTCGGCGTGCCAAAATCAATCAGTTCATTTGTCCAGCCGCTTGGAGCTACGATTAACATGGACGGAACGGCGATTATGCAAGGTGTCGCCACTTTATTCATCGCACAAGCATACGGAGTGGATTTGACGTTGCCAGAAATGGCCACCGTCGTCTTGACGGCTGTACTTGCAAGCATCGGGACTGCTGGCGTACCGGGTGTCGGCCTGATTATGCTGGCAATGGTCCTTAGCAGTGTAAGTCTGCCGGTAGCAGGAATCGGGCTTGTGCTCGGGATCGACCGTTTGCTTGATATGACACGGACGGCAATTAACATTTCCGGCGATGCCGCTTGTGCGGTATATGTAGCGGAAACCGAGAAAAACCGCACCGAAGCATTCCAAGAACAAGAAGCGTAATGATCAATAGTAAAAACCCCGCTTATTCCTTGCCGGCCCGGCCAGGAATAAGCGGGGTTTTTTCATATCGGAACGAAAGATAAAAGGAATAGAAAAAAAGTGAAGCAGATTAGTTTACTTTTTATACCCCTGAGGGTATATTGTTATTAACAACAACAAACCACACGAAAAGGGGAATCATTCTATGTTATTACGATATTTCTATGATGATAAATTGGCGCACGCATCTTACGTCGTAGGCTGCCAGGCAACCGGAGAAGCGGTAGTGGTAGATCCGATGCGCAATATTCTCCCGTACGTTGAACTTGCTAAAAAAGAAAACTTGAAAATTGTCGGCGCGCTTGAAACCCATATCCACGCCGATTTCGTATCCGGTTCACGCGAACTGGCTGACCGTTTCGGAACAAAGCTGTACATTTCAGATGAAGGCGATAAAGATTGGAAATACCAGAACCTGGAGAACGTTAGCCACCAGTTGCTGAAAGACGGCGATAAATTCAATATCGGCAATTTGATCTTCGAAGTGGTGCATACACCCGGCCACACACCTGAGAGCATCTCGTTCATCTTGACGGACACGAAAGCGGCCGATCTGCCGCTTGGCATCTTCACCGGAGACTTTGTCTTTGTGGGGGATGTCGGCCGTCCGGACTTGCTTGAAAAAGCGGCGGGCATCCAGGGAACTTCGGAATCCGGAGCGAAAGCGATGTTTCAATCGATCGAACGCTTCAAAGAACTTCCGGATTATTTGCAGGTCTGGCCGGCGCACGGTGCGGGAAGCGCGTGCGGAAAATCGTTGGGCGCAGTGCCGTCAACGACTGTCGGATATGAAAAGCTGTTCAACTGGGCAATGCAGTTCAAAGATGAAAAATCGTTCAAAGACGAGCTGCTTGCAGGGCAGCCGGAACCGCCTTATTATTTCGCAGTCATGAAATCCGTCAATAAAATCGGTCCGGAACTGATCGCCAATTTGCCGGAGCTCAAGCCAATCGATCGGTTTGCTGATATTAAGAGCTTGCTGGAAAATGGCGAACAAGTCCTCGACTTGCGCCCGGCAGATGTATTCAGCCAAGGCTTTATCCCGGGAACCCTCAACATCCCGTTCAATAAATCCTTCACAAACTGGGCAGGATGGGTCGTAGATTATAAAAAGCCGGTTTACATTCTTGTAGACCCTGATTCGCTTGATGAAGTGATCACCGCTCTGCATTCAATCGGCATCGACCAGGTCCTTGGCTATGCGGATGCAGAGGCAATCATCGGCGAAGCAGACAAGCTTGATAAATACGATAACGTAACGGTAGAAGAAGCGAAAGAAATGATCAATAATGATGAAGCCAACGTACTCGACGTCCGGAACCAGACCGAGTTCGATGAAGGGCATATCGAAAATGCGGACCACATCATGGTCGGGACATTGAAAAACCGTCTCGAAGAAGTGGATGCCAGCAAGACGGTCATCGTCCATTGCCAAGGCGGCGCACGTTCAGCGATTGCTGCGAGCCTGCTGAAAGCGAACGGCATTGATAACATCGTCAACATGCCGGGCGGATATTCAAAATGGTCGACTGAAGTAAAAGCGTAATTCGTACATTCCAATAAACCGCCGGAATCCTGTTCCGGCGGTTTTCAGATGAAAAGGAGCAGATGAATAAATATGGCAATACCGATGACCCTATTGGCGCTGTTGCTTGCAGGCAGCAGCTACCGAAGATTCATGCCGCTGCACGGCATGGAAAAACGATGCCTTGAACACGTAGATGGCGGAGCTGTTACCATTCTGGACATCCGTCCATACAATATCTCAAATGAAGAAGTGGCAGGCGCTATGAACCTGCCGTATGCTTACCTGATGCGGAACTATAAGGAAATACCGGATCAGCCGATCCACCTGGTGGCGTCAGATGCATTGGAAAAAAACCTGGGCGCACGCTTTTTGCAAAGAAAAGGTTTTGAAGTAGTCAGCTACAGCTTAGTGGAAAAAGACAATGGCGATATGCACGTCCCGTGCAATTAATAGTATGAGAGGAGTCCGTCGGGTAGCGAGGGGCTCTTTTTTTTGTTCTGGAAAATCTTCACATTGACAACAAAGAAACAGCCATGTATATTTTGTGTAACCGGTTACACATTTACCGAGAACGGAGCGGCTTATATGACCACCATCAGAGATGTAGCGAAAAAAGCAGGCGTATCAGTGGCGACAGTGTCCCGTTTCCTCAACGGAAGCGGCTACGTGAGTGCAGACGCGGCCAAAGCTGTAACGGATGCCGTGGATGAATTGAAGTACGAACTGAACCCGGTGGCCCGGTCGCTCAATACGAAACAATCGCATTTGATCGGCTTGATCGTCCCGGATATCACCAATCCGTTCTTCCCGGAACTTGCCCGGGCCGTGGAGGATGTCGCATTGACTTACGGATATACTGTCATCTTGTGCAACTCGGATGAAAATCCGGAAAAAGAAAGAAACTACCTGGAAACGCTGAAGAAAAAATATATTGCCGGCTTTATCGTAACATCGAATCAGCTCGACGCACCGCATTACGCGAATATGGCGCTGCCGATTGTCGCCTTGGACCGTGCGATCAATGACAGGATCCCGACGGTTTCTTCCAACAACCGCGAAGGGGCCGTGATGGGAACGCAGGCATTATTGCAAAGAGGCTGCAAGGACATCCTGTTCCTGAGAGGGCCGGAAAAACTGAACCCGGCCAATGACCGCTTCGAAGGATTTATGGAAGCGATTACGGAGTCCGGCGTAAACTATCACATCGTGACATGCCCGTTCCACTTTGCGGACTCGGAAAAGATTGTCGAAGGATTTTTAAAAGAACATAAAGAAATCGACGGCATTTTTGCCAGCAGCGATGTCTCGGCGGCAGGGGCGTTAAAAGCTGCAGTGACCCTTGGCATCCAAGTGCCTGCAGAATTGCAGATTGTCGGGTTTGACGGCATCGCAATGGGCGAGATGCTGTCTCCGGGCTTGACGACGATCGCGCAGGACGTATATAAAATGGGGGCAATTGCCACGCGAGTCCTCATCAAACGGATTGAAAACCAGGAAATTGAACAGCATTTCTACGAAGTGCCGGTGCAGCTGAAACTTCGGGGAACGACAAGGAGTGTGGAAAAATGATAACAGTAGTAGGCAGCATCAATATGGATCTTGTTGTGCGAACCGCCCGTTTTCCCAAGCAGGGGGAAACAGCGCTCGGCGACTTGTATACGACAGCGCCAGGCGGAAAAGGTGCGAATCAGGCGGTAGCGGCCGCCCGGCTTGGCGGTTCAGTAAATATGATCGGCGCAGTTGGAACCGACGCATTCGGCGATGAACTGCTCCGGAACCTGGAGGCGGAGTCCGTCGGAACAGCTTCTGTCAAACGGGCAGAAGGCACAAGCGGAATCGCGAACATCCTTTTGTCGGATGGCGATAACCGCATTATCGTGGTGCCGGGCGCGAACCATAGCTTGAAAGCCGAGGAAATGGCTGCATTTGAGAACGGACTGAAGGAAAGCGGCATCGTCGTCATGCAATTGGAAATGCCGATCCCGGTTGTCCAACGGACGTTGGAAATTTGCCATCAGCATGGAGTGCCGGTAATTTTGAATCCGGCGCCGGCAGACGGGTTTACTGAAGATTTCCTCCCCTATGCTACATACATGACGCCAAATGAAACCGAAGCGGAAGAGCTGTTCGGGCCAGAGTGGGAACACATGCTTGAAAAATACCCGAACCGCCTCGTTGTGACGCTTGGCAGCAAAGGGGCCCGCTACTTCGATGGCCAAAAGCACGTCCTGGTGGAAGGCTTTAAAACGCAAGCGATCGACACGACAGGTGCAGGCGATACATTCAACGGAGCACTCGCGGTCGCGCTTGAAGAAGCGATGCCGTTTGAAGCGGCGGTGCGTTTTGCCAATGCGGCGGCTTCGTTGTCAGTTGAGAAATTCGGCGCCCAGGGCGGAATGCCATCCCGGCAGGAAGTGCTGCAGCGCATGGGAGATGACGGGAAATGAAAAAGCATGGCATGATCAACCGTGACATAGCGGCAGCGTTGGCTGCATTCGGCCATACGGATCTTCTGGTCATCGCTGATTGCGGTTTGCCTGTCCCAAAAGGGGTCCAGTGCATCGATTTATCCTACCGTATCGGCGAACCTTCATTTCTCACGGTGCTGCAGGCAATTCTGGAAGATTTTCAGGCGGAAGCCGGGTTTATTGCCCGGGAAATATCCGAAGAGAACCCGGAAGTCGAAGCAGGTATCCTTGAACAAGTGAATGCCGCTTACGTAACGCATGACGAACTGAAGAAAATGAGCAAAGAAGCGAAGCTGATTATCCGGACGGGTGAAGCGACGCCATACGCCAATATCGTCCTCCGTTCCGGAGTGATCTTTTAAAAAGGCAGGTGAACCCCAATGATCAAAATGACCAATATATCCAAGTCGTTCAGCGGCAACCAAGTGTTGAAAAATGTCCAGTTTTCGTTGGAGCAGGGAGAAATCCATGCATTGATGGGTGAAAACGGAGCCGGCAAGTCGACATTGATGAAAATTCTGACGGGCATTTATTCGCGCGACAGCGGAACGGTGGAAGTGAAAGGCAAGGAAGTCCATTTCACTTCGCCCAAGCAGGCGGAAGAAGCCGGAATTGCGGTAATCCACCAAGAATTGAACATCCTGCCCCATTTGTCGATTACGGACAATATGTTTTTAGGCAACGAAGAGACGTTCGGGCGCACCGGCATCATCAAGACCAAACAGATGGAGCAGAAGACTAAAAAAGCGCTGCTGGATCTTGGCTTGGACATCGACCCTGCCGCACCGGCAAGCTCGCTTTCTGTCGGCCAGCAGCAGATTGTCGAGATTGCGAAAGCGCTTGCGGTGGACGCGGAAGTGATTGTCATGGACGAACCGACCGCGGCACTGACCGACCGTGAAATCGATACGCTGTTCGCCACCATACGCGAATTGCAGGCGCGCGGCGTATCGTTCATCTACATCTCCCACCGCATGGAAGAGATTTTCTCGCTGTGCGACCGCATCACCATCCTGCGGGACGGCGAATATGTAGGCGAGAAGCGGATTTCGGAAACCTCGTTCGAGGAAATCGTCCAGATGATGGTCGGGCGCGAATTGGGTGAACGCTTCCCGGTACGCAGTTCGGTGATCGGAGATGTGAAGCTGTCCGTCAAAGGGCTCACGCGGAAAGATTGTTTTGAAGATGTGTCCTTTGATCTCCGGAAAGGCGAAGTGCTGGCCATTGCGGGCTTGATGGGCGCGGGGCGGACCGAAGTGGCCCAATCGCTGTTCGGCTATAAGAAAGCGGACGCCGGAACCGTCCAGGTCGATGGCCGGTTGGTGAAGATCGACAGCCCGAAAGCGGCGAAAGAACTTGGCATCGGCTATGTGACAGAAGACCGGAAATCGGAAGGGCTGATTGTCGACTTTACGGTCGAAGAAAACGTCAGCATGACCAATTTCTCGTCGATTTCCAAGAACGGCCTGATTTCACGGGACAAGGAGCGGTCGCTTTATGACCGCATGGTCAAACGGCTTGGCATCCGGACCTCGGGGCCGACCCAGACCGCCAAATCGCTCAGCGGCGGCAACCAGCAGAAAGTGGTCATCGCCAAATGGCTGGGAATTGAACCGGAATTGCTTATTCTGGATGAGCCGACCCGCGGTGTGGATGTCGGCGCGAAAAAAGAGATTTATTCGATCATCAACGAACTTGCCAGCCGCGGCGTGGCCATCCTGATGATTTCGTCGGAGCTTCCGGAAGTCATCGGCATGGCGGACCGCGTGCTGGTTATGCACGAAGGGAAATTGACGGCAGACTTGCCGAAAAATGAACTTGCACAAGAAAAGATCATGCATTTTGCTACAGGAGGTGGAAAACATGCAGTTGAAGGCCAGTAACCAATCGCTGCTCCAAAAAATCGGACCGTTTATCGGTTTGATTGCTATTGTTGTCATCATTACGATTTTGAATCCGAGTTTTCTATCGGTAAATAACTTGCTGAATGTGTTCCGCCAAGTTTCCATTAACGCGCTGATCGCATTCGGAATGACGTTCGTCATTCTGACCGGAGGCATCGATTTATCGGTCGGTTCGATTTTGGCACTTACAGGTGCCGTTACGGCAGGGTTGATGTCCGGCGGCATGGATCCGGTCCTGGCAATGCTGGTCGGCTTGCTGCTCGGCGCCATCCTCGGTGCCATTAACGGCGTCATCATTGCGAAAGGGAAAGTGGCGCCGTTTATCGCAACGCTTGCAACGATGACGATCTACCGCGGGCTGACGCTCGTATATACGGAAGGCCGGCCGATTTCGGGCTTAGGCGACAGCGTCGCTTTCCAGATGCTCGGAAAAGGATATTTCCTTGGGATTCCGGTTCCGGTCGTAACAATGATCATCAGCTTTGCCATTTTATATTTCATTCTGAAAAAGACGACGTTCGGCCGCCGTGTCTACGCGGTGGGCGGCAATGAAGAAGCATCGATCCTCTCAGGGATCAATGCGGACCGCATCAAAATCTACGTCTATTCATTGGTCGGCTTGCTAGCAGGATTGGCGTCGCTGATTCTGACTTCCCGGTTGAACTCGGCCCAGCCGACTGCCGGGGAAATGTTCGAGCTCGATGCCATTGCGGCAGTTGTGCTAGGCGGGACAAGCCTTACCGGCGGACGCGGATGGATTGTCGGCACGCTGATCGGTGCGTTGATCATTGGGGTATTGAACAACGGTTTGAATTTGATCGGGGTTTCATCCTTTTTCCAGCAAGTGGTCAAAGGTGCAGTTATATTATTCGCGGTTCTGTTGGACCGTAAAAAAACAGCATAGGGAGTGTTGAGAAATGAAGAAGATTCAATTGTTGTTGGTATTGTTGGCCATGATGATTTTGGCGGCATGTTCAATGGAAGCACCAGGTTCAGGGGATGAGGAAGCTGAAAGCGGAGGCGAAGCAGGCGGCGACTACACCATCGGTTTTTCGATTTCCACATTGAACAACCCGTTCTTCGTAACGCTTAGCGAAGGGGCAGAAGCGAAAGCTGAAGAGCTCGGCGCTACGGTTTCTGTAGTAGATGCACAGGACGATGCAGCAAAACAGGCAAGCGATGTTGAAGATTTGATCCAGCAAGGCGTTGACTTGATCATGATCAATCCAGTCGATTCTGAAGCGGTTGCAGCGGCAGTCGAATCAGCGAATGCAGCAAACATTCCGGTCATCACAGTTGACCGCAGCGCTTCAGGCGGCGAAGTGGTTTCCCACATCGCATCTGATAACGTGGCTGGCGGTGAAATGGCCGGGGAGCTTCTAGTATCATTGGTGGGCGAAGGTGCGAAAGTGGCTGAGCTTGAAGGCGTACCTGGTTCTTCCGCAGCAAATGAACGCGGCGAAGGATTCAACAACGTGGCAGAAGGCCAACTGGACATCGTTGCTAAACAGACAGCCAACTTTAACCGTGGGGAAGGGTTGACTGTTATGGAGAACATTCTGCAATCCAACCCGGATATCACAGGCGTGTTCGCACACAACGACGAAATGGCCCTTGGAGCGCTTGAAGCGATCGAAGCGGCTGGCAAAGACATTACGGTAGTCGGATTTGACGCTACGGAAGATGCCGTCAAAGCGGTAGAAGAAGGGCGCATGGCCGGAACGGTTGCACAGAAGCCGGAAATGATCGGTGAAATGGCAGTCGAAACAGCAGTGAAGTCGCTGGAAGGCGAAGAAGTGGAAGCATCGATTCCGGTTGAATTGGAATTGATCAAAGAGTAATTAGGAATGGCCGGCATCACGCTTCTGTGATGCCGGTTTTTTGATGGAGCTGCCAAGAGTATCTGGTCTGAAGGAGCAGCACGTTCCACTCCCGGTCTTTTCTCGATTTCTGCTATACTTTGGGTAATCGAGGGAACGGAGGCGAAGGAATGAGAAATGTCTGGAAGCTGAAGTACGGATCGCACAGCATACAAGTAGAGAACACCTGGATGAGCGATAAGCTTTATGTCGATGGAGTGCTGCAGGACGAACAGGTAGGATTCCACCTGAGCTCACGGCTGCTGGGCAAGCTGCAAAACGATGACGGCGAATTTGAAGACATCAAAGTATCGCTCGCGCCGGGATGCCCGAACACCCGCGCCCGCATTTTCATTGGGGAGCAGCTGATGTATTCGACCGATCTTCAATGGGACATGTAGCTGCTATCTGGAACTGGATGGATTGGAAATAATGAAGAGGCTTTCCATGGGCGGAAAGCCTCTGAGCTTGTTGACAAAAGGATATTTATTTTTCTTAATGAATGATCATACATTTTGAAGAGTCCATACCTGATCCTCCACTTCAGGCGGACGCGTTCCGCAAGCTTGCGCCGAACTAACTCGGACCGACGTCCGAGTTAGTTCGGCACTTCGCTATCCCGCAGGTAAAACCGGTGCTCCTGCATCGCTTCGCTGCTTCGTCGCAAACAAGTCGGCCGAACTGCCTTCGGCCAACTTGCTCGCCGCCTTCCGTTGCGAATACTGAAGCCAGCGGCTTGTTCCTAGCAGGTCCAAGCAGAATTAGAGTCCTAATCTCATCTTTTAGATACAGGTGACGCTCCCGACCGTGCTGGCCACGAGACTCCTGTGGGAGCAGCGAAGCGACTCGGGCTGAAGACCCTGGACTGAGCGAAGCGAATGTTTTTTCAATTTGCGACGAGTAATCGCAGGAGCAAGGGAAGCGGCTGAAGCCGAGCCCACGGAAAGCGAAGTGGCCAGCCCGGTCGGGCTTATACATCTCTATTCATTCAAGTTAGACTTTAACTACAGGCTGAGAGGCTTTCCGTGGGCGGAAAGCCTCTTTTTTGCAGCCTTAATGAGAAATTTGCTAAAAACGAAGAATGTTATTTGCGTTCAGCAAGTTTTATTTGCTTTTAAAAAGTTTTATTTGCTTTTAAAAAGTTTTATTTGCTTTTAAAAAAATTTATTTGCGTTCGCCAAAATTCGACTCCTTTTGCAATCGCAGAGGGGTGCTTTAGGATGGCAGAACGGAAATTTCACTTATATAAATTAAAAATTAATGGATAAATTTCCTATTATTGAAATTTAGCATATGCTTTTGGAATCATTTGTTAAAAAATCAGAAAATTCTTTCTCCCGCTATGCTATGCTTTTTTCATCTAAAGGAAAAGGGTGATGGGAAAGTGGAAAAGAAACAGTCGGTCAAGTGGGGAGTGCCTTTGCTGTTGGCAGCTGCACTCGTAATATCACCGGTGCAATTGAATGATGCCGGACAGTCGGCGGGAGCGGACGGCGAATACGCTGCTCTGGCGAATGACATCAACAAGATTTTGCAGGATGAGCGCATCAAAGGCGCCACCACAGGCGTAAGCATCCGGAAAGCGGATACGGGGGAATTGATCTATGACCATTTCGGGGATTCGCGTCTGACGCCGGCTTCCAATATGAAGCTGTTCAGCGGCATGGCAGCACTCGATACGCTGGGCGAAGACTACCGCTTCAGCACTGAAGTACATACGGATGGCCGCATCGACGGTGAAGTGCTCCAAGGGAATCTCTATTTGAAAGGAAAAGGCGATCCGACGCTTCTCCAAAAGGACTTCGAGGCATTCGCAGCAGAGCTGAAGAGCCAGGGAATCCATAAAGTGAAGGGCGACCTGGTCGGCGATGATACCTGGTACGACGATGAACGCCTGTCGGAAGACATTACTTGGAAAGACGAGCGCTATTATTACGGGGCTGAAGTTTCGGCATTGACGGCGTCGCCGAATGAAGATTATGATGCCGGCTCTGTCATCGTCGAAGTGAACCCGGGTGACGCAGCGGGTGCGGAGACAATAGTGACACTTGCACCGCATACGGATTATGTTAATGTCATCAACAATACGACAACAGTGGCAGCCGGAAGCAAGAAGACCGTTTCCATCATCCGCGCGCACGGTTCAAACGACATCATCATTGAAGGGGAAATGCCGCTTGGCGGATCGCGCTCTCGGGAGTGGATTGCAGTGACGGAACCATCGGGTTATGCACTCGACCTTTTCGAGAACGCATTGATTGCCGAAGGCATCCAATTGATCGGGAATTCAGAGCTGAAGATGGGCGCTGCGCCTGAAGGCACCACGCTGCTTGCGAAACGCCAGTCCATGCCGCTGCGGGAGCTTTACATCCCGTTCATGAAGCTCAGCAACAACGGCCACGCAGAAGTTCTTGTCAAAGAGATGGGGCGTGTGGTTTCAGATGAAGGCAGCTGGGAAGCAGGACTCGAAGTAGTGGAGGACGTAGCAGCCGACCTTGGTGTGGATACGGACACAATTTTGCTCCGCGACGGCTCCGGCATGTCGCACGTCAATATGGTTCCGGCAAATGAAATTTCAGCACTGCTGTATGGCGGACAAAAGGAAGAATGGCACGGCGCTTTCGTCAATTCGCTTCCTGTTGCTGGCGCGCCTGAGCGCTTTGTCGGCGGCACGCTCCGCAACCGCATGAAAAACAGTGCGGCTGCAGGCAACGTGTCGGCGAAGACCGGCTCGTTGACGGGCGTCTCTTCATTGTCCGGCTATGCGGAGACGGGCGACGGGGAAAAACTGATCTTCTCAATCGTCATCAATAATGACCTCGCTACCGTGACACCGGTGGAAGATGCGATTGCCACGGCGATTGCGAAATACGAAAAAGAATAAGCCCTTAGTTCCGGCGGCCGCTGCGCTTGCCGGAATTTTTCTTGGTTGGGCGGCATCTGCAAAGTTGAAAAGGGTTCTGGCAATTTCACGTTCAATTCTGTATGTTTAATATATTCAGTGAAAAATAGAGAACTGGGGGAAATGATTATGAAACCGATTATCGGAATCACTGCATCCAAAGAACTGGGGCGGGAAGAATATGCAATTGAAATGGCGGATACGGAAGCGATCCTGCAAGCTGGCGGCTTGCCGATCATGCTGCCGCATTTGCTGGAGGATAAGGATATCGACCAAATCGCCAACCGGATTGACGGGCTGTTTGCAGCAGGGGGATACGATATCGATCCGACATTGTTCGGCGAAGAGCCGCACCCGAATCTGGGCGTCATCATCCCATCGCGTGACGCATTCGAGCTTGCGCTGATCCGGAAAGTCCTGGAACTCGGCAAGCCGATCCTGGCTGTCTGCCGCGGCGCACAGATTCTGAACATCGCTATAGGCGGAGATATGTACCAGGACATCAATACACAAATGAAAGGGCCGCTATTGCAGCATAAGCAGCAAGCCCCTAAATCCCACGGATCGCATTTTGTGCATATTCCGGAAGGTTCACTGCTGCACCGCCTGACAGGCACCATGAAGCTGCGCGTCAACAGCCGCCACCATCAGGCCAACCGGCATGTGCCGGAAACCTACCTGGTGTGCGGGACTGCAAGCGACGGCGTGATTGAAGCGATCGAAAGCAAGAGCCACCAATTTGTCCTCGGCGTGCAATGGCATCCGGAAAACATGGCGATTGCCGGAGATGAACCTTCCCTCGGCATTTTCAAAGGATTTATCGAAGCGTGCACGGAAGAAGGGGATGAATAAATGCAGATCATCGATACGCATTGCGACGCGCTGTTGAAACTGCAGTTGGCCAAAAGAGGCGCTTTCTACAAGCAGGAGCCGCTCGATTTCTCCAGCGCTGAAGAAATCGAAACGAATTTCGCCCGGCTGCAGGCCGGCGGTGTAAAAGTGCAGTTTTTTGCGGTTTTCCTCTATCCGGACCTGCCCTCTGATGAAAAATGGCAGCATGCCCTGGAACAGGTGGATTTGTTCTATACCGAAATCATCGGCAAAAATCCGGCAATGAAGCACATCAAACGGTGGGAAGACATCGATGCACTGAATGACGGTGAGATTGGGGCGGTCTTGACGCTGGAAGGGGCGGATGCATTCGGCAACGATTTGATGAAGCTTCGCCAATTGTACCGGCTGGGCGTCCTGTCCATCGGCCTGACGTGGAACAATGCCAATCTCTGCGCAGACGGCGCCGGGGAGCCGAGAGGCGGAGGGCTGACGCTGCTCGGCAAAGATGTGGTCCGGCTCAACAACGAACACCGGGTGTTCACGGATGTTTCCCATTTGTCGGTGAAAGGCTTCTGGGACGTCATGGAACTTGCCGATTATCCCATTGCCAGCCATTCGAACGCCCGGGCGCTGCGCGACCATCCGAGAAACCTGGATGACGGCCAGGCGAAAGCGATGTTCCAAAAGGGAGGCATGATTGATGTGGTGTTCTGTCTGGACTTTATCAAAGCGGATCCGAAAGAAGTCGTCATTCCAGACCTGATCCGGCATATCGACCATTTCTGCAGCCTCGGCGGCGTCAAGCAAATCGGGATCGGTTCGGATTTCGACGGCATTTCTTCGCACATCAAAAATCTGGAAAATGCTTCGAAGTTCCAGAATTTGATCAATGAACTCCAAAAGCAGTTCTCGGAAGAGGAAGTCGAAGGCTTCGCATACCGGAACTTCCTGGACCACCGGCCGGGCATGCGGAAATAAGGAGGAATTCCATGGAAGAGAATCTGAAGGAGAAAGTGAAAGAAGTATTCGGGAAAAATGCGGAGGAGTATGTCAGCAGCCCGATTCACGCAAAAGGCGACGACCTTCCGCTGCTGGTCGACTGGCTCAAGCCGGAAGAGGGCTGGCTGGTGCTCGATATTGCGACCGGCGGCGGGCATGTGTCAAAGGCGCTCGCGCCGCATGCCGGCACCGTCATTTCTACCGATTTGACCGAAGAAATGCTCGAGAATACCGCAAGGCACTTGAAGCCTGAGCACAACAATATTTTCTATGTCATTGCGGATGCGGAAGACCTGCCGTTTTTAGCCGGCACGTTTGATGCAGCAGTATGCCGGATTGCGCCTCACCATTTCCCGCATCCGGAAGCTTTCGTGGCAGAAGCGGCCCGTGTGTTAAAGCCGGGCGGCAAATTCGTGCTCATCGACAACGTGGCGCCGGAAGACCCGGAGCTTGGCCGGTTCATGAACACGACGGAAAAGTTGCGGGACACAAGCCATGCGCGCTGCCTTCCGAAAAGCGAATGGCAAGCCCTGTTCAAGGAGAACGGCCTTTCAGAGCTGGCTGCACTGGACCGCAAAAAGACGTTCCAATTCCCTTCCTGGGCAGCACGCACCACAGAAAGCGAAGCGCAGAAGGAACGGGTGAAGCAGCATCTTTTAAGCGCGGACGAAAACACTGCGGCGTATTTCCAATTGATAACGCATGATGGGCATATCGAAAGCTTTGTCATCGATGAATGGATGGCATTATACGAAAAATAAAGCACCGGGCTGATCCTTGGGATCGGCCCGGTGCTTTCGTGTGCTGTTTTATTCTTCGTAGACTTGGGCTGGTGCATTTTTTGTGTGTTTCCGCTTATGCAGCACCGCATTGATTTCGGCGCCTATTACAAGGATCAGACCTGTAAGGAAGAACCAAAGCATCAGGACAATCAGTCCGCCAAGGCTGCCGTATGTAGCGGAATAACTTCCGAAATTCGCCACATAGAACGAGAAGCCGAGGGAGACGAGCTGCCACAATATAGTGGCGATCAATGCCCCGATAATGACTTCTTTGAACGGGAAACTCTTGTTTGGCGCAAACTTGTACAAGCACGCCAACACGATGCTCATGACCACAATCGAGATGACCCAGCGCAGAACCTGGAAGATGATTTCCGTTTGTTCAGGCAAGTTCAGGAATGAACTGATGGTATCGATGATGGCACCGCCGAAGATCGGAAGTACGAGTGCCACGATGACCGCCACTAGCATGAATAGCGTCAGGACGATCGCCATCCCTTTTTTGACGAAGAACGAGCGCGTCTCTTCCACACCATAGGCCTGGTTGGTCGCTTCGATAAATGCGCTCATCGCATTTGAAGCGGACCAAAGCGTCCCGAGAATACCGAATGTCAATAGGCCGCCTGATGGCGTCGTAACTACGCTGACAATCGTTTCCTCAAATGTGCTGGCAACTTCTCCCGGAAGGATGGTGCCGATAAAATCGACAGCCCGCTGCGGGTCGATCTGCAAATAAGGCAGGATTGATAATAACAGAATCAGTAAAGGAACAATCGCCAGCAGATAATAATAAGCTTGTGCAGCAGCAAGTGTCGTTGCGCTGTCTTTTTTGATTTCGCCAACAACTTCCTTGGCGTATGATGCAGCTTTGCTCATATACTCAACCTCCATAGTTAGACTTGGTTATTCTCTATATCCCCAAAATAGGGGGTGTTTAACCTTAAAAATTGAAAAGAGCGGCCATACTCATAGAGCGGCCTCTCTTTTCGGTGCGTTATTCCAAGGTTTTTGCCCCTACGATGTCCTTGAACAAGAGCGTTTCAATGCCGGAGCCGGTATCGAGGCGGAGCAGCCCATGCTGCAGGTCGATGGCCGCTACAATCCCTGAAAAGCTCCGGATTCCATCTTGCCAGATCCGGACTTCCACCGAGCATTGGCGCCTGTACGCCAGCCCGATTTCTTCATGCACCGCCTCCAGGTCGAATTCATTCAGCTCCGGCTTCACGTTATAGCGGTCTTCCTGCTGCCACTCCCGCAGCATCTGAACATGCTCCGGCAGCATCATCGCTGTCCATTTGATGCGCCCCCGATCCTTGATTTGCCCTTTTGTTTTCATGTGTTTATTCAGTTTCATTGCAAATCCCTCCCCTTCATATTTATTTATAGGAACATTTGTTCTCATTTTATAGAAGGGAAGAAGATTGGTCAAATCGAATCGGAAAAATGGAGCGCAAAAACAAAGGAATAGGCCTATCCAAATCTAATTGGATAGGCCTATTTCTCTTATTCGCGGATGATTTCCAGTGCCACTTTGACGATATGGTGATTTTCCATTTCAAGAATGGTCCAGCGATGCCCTTCTTTTGTGACGATATCGCCCGTTTCCGCTTCGATCAGCTGATGCTGGACCCAGCCGGCAATCGTATCGATGTCGTCGCTGTCTTCGAACTCCAAATTAAAGCGTTCTTCCAGATCCTTCAGCAGCACACGGCCGTTGAGGATATAGTGGTCATCGCTTTCTTTTATAATTTCAGCTTCTTCTTCATCATCAAATTCATCGCGGATTTCGCCGACGATTTCCTCCAAGATATCCTCCATCGTGATGATGCCGGAAGTGCCTCCGTATTCATCAATCACCAAAGCGATGTGGGTGCGGTCTTTCTGCATCTTCATGAGCGCCGTCTGGAGCGGGGTCGTCTCATGGAAGTAAGGCAAGTCGTGGATTAGGTCGCGCATCTGCACATACCCCTCCATGGCGTAATGGGTCAGCACTTCCTTGGCGTTGATAAAGCCGATCAAATCGTCCTTGTCGCCGTTGTTGGCAATCGGATAGCGCGTATAGCGGTGTTCGCGGAGTTCTCCCAGCAAATCGTCGCTGCTCAGGTCCTGAGGGAAGGCGATGATCTGGGTGCGCGGCACCATGACATCTTTGGCGCTCCGTTCGTCGAATGCAAAAATGTTCTGCATGAACGACAATTCGGTTTGATTGATTTCGCCGCTTTGGAAGCTTTGGGCCATGATGATCTTCAATTCATCCTCCGAATGGGCCTGCTCTTCTGAAGCCGGCTGCACGCCGAAAGCGCGCAGGATGATGCGGGCGGACCCGTTCAGGATATAGATGAACGGTGCCATGATCTTGCCGAACCAATAGAGCGGCGGCGTCAAAAGGAGTGTCATGCGTTCGGCAAACTGGAGCGCCAGCGATTTCGGCGCCATTTCACCCACGACCACATGAAGGAATGTCACGAGCGAGAAGGCAAGGACGAACGAAACGATCGTCGACGCGGAAGACGGTACGCCCAGCATGTCGAACAAAGGATGCAGGAGCCGCTCGACTGTCGGTTCGCCGAGCCAGCCGAGGCCGAGCGCCGTGACCGTGATGCCGAGCTGGCAGGCGGACAGGTAGTAATCCAGGTCGCCGACCACTTTTTTGACCAGGACGGCTTTTTTATTGCCTTCTTCGATCAATTGGTCGATGCGCGACATGCGCACTTTGACAACGGCGAATTCTGCGCCGACGAAAAAAGCGGTCAACGCGATTAATAAGATGAGTAAAGCTAAATTCAATAAGAGTATGGGGTCCAATAAATTCCCTTAAATAAGGGATTCACCTCCGGGTTTTTTTGGTATTATTATAAATTTACCATAAATTATGCCTAAAACATATAACAAGCTCTTGTCAGTCGGCGAGCACTTGCCGGGTGATTTCCCGGATATCGGTGATCGAATCTTCGTTCATGACGTCTTCGAGGATTTCATCGCGGAAATAGGTGACGCTTGCCTTGAGTGGAATGGCGAGCAGCTTTTTCAGGGCGATGCGGTACATGGCGACGAATTCCTTGTCGGAATTGCCCCGCTTTAATTCGGCAAAGGACTCATAGAACTGGTCGAGCTTATCGGCCATTTCAAGCAGCCGCCCTTCCGTCGTAGCATCTTTGCCTTCTTTCATCCGGTCGAAAAAGACGTCATGGAATTCCTCGGGGATCTCCCGGTAAATGAACTTCTCCATCATTCCTTCTTCGACGCGGGCGATCATCTCTTTCAATTCAGGGGAGGAATGCTTGACCGGCGTTTTGATGTCGCCGATGAAAACCTCCGCAAAGTCATGGTTAATGGTTTTTTCATATAGTGATTTCCAATCGACTTTCTTGCCGGCCCTTTCTTCGATCGTTGCGAAGAACATGGCGTATTGGCTGACCTTCCATGAATGGGCAGCGACATTGTGTTCTTCGAATTTAAATCTTCCCGGCGCGCGGATAATCCGCTCCAAATCATTCAATGAGGTGAAAAACTTATGAATTCCCAAATCCCTCGACTCCTTTGTTAATATTTCTCTACCCTCATCATACCCATTTTTGCGTATAATTAAAGGCGGACCAAGAAAAAAGGAGAACGTGCATCATGACTGGAAAAACTCACATCACTGGCGGCATTGCAGCAAGCCTTGCATTTGCCCAAATCACCAACTATGACCCGGTCATCTTGCTGTGCGCAGGGACCATCGGCGCATTGTTGCCGGATATCTGCCATGGGGGAAGCAAGATGGGCAGATCGTTTCCGGTGTTATCCAAAATCATCAATACGCTGTTCGGGCACCGGACGTTCACCCATAGCCTGCTGTTCCTTCTGCTGGCCGGCGTCCTGCTGAATGCCCTTTCGGTAAACGAAGCAGCGTCTGCAGGCCTTCTGGTCGGGATGGCAAGCCATTTGATCCTGGACATGGCGACCAAAAACGGCATCAAATTGTTCTTCCCGCTTCGGGTGACCGTGCGTTTTCCGGTGACTGCCACAACCGGCGGCTTATCAGAATACGCTGTCTTTGCCGTGCTTTCTGTGCTGGCGGTCTATTATGGCTACAGCGCCTTCTCCATCTATTTTTAAAAATAGTCCCGTGTTTTGTTTCTGCAGAGTGGGGAATAGCTTCCACTATAGAGTCTTTTAAGGAGGCGAAAACGATGGGAAAAGATGATTTTTCTAATCGCCGGAATTCTTCCCCACAGCAAAACCGCAGGGAGCGGGAAGAGTTCGAAGGCATCCAGCAGGAGTCGCAGGAAGACGGGATCGAGATGGAACATGACAGCGCCCACAGCAATTTGGGCATCGGCGATGAACAGAACACAATCAGGGAAAAAGAAGAAGAATAAAAAAAACGCCGCCTCAGCGAGAAGCCGAGGCGGCATTTTTCAACTTGTTGAGAAAAGTATTAATTTTATTTCTTTTAAAATGAGAAGCCGATATTCCGCAAAACAGCTACGCTTACCAAAACCCGTGCTCCTGCATCGCTTCGCTAGCTTCGTCGCTACGCTGCTCCCGCAGGCAAGTAGCGGCCAAACAGCATTTGGCCGGTACTTTGCGACGAAGCGCGTAGCGCTGCAACGATTTTTCATGTCCCGAAGCTAGCGCAGCGATGCAGGGACAGGAGCAGCGTCCTTTCATGTTTCGAAGCTAGCGAAGCGATGCAGAAACAGTACGGTTTTCTCCGCTGTTTTGCTCCAAACCTAAGAGAAGCTAATGAACCAAGAGAATATTAAGTACCTCTCTCTTCTAGAGAGTTTATCCAGCGCCGGCGCGTCCGTGGGCTGGGCGAAGCTATGAGACGAGTGCCTTTCTCGGCTCATGGCGGAAGCCATGCTCCAAGCGACCGAAGCGGTGTAAACAGTTCATTTCTTTTATGAACTCACTTTCTAGAAAGTTTCTCGACAGCCAAAAAAATGCCGCCTCAGCGAGAAGCCGAGGCGGCATTTTTCCGGTAAATGGACAATCCTGCCAAGTAGAGGACGGGGAGGAGAGCGGTCGTGAGCACCAGCCCTGTCCATCCGCCGGCGCCCCATAGCGGGCTGAGCAGCGAGCTGCCGGCAGCGACACCGATATAATAGGCAACCAGATACAGGCTGGAGGCGCTGCCTTTATGGTGCTCTGCCTGCTGGCTGACAGAAGCCGCAGTCAGCGAGTGGGCGATGAAAAATCCGAGGCAGGCTGTGCAAAGCCCGGCGGCGATCAGCCAAACAGAAGAACTCAGCGTCAGCAGGATGCCGGCCGATAGGATAAACACGCCTGCCCGCCGGACCGGGCGCAGGCCGAACCTTTCAGCTGCACGTCCGGCAAGCGGCGAGCCGATAATGCCGATGCCGTAGGCGAAAAAGAAATAGGAAATCGTCTGAAGGCGCAGCGAATACGGCGGCGCCTCCAGGTGGAACGGCAAGTAGGTCCAGACGCCTGTGAAGGAAATCTGGAGAATGGCGCCGAGCCCGAAGACTACAAGCAATGCCGGGTTTTTCAAGTGGTAAAAGAAGCCGGTCAGGTCCTTTTGGAAACTGGCATTCGACGGCTCGAAACGGCGGGATTTCGGGAGCAGCATGTAAACGGCGCCGAACAACAGCAGCCCGGCAACGCCGAATACGAAGAACGTAACCTGCCAGGAAAAATGGTCCGTCAAATAGCCGGAGAGCACGCGGCCGGCCATTCCGCCGAGCGCATTGCTGGATATGTAGAGAGCTGTGGCAAAGCCGATATTCTTCCGGTCGATCTCCTCGCTGATGTAGGCGAGCGCAGCTGCCGGAACACCGGCAAGGGCAAACCCTTGGATGAAACGAAGCACCAGCAGCCATGTGAACGATTCGAAAAGCGGAATCAGAAAAAAAGGAAGTGCCGAGCCGAGCAGAGAATAGATGATGTAGGATCTTCTGCCGTTGCGGTCGGAAAAAAAGCCGAGGACGACCAATCCGATGATCAGTCCGATAATCGCCAGCGACAGCGACAGGCTCGACGCCGAAACGGACACTCCGAATTCAGAGACGAACAGGGGCAGCAGCGGCTGGACGGCATACAGATTAGAAAATATAAAAAGCGAAGCAAGCAGCAAACTGAAGATGATCTTCCAAAACGCACGGTCTTTGGAAGTATAGGGTCTCGGCTCCATGGGGTCACTTCCGTTCTCGTTTTATTACCCATAGTCTACCACTAAACTGGAAAAACCGTCTCCGGGCTGGAATGGGAAAAGAAAAAAGCATGAAAAAACCCGCAATCAATCCATTGCGGGCCGGTTCTATATTTTATTGAAAAAAGAGACGATCTGTTTTTTTGATGGTTCTTGAAGCCGGTAACGCAGTTCTTTGTTCTGCGTATTCACCAAATGGTACGCCGGGTTTTCAGCAACCGTGAACTTCCAATGCGGCTTGGTGTTTTTCTTTTTGATCTGAAGCTCAGGCGGCATCATTTTTTCTTTGAAACTTTCGAGTTTGGCCATCAAAAAGGTATCCATATACCGTACGATCAAAAAGCCTTGCTGACGCTCCGGGTCGAATTTCGCCAAACTGAATTCACTGATATCGAAACCTTTTTCATACCGTTGGACTGATGGAGACAGGACAAAACAATCTTCACTCGTGAATACCGAAGAGTTGCCTTGCTGTTTCAGCCCTAATTCATCTACCAGGAAATCCTTGTTAACCAGACTCATTTCTCGTGCAGTAGCCATGTAATTCCTCCTTGTAAAGCTCTTTGTTCTTTAAGTATACCATTCTTTCCGCAAAAATGGGGGAATGGCGGACCAGAGGGCTAAAGGGCTATAAGGCTGAAGAGAAGATAAAGTGAAAGGAGGGCCATTTATGGAAACAATCGGCTTGATCGGCGGCATGAGCTGGGAATCGTCCGCCGAGTATTACCGCATTTTGAATGAGGAAGCCAAGCGGCAGCTTGGCGGCTTGCATTCGGCAAAATGCATCTTGTACAGCCTGGATTTTGAAGAGATTGAAGCCTTGCAGGCCCAGGGGAAATGGCAGGAAGCCGGAGAGGTGCTTGGGGCAGCTGCCGCGTCGCTCGAACGGGCAGGGGCTGATTTCATTGTCATCTGCACGAATACGATGCACAAAGCAGCGGGAGCCGTTGAACAAAATATCGGGATTCCCCTTTTGCACATTGGAGATGCCACCGCAGTGAAAGTGAAAAGCGCTGGCATCCGAAAAATAGGGCTTTTGGGAACCCGCTATACTATGGAGATGGATTTCTACAAGTCGCGGCTCAAGGCACACGGGCTGGAAGTCGTAATCCCGGAAGAAAGCGAAAGGCAGGAAATCAACCGGATCATCTTTGAAGAATTATGCCTGGGCGAAATCAGGGAGACATCGAAAGCGTTCTGCTTAAAAGCTATCAGCAAGTTGGAAAAGAGCGGGGCAGAAGGCGTAATCCTTGGCTGTACGGAAATCGGCTTGCTGGTCAAATCGGAAGATACGGACGCCCTGCTCTTTGATACGACAGCTATCCACGCCTTGGCTGCCATGGAAAAAGCGCTGGGCAAATAACGGACTATAGTTCGAAAATTCTGTTATATTATATCTAAGGAACTTTAAAGAGGAGGTGACCGATATGTGCGGCAGGTACTCGTTATATGCGGATTACCGGACGCTACTCGACCGCTTCGGCATCGAGGAAAGTTCAATCGAAGAAACGGATTACACAGCCAGCTATAATATAGCGCCTTCCCAGGAAGTGCTGGCAGTCGTGAACGATGGAACAAAAAACAGGCTTGGCTTTCTGAAATGGGGGCTGATTCCGCCATGGGCGAAAGATGCGAAAATCGGCTATAAGATGATCAATGCAAGGGCGGAGACCGCAGCGGAAAAACCGAGCTTTCGCCACGCCTTCAAGAAAAAACGCTGCATTATTCTGGCGGATTCCTTTTATGAATGGCAGAGGACAGATGAAGGGAAAATCCCCATGCTCGTTAAACTGAAATCGGGGGAACCGTTCGCTTTTGCGGGGCTGTGGGAATCCTGGAAGTCGCCGGATGGAAAAACGGTCAACACTTGCACAATTTTGACGACCGGAGCAAACGAATTGATGGGGACGATCCACGACCGGATGCCCGTCGTCTTATCAAAAGAAGGAGAGAAAATTTGGCTTGACCCTCGCATTGAAGACCCGGAAGTTCTTGGGAAGTTGCTGAAGCCGTTTGATTCCAATGAAATGGAAGCTTATGAAGTATCGGATGCTGTCAATTCGCCAAAGCATAATGGACCGGAACTGATCAAGAAAGTGGGATGACAGGGGGGATTCCAGATGAAAAGCGGCTTGGTCTTGGAAGGGGGAGGCATGCGCGGCGTCTACACCGGCGGCGTACTTGAAAAGCTGCTCGAAGAAAAACTGTTTGTTGATTATATCGTCGGGGTGTCTGCAGGGGCGTGCAATGCTTCTTCATACGTATCGCGGCAGAACGGGCGAAACCACAAAGTGACCATCGGCTATGTCCATCATCCAGATTATATTTCGGTAAAGAACCTTTTGCTGAAGCGCGAGCTCTTCGGCATGAACTTGATTTTTGATGAGATACCGAACTTGCTGGAGCCGTTCGATTATTCGAATTTTCATGACGCCACTGAAGAATTTTTCGTCGGCACGACAGATTGCATGACCGGGGAAGCCGTGTATTTTGAAAAACATGGCCATACAGAAAACTTTTTGACCATCGTCCGTGCATCCAGTTCCATTCCGCTGATGGCGCAGCCGGTCGAATATCATGGGCGTCTGCTGATGGATGGGGGGCTGGCGGATCCCTTGCCGATCCGTAAAGCGCTCTCGGACGGGGTGACCAAACCGATCATCATCTTGACGAAGGAAAAAGGGTACCGCAAAAAAAGGAATTCCTTCGCCCGAATCGTGCCAGCCTTTTACCGGCAATTTCCCGGAATTATCGCGAGCCTGGAAAATTGGGCGGACCGTTATAACGAGACGATGGAAATGATTGAAGGGCTGGAAGAGGAAGGGAAAGTGCTGGTGATCCAGCCTTCTGCACATTTCAAGGTGAACGGTATGGAGCGGGACCCGAAAAAACTTACGCAACTCTATAACCAGGGTTATCAGGACGTAGGGTTCAAGATGGAAGATATTCGCCGATTTATCGAAAAGTGATGGCCGAACATCCAGAAGAAGCTGCCGAATGCCGGCAGTTTCTTTTTATTTTGGACAAAGCTTGGCGCCTGCAATAGATGGAATTATGCTACTATTTGATTGAGGTGCATGCACATGATTATTGCTTTGAACCACCGCCTGGAAAAAACAGCGAAAGAAATCCGGAAAATCCAGCAATCCGCTTATCGGATCGAAGCTGAACTGATGGGATTTGACGGAATACCGCAATTGAACGAGTCGGTGCTGGAAATTCAGAACGCGGACGAAATCTTCCTTGGCCACACCGGAAATCCGCTAAAAGGATTCCTTTCCTATAAAGAAATAGGCCACTTGATTGACATCCACCGGCTGGCTGTCGCACCGGAGTACTTCCGGCAAGGCATCGCTTCAGATTTATTGGAAGGCCTTTTCCGGCAATTTGAGGGGCGGGATTTTTTAGTGAGTACCGGAGCGGCAAATGAACCTGCGAAAAAACTGTACCGGAAATATGGATTTGAAGAGCTGCGGGTATTCGAACCGGAACCGGGGATATGGTGTGCAGAGTTTATGAAAAGTAGATAATAAGAATCATTTGATTCCGATATGGCGTATTTTATAAATTTTTACTTTCAAAACGTAATCAAAAGTCATATAATCATAATCATAAATATAGTTTCGAGGTGTTGGGATGAAAATGGATGAAACAGATAAAAGGATATTGGAGTTGCTGACGGTCAACGGGCGGCTGTCCTATGTCGACATCGGCAAAGAGTTGAATCTTTCGCGTGTGGCTGTCCGGGAACGGGTCCATCAGCTGACAGAAGCCGGCGTGATCGAAAAGTTCACTGTGGTGATCAACAGCGAAAAAGTAGGGAAGAAAGTATCCGGATTTTTTGAAGTGGATTGCGAACCGTCTTCCCTGGTAGAAGTGGCGGAAGCATTAGCGGACAACCCAAGTGTGGCGAGCTGCTATCAGATGACAGGGCCATCGACGCTCCATATGCATGTTTTGGTGGATGACTTCACCGATTTGGAAAAGTTCATCAATGAAGAATTATATGCCCTAGAAGGGATCACCCGGGTAGAGAGCCACATCCTATTGCGGCGCTTCAAGAGCCGTGCGGGACTGAAGCTTTGAAAGCCTGCAGCATGACGCTGCAGGCTTTTCAGGTTGTTGAGAAAATGTCTAAAGATAAGTTAATAAACAAAATAAACTTCTTATTTTACTTCGGCGCTTTGGGCAGAAAAAGACGATTGCTTCGTCGCAAAGCTATCGGCCGAACTACCTTTGGCCAATAGCTTCGCAGCTGTTTTGGAGAATATCGTTTAAGAAACAAGTGTTTTATATCTTTCCAATAATTTAAAGCTTGCAGCATGACGCTGTAGGCTTTTTCTTTTTGTCTTCCGAAATATTGGTAATTGGAAGAACCAGGGGTTTCGAAAAGAACGCTTATACATTTAAAAATAGACAAAAAGAAAGAGGAAGTCCCTTTTTTCTAGTTTTTTGTATCGCTAAAGTAAGAGAATAGTACTTTTTTGAAAATTCATGTAGCTTTTTGGAATTGGATGTTCTATAATCAGATTTATTAAAAAGTTTTCATTTGTTAATCTATTTAAAGTTTTCTCTTAACAAATGATAAAGGGGGAGGAAAAATGGTTGCTTTAATTATCCGCCGGATCTTCCAATTGGCTTTTCTGCTATTCGGAATATCGTTTCTGGTTTTCTCTTCGATGTATATAGCGCCCGGAAATCCGGCAGCTATAATCGGAGGGCCCACGGCAACTGCATCCGACATCGCAGCAATCGAAGCGAATCTGGGTTTGGACGATCCGTTTCTTACACAGTATGTCCGTTATGTCTCCAATGCCGTACAGGGAGATTTCGGCTATTCGTACCAGACATCCCAGCCGGTAGCTGAAGCCATCGCAGTGCGGTTTCCAAATACATTGAAGCTGGCCATTGCAAGCATGGTGGTCGCCGTCATCATCGGAATCATTACCGGGCTGATATCCGCACTGCGGCAGAATTCCTGGCTGGATGCTTCGGCTACGACATTCGCCTTAGCCGGCATTTCCATCCCGAACTTCTGGCTAGGCGCATTGCTGATCCTGATTTTCGCGGTCAATCTTCAATGGCTGCCGGTCGGCGGCCTGTCGAGTCCCTTCTATACAATTGAAGGAATCAAGCAATTGATCCTGCCGGCAATCACACTCGGGACCGGTTCTGCTGCCATGATTGCCCGAATGACCCGCTCCTCGATGCTTGAAGTCATCCGCGCCGATTATGTACGGACCGCACGCGCCAAAGGCGTCAAAGAAAGAGATGTAATCTGGATCCATACATTGAAAAATGCGATGATCCCAATCATCACTGTAATCGGTTTGAACTTCGGCTTTCTTCTCGGCGGCACGATCATCACGGAAAAAGTGTTTGCGATCAACGGCGTCGGCCGTTTGATGATCGATGCGATTGCAGCACGCGATTTTCCGATGGTTCAAGGGTCGGTCCTGCTCGTCGCGACTTTGTTCGTCGTCGTCAACTTGCTGGTCGACATCATCTACACCTATATTGATCCGCGGATCAAATACGATTAAAAAGGGGGGAACCTAATGGCAACCGCTGAAACAGTTACAGTAAAAGAAAAAAAGCGCGAAAAATATTACGTCACGACGATTCGGCGCTTGTTCAAAAACAAGCTGGCAGTAGCCGGGCTGATCATCGTCATCCTGCAAATACTGATGGCGATATTCGCGCCGATGATCACGATACACGATCCGATCAAGCAGAACTTGGCCAGCAGCGAGCTGCCGGTCTTCAGCGAAGGGCATTGGCTCGGAACTGACAATTACGGGCGGGACGTTTGGAGCCGCATCGTATACGGCGCAAGGATTTCCTTGGTCGTTGGGATTGTAGCAGTTTCGCTGGGCTTGATAGGCGGAGTGGTCCTCGGAATGCTTGCAGGGTTCTATCCGAAACTGGATGCCGTCATCATGCGCATCGTTGATTTGCTGTTCTCGTTCCCAGGCATTCTGCTTGCGATGCTGATCATCGCAATCCTTGGAACGAGCTTGGTGAACGTGGCAATCGCCATCAGCATCTGGTCGATTCCGACCTGTGCCCGCATTGTCAGGGGCTCGGTCCTCTCGATCAAGGAAAAAGAGTACATCATGGCGATGCGCTCGATGGGGGCATCCGACCTGCGGATCATGGCACGCCATATTCTGCCGAATGCCACTGCACCCATCATTGTTTTTGCGACAATGCGGATGGCGACGGCCATTCTTTCGACAGCTTCACTCAGCTATCTTGGGCTTGGCGCACAGCCGCCGACGCCGGAGTGGGGAGCAATGATTTCCCAGGGGCAAGATTTCATGTGGTCGTCTCCGCATTTGACGATCGTCCCTGGTATAGCCATCATGCTGACGGTTTTTGCATTCAACGTCCTGGGTGATGGCTTGCGCGACGCGCTTGACCCGAACATGGATTTACAACAATAAACTAATAACCTATTGGAGGAATTTAAATGAAAAAACACTGGCTGCTTTTATTGACACTGATCGGCGTACTGATTTTAAGCGCATGTTCCGGCGGAAGCACGATTCCGGAAGGCGAGCAAGGCTCGGATTCAAATGCTGAACCTTCTGCAAGCAGCGGAGAAAATGAAATCATTTATGCCTCCACATCGGATGCAGTCGGATTATCTCCGACGATGACGAATGACTCCGTTTCTTCAAACGTTATGACACAGATTTACGAAAACTTGTTTGAGCGCAATCCCGAAACTATGGAATTGGAGCCTAAACTCGCTGAATCCTATGAAAACACGGATGAACTGACATGGGTCATCAAATTGAAAGAAGGCATCAAATTCCAGGATGGCACCCCTTTCAATGCTGAAGCGGTAAAATACTCATTCGACAAATTGCGCGACCCGGCAACCGGCGCACCGCGTGCTTCTCTTTTAGAGCCGGTCGATACAGTTACGGCAGTTGATGAAACAACAGTGGAAATTAAAACAAAATACCCGTACGGACCATTGCTTGCAGCTCTTTCCCACTCAAACGCAGCAATCATCAGTCCGACAGCTGACGAAAAGCAGGATTTGATGCAGAACCCGGTAGGCACAGGACCATTCAAATTTGTAAGCTGGGAACAAGGAAACCAGATCGTGCTTGAAAAGAATGCAGATTACTGGGATGGCGAAGTCGGCTTGGACAAAGTGACATTCAAAATCGTCCCTGAAATTTCAACAGCGATTTCCATGCTTCAGACAGGTGAAGTATCTTTCCTTGATGCATTGCCGCCAGAGCAGATTTCACGCATCGAAGGACTTGAAAATGTAGAAGTGACAAAGCAGGAAGGAACGCCAGTTTACTACTTGACGTTCAACCATTCACAAGAGCGCAACCAAAACCCTGATTTCCGCAAAGCGGTTGCGAGTGCAATCGACCGTGATGCATTCGTAGAGAAATTGAACGGCTTGGGCGTGAGAAGCGACAGCGTCCTTGGACCGAAAGTATTCGGCTATAACGAAGAGGCAGACAAAGCGGGTACGCCGTACGATCCGGAATTGGCGAAGCAACTGGTTGAAGAAAATGGATTCGGCGATGAGCCGATCAAATTGCTTGCTGCAAACCGCGACAACTTTGTCCTGATGGCTGAGATTGTCCAGTCGCAATTAACAGAAGCTGGCTTCAACGTTGAAATCGAAATGATGGAATGGGCGACATTCCTTGATACAGCCCGCAGCGGCCAATACGACCTGACGTTCCTGAGCTGGTCGAACGTAACAAGCGATGGTTCTGAAATGCTGTACCCGAACTTCCATTCCGACAACGTCGGCAACTCGAACCGCGCGCAATACAGCGATGCTGAATTCGACAAATTGGTGGAAGCATCCCGTACAACAGTTGATCAGGCAGAACGCGAGAAGCATTTGCACGATGCAAACATGTACATGCTGAACAATGACGTAGCGGTAGTGATGTACCACGGATTGGTGACATCTGCAACAGACAACTCGATCAAAGGCTTGAAAATCGATCCGAACGGCCAATGGAGCTTGAAAGACGTAACAAGAGAGTAGGGAAGAATATGGCACAGAGACTGCTTGAAGTAAATAATCTGGTGACGTCGTTCCGCACTTCCGAAGGCACATTGCAAGCGGTCAGAGATGTTTCTTTCCATGTGGATAAAGGGGAAACGCTTTGCATCGTCGGAGAGTCCGGATGCGGAAAAAGTATTACTTCGTTATCTGTGATGCGCTTGTTGCCTTCGAACGGTTCAATTGAAAGCGGAGAGATTCTGTTGAACAACGAACCTCTCCAGAATCTATCTAATGAACAAATGCGGAAAATCCGCGGAAATAAAATGTCCATGATTTTTCAGGAGCCGATGACGGCCCTGAATCCGGTGCTGACAATCGGCTACCAATTGCGGGAGCCGCTAATGCTGCACCATAAAGTTTCAAAATCCCAGGCGTCGAAACAAAGCATCGAATTGCTGAAGCAAGTCGGCATTCCGAATGCGGAAAAACGCTTGAACCAATACCCGCATGAGTTGAGCGGAGGCATGCGCCAGCGGGTCATGATTGCTATGGCCCTCGCTTGCCATCCGACCCTGCTGATTGCTGATGAACCGACAACGGCTCTTGACGTAACGATCCAGGCGCAGATTCTTGATTTGATCAACGATTTGAAAGAGAAATTGGACATGGGCGTCCTGATGATCACGCATGACATGGGCGTCGTGGCGGAAGTCGCGGACCGTGTAATGGTCATGTATGCCGGCAAAAAGATTGAAGAAGGGCCGGTAGAAGAGATTTTCAACAATCCGAGCCATCCGTATACCATCGGCTTGCTGAATTCCGTCCCAAATGTTGATGATCCGGAATTCGAGCTCGAACCGATTCCAGGCAATATGCCCGGTTTGAATGAACAGATTTCAGGATGCCGGTTCCATCCGCGCTGCAAATTTGCAATGGACAAATGCAAGGTGGTATCGCCGCCTGATTTCGAAATATCCAAAGGCCATTCCGCAAAATGCTGGCTGAACGAAAAGGAGGGTGAAAAAGATGAAAACAGTGGAAGAGTTGCCGTCGAAGCCTGAAGTCCTGCTGGAATTGGAAAACGTCAAAAAGTATTTTCCAATCAAAGGCGGCGTGCTGAAACGCGTGGTAGGAAACGTCAAAGCTGTTGAGTCTGTTTCCCTCCAGTTATACAAAGGCGAAAGCCTGGGCGTCGTCGGTGAATCCGGCTGCGGTAAATCGACGCTTGGCCGCACAATCCTGGGGCTTGAAGAGCTGACGGACGGTAAGATCAGTTTCGATCATCAGGAAATCCAGGATCTGAGCCGGAAAGAAAAGAAGAAGTTTGTCAAAGAGATGCAGATGATTTTCCAGGATCCGTACGCCTCACTCAATCCGCGCCAACGGATCGGCCATGCGCTTGATGAAGTGTTCAAGATGCATACGGATATGTCAGCGGGAGAGCGCAAAGATGCCGTCCTGAGCCTGTTAAGGGAAGTGGGATTGAAGCCGGAGCATTACGACCGCTACCCGCATGAATTCAGCGGCGGGCAGCGCCAGCGCATCGGGATTGCAAGGGCGATTGCCTTGAATCCGTCGTTCATCATTTGTGATGAAGCGGTGTCGGCACTGGATGTTTCTGTGCAGGCGCAAGTCTTGAAGTTGCTGAAAACGATACAGGAAAAGTATAATCTATCGTATATGTTCATTTCCCATGATTTGGGCGTCGTCCGCTATTTCTGCGACCGGGTGCTGGTCATGTACCTGGGAAATACAGTGGAAATGAGCGATGTATCGAAAATCTTCAACAACCCGCTCCACCCCTATACAAAGGCATTGCTTTCCGCGATTCCAAGGCCGACCGTCAACGCGAAGCGGGAACGCATCCGCCTGGTGGGGGATATGCCGAATCCGGCGAATCCGCCTTCGGGCTGCCCATTCCATACGCGTTGCCCGATCGCACAAGAAATTTGCCGTGTGGACAAGCCGGCCTTTGTAGAACATGAAAAAGATCATTTTGCAGCATGCCATTTCGCAGGCTGAAACAATGAGCCGGGTGCTGGGGTAAACCCCTGGCAGCTGGCTCTTATTTTGAAACTGGAGGTATTTCAATGGACTATTTACAACATCCTTTCGAATCGAAGAGGCACACGGTATTCTCGAAAAAAGGCATGGTGGCGACTTCCCAGCCGCTGGCAGCGCAAGCCGGAATTGAAGTCATGCAAAACGGAGGCAATGCCATCGATGCGGCCATCGCTACTGCTGCAGCGCTGACCGTTGTCGAACCTACATCCAACGGAATCGGAGGCGATGCCTTCGCTCTGGTATGGGTAAAAGACAAACTCCATGGACTGAACAGCTCAGGGCCGGCGCCGGGAAGCATCTCGGTAGATGCAGTGAAATCGCTTGGGCATGAGAAGATGCCGGTGCATGGCGTAGTGCCGGTTACCGTGCCGGGAGTGCCGGCAGCGTGGGCGGAATTGTCCCGCAAATTCGGCAAACTGCCGTTGTCTGAAGCGCTCAAGCCGGCAATCCGCTATGCGGAGGAAGGCTATCCACTGACGCCGATCCTCGGAAAGTACTGGAAAGCGGCATACGAAAAGTTCAAAACATCATTCACGACTGAAGAATACCAGGCATGGTTCGATACATTCGCACCGAACGGCCAGGCGCCGGAAATCGGGGAAGTCTGGGCATCCCCGGGGCACGCATCGACATTGCGCGAAATTGCTGAAACGGATGCCCGCTCATTCTATGAAGGGCCGCTTGCTGAAAAGATCGATTCGTTCATGAAACAGCATAATGGCTTCTTGGCAAAAGAGGATCTAGCTGCGTTCAAGCCGGAGTGGGTGGAACCGGTCTCCGCCAATTACCGTGGCTATGACGTCTGGGAAATTCCTCCGAACGGCCAGGGGATGGTAGCGTTAATGGCGTTGAATATTTTCAAAAACCTTGACGAGCCGAAGTGGCAAAATGCCGAAACCTATCATGAGCAAATCGAATCGATGAAGCTCGCCTTTACAGACGGCAAAGAATTTATCACGGAACCGGAAGCGATGCCGGTGAGTGTCGAGCATTTGCTGTCAGAAGAATATGCCAAGCAGCGTGCTGGCACAATCGGGGAAGAGGCGGCACAGCCTGTTCCATATGAATTGCCTAAAGGCGGCACGGTTTACCTATCGGCAGCGGACGAAGAAGGAAATATGATCTCCTATATCCAAAGCAATTATATGGGCTTCGGTTCAGGGATTGTTATCCCAGGAACAGGAATCGGCCTGCAAAACCGCGGCGCGGACTTTTCGCTCGACGAACAGCATCCGAACGTCCTGAAAGGCGGAAAGCGCACCTACCACACCATCATTCCAGGATTCCTGACAAAAGACGGCAAGGCTGTAGGGCCTTTTGGCGTGATGGGCGGTTATATGCAGCCGCAGGGGCATTTCCAGGTGGTCACCAACACCGTCGACTATTTATTGAATCCACAGGCAGCGCTGGATATGCCGAGATGGCAATGGATGGGGGACAAGACGATTTTGGTGGAACCGAACTTCCCGAATTACTTGGCGCAGGCCCTTGCCCGCAAAGGCCATGCGATCCAGGTAGCTACCGACGGCGGCGCATTCGGCCGCGGCCAAATCATTTGGCGAAATCCTGAAACGGGCGTTCTGGCAGGCGGCACAGAATCCCGTACCGACGGAGCAGTGGCTGTTTGGTAACCGAAGGGAAAAACCGGGTGAAGCCGGGCATGGGCGCGGGACTGAAAACGAATACCGACTTGTTCGCCGCCTTTTTCCGTGTCGGTATGCTGGGGTTCGGAGGCGGGCCATCGGCAATTCCCCTCTTCCATGCAGAAGCGGTCAAGAAGTATAAATGGATGTCGGAAGACGAATTCGGCGACACGCTGGCATTGGGAAATACCATGCCTGGACCGATTGCCACGAAGATGGCAGGTTATATCGGCTACCGGGTCGGCGGAATCCTCGGCTGCATCATCGCCTTGGTCGCTGTCGCCGTGCCGACGGTATTGCTGATGATCCTGCTCCTTGGCGCTTTGCAGCAATTCAAGGGCGTTGAATGGGTAAACAGCATGTCTGCAGCAGTGGTGCCGGTTGTCGGCGTCATGCTCGGCGTCATGACCTGGGACTTCATCAAAAAATCCGGCCAGTCGCTCGGCTGGCCAAGAGCGTTGTTCCTGCTCGTTGTATCCGTTCTTCTTATGGAAGTGCTGCACGTCCATCCGGTCATTCTGATTGTCGGCGTACTTCTTCTCGTATTGGTCGGATTCAGGAAGGGAGGCGCAGCCAAATGATCTATTGGTCCATTTTTCTCGCTTTTTTCATTCCCGGCATCCTGGGGTATGGTGGCGGTCCGGCTTCTATTCCATTGGTGGAAAAAGAAGTCGTCGACCGTTACGGCTGGATGACGACACAGGAATTCGGGGAAGTGCTGGCGCTCGGCAATGCATTGCCTGGTCCAATTGCCACCAAAATGGCAGGATACATCGGTTATATGGAAGGGGGCATCCTTGGATCCGTAATTGGTTTGTTCGCTTCTGTGGCGCCTTCCTTGATTCTTATGATCGGCTTGATGATGACGTTGATGAAGTACAAAGATTCACCGAAAGTCAAAAACATCACCAAAATGATCCGGCCGATCATCGCTGTGCTGCTGGGCGCGATGACGCTCCAGTTCTTCCTGGCATCCTATGAAACTTCAGGAAGTGTGCAGACCATCGTGCTTATAGCCGTCAGCTACTGGATGCTTGAGATCCGGAAAATCCATCCGGCATTTGTCATCCTGCTCGCCCTCGCTTATGGGGGCATTTCCGGGCTCTTATAAAGAACAGAACCACCTGTATCATGCAGGTGGTTTTTATGTTGAGCAGATTCTTTTACTATTGTTTCGAGATAAATTATGATAATCAAAGCGGACAAACAGTATCCGCGTTAGCATGGAATTGAGGTGGAACTATTGCACATGAAAACGGGAGTGGAACAATCGGTGTATGCGATTCTTTTGCTGAATATGCTGCCAAGCAAAGCCGTGCTGCCGGGCGAAGCCATCAGCCAGCAATTGAATGCATCCCCGACTTATTTCCAGAAACTATTGAGAAAGCTGGTCAGCGCCGGCCTCATCGCATCAGTGCCGGGGGCCAAAGGCGGATTCAAGCTGCAGAAGCGGCCCGAAGAGATTTGTGTATATGATGTCTACCTTGCAGTGGAAGGGCGGCAATCGCTGTACTCGCCAAGCGGGATCATGGGCGATATGCTGAATCTGGAAACAAAAGAGGATAGCTGCTTGCTGGCCGGTTTGATGGAAGAGGCAGAAACGGCCTGGACCAAGGTTATGCAGCGTGAAACCATTGCCTCGCTTGCTGAAAAGATGACGGAACAGCGGTTCCTCCGGCAGACTGAAATGCTTGAGCAATGGCTGAAAGATAAAATGGTATGTTAAAGAAAGGGGCGGAAAGAGATGATCGCCAGTTTGGCCAGAATAAATGAACTTTCGAAAAAAGCGAAAGAAACCGGATTGACCAATGCGGAAAAAGTGGAGCAGCAAGTGCTTCGCGAAGATTATTTGCGAGAGATCCGCGGGCAGGTCGAAAGCACGGTCACGAACATGACTGTCATTGATCCGCTCGGCAAAGATGTAACTCCTGAAAAAGCTAAAAACGTAAAAAATGCAAAACCCTACACTCTTATAGAAAGAACGTGAAAATAGATGAAAAATGACTATTTAGTAAAAGCTTTGGCTTATGACGGCCAAATCCGTGCTTATGCAACCCGTACAACCGATGCAGTGGGCGAAGCCCAGCGCCGCCATTATACATGGCCAACCGCATCAGCAGCACTCGGGCGTTCCATGACGGCCAGCGTCATGCTCGGTGCCATGATGAAAGGCGAAGAGAAATTGACGATCAAGATCAACGGCAACGGTCCGTTGGGAACGATTCTGGTGGATGCTAACGCCAAAGGGGAAGTCCGCGGCTATGTTTCCAATCCGCAGACCCACTTCGATTTGAATGAAAAAGGAAAATTGGATGTAAGAAGAGCGGTGGGAACTGAAGGCACGCTATCGGTTTCAAAAGACATCGGGCTGCTTCAGCCGTTTGTCGGCCAAGTGCCGCTTGTCTCCGGCGAACTGGGCGAAGACTTCACCCATTATATCGTCACTTCGGAGCAGGTGCCATCCTCTGTCGGCGTCGGCGTAATTGTCAACCCGGACAACACCATCCAGGCATCTGGCGGCTTTATTATCCAGTTGATGCCGGGAACATCCGAAGAAGTGATTTCAGGCATTGAAAAACGCCTATCGGAAATCCCGACGATTTCGAATATGGTCCGCGACGGCTTGACGCCGGAAGAAATCCTGGAAGAAGTGCTCGGCTCGGGGAACGTCAAGTTCCTGGAAACCATGCCAGTGAATTTCCAATGCCAATGCTCAAGGGACCGGATCTCCAACGCCATTGTCGGCCTTGGATCGGAAGAAATCCAGGACATGATCGTGACAGACGGCCAAGCTGAAGCGCAATGCCATTTCTGTAATGAAAAGTACTTGTTTACGAAAGAAAACCTGGAAGACATGCTTGAAGAAACCATCATTTAAAGAGCGCCTCCGCTGCTGCGGAGGTGTTTTTTTATTGGATAAGAGAGCGAATGGGTTGGTTTTTGAAAGGCGATATGCTATTATTATCTCGAATTCAAGATAAGTTTATCTTAAGCCAAAAAGGGAAACTAACCAACAGGGCGACCTGATTATGTAGGAGGTAACAGCAATGAAGCATTTATTCAAACAAGGTTCGAATACGGAAAAACCGGTCTTTTTGGTGCTGCACGGCACCGGAGGGAACGAACAGGATCTTATGCCGCTCGCAGCCCATATCGATCCTGAAGCTTCAGTACTAAGCGTGAGGGGCAATGTCTCTGAAAACGGCATGCCGCGCTTTTTCAAGCGTCTGGCTGAAGGAGTATTCGACATGGAAGACCTGAAGTTCCGGACAAAAGAGCTTTATGACTTCATCGGGAAAGCAGCAGAAGAGCATGGGTTTGACCGCAGCAACGTTTTAGCGGTCGGTTATTCCAACGGCGCGAATATTGCGGCCAATCTTCTGTTCACCTATGCGGATGCGTTAAAAGGCGCAATTCTTCATCATCCGATGGTGCCGGACCGCGAAGCGCAGCTGCCGGATTTGACGGGTACTCCTGTGTTTATCGCAGCCGGAACCAACGATCCCATCTGCCCGGCAGAGGAATCCACGGACCTGCAGCAGCTTCTCGCAACAGCAGGAGCAAAAGTGGACCTTCATTGGGAAAACTACGGCCACCAATTGACAATGCCGGAAGTCGAAGCAGCAAAACGCTGGTACGACAGCAATCTATAAAAATTAAAGGCCCCTCTCATGCAAGAGGGGCCTTTCAACTTTTTCGAGGAGGGATAAGATGCAGGAGAACAAGCACATCCAGCAACAATTGGAAGCGTGGGTCAAGGAAAACAAAGGGCATGCGGTGCTCGGGACAACGGCGCAGTATATTCCGGCGCTTGGCAAAGTCGATCCGAGCCTTCTCGGCATCTGCATGGTCGATGAAGACGGCCACTATTACTGCGCCGGGGATACAGACAAAGAATTTACGCTGCAGAGCATTTCAAAAGCGCTGACGTTCATTGCCCTCAGCTGCCATTACGGGTTGGATTTCGTTTTGGAACGGGTTGATGTTGAACCGACCGGGGAAGCATTCAATTCGATCATCCCGTTTGAGATCCATCGGCCGAACAAGCCGTTCAATCCATTCATCAATGCCGGAGCTATTACCGTTTCCGCACTGTTGCCGGGACCAACAAGCCAGAAAAAATATGAATACCTGCTGAACTTTCTGGAAAGCCTGGTCGGGCATCCGCTCGAAATGGACAAGGAAGTCTACGATTCCGAATGGAAGACCTCCCATCGCAATCGAGCGCTCGCCTATTACCTGAAAGAAGCGAAGTTTCTCGATATCGAAGTCGAAGAGGCGCTGGATATTTACATCCGGCAGTGTTCCATTAAGATCAGCGTCAAGGATCTGGCGCTGATCGGCCTGATCATCGCCTATGACGGATTCAATCCGATCACCAAAGAAAAGCATTTCTCTGAAGAAATTGCTCAAGTGGCGAAAGTCTTGATGGTGACGTGCGGGATGTACAATTCGTCCGGCAATTTCGCAGCGCATGTCGGCATTCCGGCAAAGAGCGGTGTGTCGGGAGGCATCATGGCAGCCGTGCCGCCGAAGCTCCATTCGCAGACAAATGAGTTTCGTGCCGGTGCCGGAATCGGCGTCTACGGACCGGCAATCGATGTGCAGGGTAATAGCGCCGCAGGCACGATGATGCTAAGGCAGATTTCAAAGGAATGGGATTTAAGCATATTTTAGTAGCCGGCCTGCAACCAGCAATTGCAGGCCGCTTTTTTTATTAAAAAAGGAGAAGTATTGCATGGAGATGACAATTTCGTGCATTATAATACATCAGTCCCTAAAAATCAATAAAATGTTTAAGGAATTTTCGTCCGGGTATCTTCAAAGTAGCAAGGTTTTTCAACGATACACATACAAAATTGGAGGAATGGAAAATGGCCAACAATAAGTTTATGGGGACGTTTGACAGCGAAACCGAAGTATTGCGAAAAATCGAAGACTTGAAAGCACAAGGGATTTCCGAAGACCATATGTACGTCATGGCACATGATAAGGATCAGCTTTCAATGGTCCGCGGCCGGACAGATGTGGATTACAAATCTGCAGAAGGCGGCTGGATGGACAAATTCATGGGCTTCCTTTCCGGAAATGAACCTGTACGAGAAGCATTTTCCGGTATGGGCGTAGACGATCAGGAGGCGGACCGGTATTATCGCGATGTGCAGAACGGCAAAATCCTCTTGTTCGTTGACCAGGAAATCGGGGATACGTATTCGAACAACAATACGCAGCGCGGAAGTTCCGTATATGGCGACCCGTTGAACAACACTACCGGAGCTGCAGGATATGTCGGAGCAGCCGATTCAGGCGAACCGCGCAGCTATGGCGATTCGGGAACAGTTGCCCGCGATGGCCTGACAGTGGACACGAATGAATCAAATGACATCAACTACCACCGCGACCGTGGATTGATCGATTCAGACGATGTAGCAGCATCACGCCGTCTGGATGAGGACGAGACAGCTGGGGTCGGCCGTGATACAGGAACAGGATTCGGCCTAGGGCCAGGTGCTTCTGTAGATGGACGAAGTGAACGTGACGTTAATGACTTTTCTGCAACCAATGAATTGGAGAGTGATCGCATGAATGGAAGAGATGACCGTACTACCAATGAATTCAGAGACAATGATTTCCGTGACAACGATTTGGACCGCAATGCAACGGAAGAAGAGCGCCTGCGCCTTCATGAAGAGCGTCTGCATGTCAACAAAGACCGCGTCCAGACAGGTGAAGTGAACGTCGGCAAGCACGTCGTGGAAAGTGAGCAATCGATTGATGTGCCGGTAGAGCGTGAAGAAGTATATGTTGAACGGCGCCCGGTTGATGAAGAAGTGAGCGGAACGGACGCTGCGGCTTATCAGGAAGGTGATACAATCCACATTCCATTGACGGAAGAGCGTGTGGAAGTTTCTAAAACCGACGTCGTCAGCGAAGAAATCGTTGTCGGCAAGAAAAAAGTCCAGGATACCGAAACAGTGCGTGAAACGGTCCGCAAAGAAGAAGCGGATATCGACGAAGGCACTACCTTTAACAAGCGTGACGACGACCTGGATGATTTGGACCGTAACCGGAAAGATCGTTTCTAATAAATAAAGCAGGAACGGGACGGGGGAAATCTCCCCGTCTTTTTTTCTGCATCTGGCATATAATAGAAGAGGAAAGTTTGGAGGAGTTGCTATGGACGGCAAGAAAAGAAGCGATGTCAAACCCGGTCTCGAAGTCAACGTCATCTTGAAACAGGACCAGCGGAGCGGCAAGAAAACCCGCGGCATCGTCAAAGATTTATTGACCAATTCGCCCACGCATCCGCACGGCATCAAAGTCCGTCTTCAAGACGGGCAAGTTGGCCGTGTTTGTGAAATTCTAAGCGAGAAATAAGGTACGGAAATGAGATGATTGAAAAGGCTCACCTAGTGGAGCCTTTTCTTTATGTCCAGTCTCCAGCGACCAGATTCTCGGGGTCATAAGCCGACCCGGCTGTGCGGCAAGGAGCGCCGCTTCGCCGGTCCGTCTTATGCCCGTCGAATCTCCCGGGGCGCTTGCGCATTTCGTTGTGTCCAGTCTCCAGCGCCCAGATTCTCGGGGTCATAAGCCGGCGAATCCTCCGCATTTCTGTGGTAAAATAAAAGGACTGAAAATGCGAAGGAGCCATGTCGTATGAGCAATTTTTTTGAGCGGAAGCAAAAACAGCTTGGAGTCGAGCTGAATAAAATACAGCGCAAGGCAGTCGAGCGCACAGAAGGGCCCCTTCTCCTGCTGGCTTGTCCGGGATCGGGCAAAACGACAACGATGATCATGCGCATCGGCTATTTGATCGAAGAGAAGCAAGTTGATCCGCGCCGCATCAAGGCAATCACGTTCAGCAAGGCCTCAGCCCTGGATATGCAAGAGCGCTACAAGCGTTTTTTTCCAAAACTTGCACCAGTTGATTTCTCTACTATCCACAGCTTGGCTTTTCAAATCACTCGTGAATATTTCGCGGATTCCCGGTACATCATGATCGAAGGCAGCGAAAGCCACGGGCTTCATAAAAAGCGCCTGCTCCGTGAAATGTTTGAAACCGAAGTCGGCGAGCCAATCACCGATGACCAGTTGGATGAATTGACATCATTCATCAGCTTCATCAAAAACAAGATGGCGCCGAGGGAGGGGTGGCATAAACTGGCCGCTCCTTTTGACGGAGCAGTTGAAATCGCGAAAACGTATGAAGCGTTCAAAGAAAACTATGACGTTAGGTTAGTTGATTTCGATGATATGCTGTCATTGGCAAACGAGGCATTGGAGAAAAACCCGGAATTGCTTGCCAAATATCAGCAGCGATGGGATTACGTGATGACTGATGAAAGCCAGGATACTTCCATGGTCCAGCATGCCATCGTCGAAAAACTGGTGGCGCGCCACAACAACCTTTGCGTCGTTGCGGACGATGACCAGTCCATCTACACGTGGCGTGCGGCGGAACCGACCTATCTCTTGAAATTCAAGACGGTTTATCCGGATGCGTACGTCATGAAAATGGAACGGAACTACCGCTCGACGAAAAACATCGTTGACGCCGCCAATATCTTCATAAAAGCGAATAAAAAACGCCACGACAAGAATATGTTCACCAAAGAGCCTGCCGGAAGCCCGATCGTCATCAAACGGTTGGCCTCCGAAGATGCCCAGCTCCAATACGTCATGAAAGAATTGAAGCAACTGAACAATTTCGGGGAAGTGGCGATTTTGTACCGCAATAATTCTTCCTCGACGCTGCTGATGAGCGAATTGGACCGTCTGGGCATCCCTTTTTATATGAAAGATGCAGATAATCGCTTTTTCCAGCATTGGATTGTCGAAGATATGCTGAACTTTATGCGCTTCAGCTTGAAGCCGGAGCGAGTTGATATCTATGCTAAAATTGCATCGAAGACCAATGCCTATTGGTCCGGCAGCCAATTGAAAAGTTTAAGCCGCATGAAGCCGACTGAAAAAAATGCGTTTGATGAAATCAATCTCAGCGTGACCCTGAAAGATTACCAGATCAAGATTCTGGGGGAGCAGAAGAAATGGTTCAGTGCATTAAACAATATGAAGCCGTTGAAAGTGATCCGCACGATCCGGGCGGACTTAGGGTACGATCAGATGCTTGCCAGCCGTGCGGAGAAGTTCGGCATGCGCCTGCAATACTTGGAGCAAATCCTTATAACGCTTGAACAGATTGCAGCACCACTTGACAATATGGTGGCATTTGCAAAACGGCTCAAGGAGCTTGAGCAAGTCACGCAAAATGCCAAAGCCGAGAAAACGGACGACATGCTGACCTTGTCCACGTTCCACAGTTCAAAGGGGCTTGAATTTGACCGTGTCTACATGATCGATTTAGTGGAAGGCGTCATCCCGACAGAAGAAGATACAGAGCAGCCGGACCTGCTCGAAGAAGCCCGCCGGCTGTTCTATGTCGGCATGACCCGGGCGAAAAAGCACCTGGAGCTGATCAGCTTTGACAGTGGATCCCGGTTTGTTGATGAAGTCCGGGATATCATCTTGCCGGCTGGAACCCAGCCGAAACCGAAGCGGGCTGCAGTGCAGACGCCGATCAAAGTGAAAGTGCCGGACAATCCGAATGCGGTCCAGGCGGACGATGAGCTGGTGGAAGGCGCCAAAGTCCGCCACCGGGTATTCGGAGCCGGGGAAATCATCGAACGGGACCACGAGCGCATCGTCATCCAATTTGCAAAAGAGCGGAAAGAGCTGATGATCGACATATGCCTCAGCTATAAGTTGCTGGAAGTGATCGGGTAACCGGCAAAAGGAATGGGAAGTTTACAGAACGCGGGGAAATGGACATGAGAATTAGAGATTGGAATAGAAATTTAAAAGTTCGCCTCATTGGCGAATTTTTTATGAACACAAGTTACTGGATGGTCTTTCCGTTCCTCGCAATATATTTTGCCGAGGAGTTCGGAAAAAGCACGGCCGGATTGCTGCTGGTCGTGTCGCAAGTATTCTCCGTAGCGGCGAACTTGGTTGGCGGCTATTGTGCTGATAGGTTCGGGCGCCGGACAATGCTCGTTTTCGCATCGTTCGGCCAGGGCCTGGCGTTTTTGCTGTTCGCTTACGCCAATTCGCCTTGGCTCGAGTCGCCGATGCTCGGCTTTATCGCCTTCACGATTGCCGGGATGGGCGGCTCGCTGTACTGGCCGGCAAGCCAGGCGATGATTGCCGACGTCATTCCGGAAAAATACCGGAGCGATGTTTTTGCCATTTTCTATACGACATTGAATATTGCCGTAGTCGTCGGGCCGTTGTTCGGGGCCGTGCTGTTTTTCTCTTATCGGTTCGAGCTGCTGCTCATAGTAGCCGTCATCTCGATGGTGCTCGGATTCGTGCTGCGGCTTTATACCAATGAAACCTTGCCGGAGAGCGTAAAAGAGAAATGGGAAGCGGAAGTTTCCACCGGTTTCGCCGGTGCGGTCGCCAAACAGGTTAAGGAATACGGCGTAATATTCAAGGACAAGCTATTCTTGCTGTTTGTCGTTGCCGGGATATTGGGGGCGCAGACTTTCATGCAGCTGGACCTTTTAATTCCGGTCTATTTGAAAGAAACGATAGATGTGCAGACTGTGGCTTCTGTTTTCGGAAAAGAATGGAATGTGACAGGGGAGACGTCTTTTGGGGTGCTATTGTCAGAGAACGGCCTCTTGGTGGCTTTGTTCACCGTCATCATCACCAGGTGGATGACGAGGTTCCGGGAAAAATGGGTCTTCTTCATGTCAGCGATGCTGTATGGCGTGTCGATGCTGCTCTTTCCGATTACTGACTGGTTCTGGATGTTCGTTTTAGCCATGGCGGTTTTCACTTTTGCTGAATTGATGGTCGTTGGTGTCCAGCAGAGCTTCATTTCAAAATTGGCGCCTGAAGAAATGCGCGGTCAGTATTTTGCTGCAGCCAGCATGCGCTACACGATCGGCCGGATGATTGCACCGATGTCGATTCCAATGACGGCATGGTTCGGGTTCGGATGGACGTTCACGATACTCGCAATTCTCGCGGCCGCAAGCGGCTTGATTTATTATTGGATGTTCGAACTGTTTGAAAAAACGCCTTCCCATTAAGGGAAGGCGTTTTTGGCTTATGAGTCTTTACGAACCATTTTCAGAAGCATGTGAGCCAGCATGTGCTGTTCTTCTTTATCGCCGACTTTCCATAATTCCTGCAGTACATATTCCTCGCGGTTTTTCGGATCCTCGTTTTTCGCCAGGTAGCCTGCAACTTTTTCTGTGATCTGAGCCAAACGTTCTTCACTCAAGCCCATTTTTTCGCCGATTTCGACTTTGGAACCTAAATAGCTTTTGAATTTCTCGAAATTCGCTAGGATATCCTCTTTTTTCTCGTCGTCAAAATTCTTTAGTTTATCTTCTACTTTTTTGTCTACGTTTTCCATTTTTTACACTCTCCTTTATTTTTCATTGCACTCTTTGTTTACCTCACTCAACGACTTTTAAACGTCTGAATTGTTAAAAAAGAAGGATTGCACAGTTTAACGTAGAAGTCTTAAGGGAACGGATACACTAGCATGGATTTTAAGGAGGATGAGAATTTTATGATACTATACGATGAGATCCAGAAGTTAAAAGCATTTCGATGTGAAGACCGCTGTGTACTAAGCGTATATCTGAATACCAATCCTGCAGATTCAGAAGCCCAGAACGGGGCTTGGAAAATCCACTTAAAGAACGGCTTGAAGCGGCTGGATGAATACCTCACTGCTTCGAAAAACGAAAAAGAGCTCAAGGCTTACCGGGATTTGAAGAAGAAGGTTGAGCGCGAAATCATTGACCATCAAGGTGAATTGCAGAAAGGGGTCGTCATATTCGCTTCCCCGACTGAGAACCTCTGGTGGGTCAGATATGTACAAATATCGGTAAAGAACAATTTCTACTGGGAAGAAACACCGCAATTGGACCAGTTGCGGTATATGTATAAAGCTTATCCGTATGCTGGCATTGTGATGCCGAGCCTGAAAGGGATCCGGGTGCTCGATACTTCGATGGGCATCATCAATGAGGAGATTTTCTACGAATTTGATTCCGGATTGGAAGTCTGGACAGAACAGCAAGGAGTACGTACATCCGGACGTATACAAGGCCGGTCATCTGGACCGGGAACAGGCGCCGGGGGTGCTGGCGGAACAAGCCCGGCAGTCGGCGGAACGGTCGGCGGGAGCCCAGTAGATGAGCTGGACCACCGCTTACGGGAGAACCTGGAACGGTTCTACAAGAGCATGGGCGGCAAAATCGAAAAGCTGAAAAAAGAGCGTAAATGGGAGGAAATCCATGTAGTCGGCGATGCTGAACATGCGAAATCGTTCAGCAAGACGCTGCAGGACAAACCGAAGAACTGTGTCTACAAGAACTTGTTCAATAACGATCCAGGGAAAATCCTCCATGAAGTGTTTGAAGTTTAAATGAGAAAGCTCCGGCGTGAATTGAACTGAACCCCAAATGGTAGACACTTTATAAAAGTGACCCCATTTGGGGTTTTTTCTATTTTCACACCCCGGTATACTGA
>NZ_JBHUFW010000003.1:0-1479 GCF_042681545.1 Planococcus chinensis
CCGTTGGTTGTGCGCGTCCAAGCAGTGAGGCGGAAAATGAGGCAAATCCCATTTTCACCAACGTTAAGCTGTGATGGCAAGGGAAGTATTTCCCGGAGTCCCTGATTTCACACTGCCAAGAAAAGCCTCTAGCGAGGCGGGAGGTGCCCGTACCGCAAACCGACACAGGTAGGCGAGAAGAGAATTCTAAGGTGAGCGAGTGAACTCTCGTTAAGGANGAGAAGAGAATTCTAAGGTGAGCGAGTGAACTCTCGTTAAGGAACTCGGCAAAATGACCCCGTAACTTCGGGAGAAGGGGTGCTCTGGTAGGGTGTTACAGCCCGAGAGAGCCGCAGTGAATAGGCCCAGGCGACTGTTTAGCAAAAACACAGGTCTCTGCAAAACCGTAAGGTGACGTATAGGGGCTGACGCCTGCCCGGTGCTGGAAGGTTAAGGGGAGTGCTTAGCGCAAGCGAAGGTGCGAACTGAAGCCCCAGTAAACGGCGGCCGTAACTATAACGGTCCTAAGGTAGCGAAATTCCTTGTCGGGTAAGTTCCGACCCGCACGAAAGGCGTAACGATCTGGGCACTGTCTCAACGAGAGACTCGGTGAAATTATAGTACCTGTGAAGATGCAGGTTACCCGCGACAGGACGGAAAGACCCCGTGGAGCTTTACTGTAGCCTGATATTGAATTTTGGTGCAACTTGTACAGGATAGGTAGGAGCCAGAGATCCCGGAGCGCCAGCTTCGGAGGAGGCGTCGGTGGGATACTACCCTGGTTGTATTGAACTTCTAACCCACGCCCCTGATCGGGGCGGGAGACAGTGTCAGGCGGGCAGTTTGACTGGGGCGGTCGCCTCCTAAAGAGTAACGGAGGCGCCCAAAGGTTCCCTCAGAATGGTTGGAAATCATTCGCAGAGTGTAAAGGCACAAGGGAGCTTGACTGCGAGACGTACAGGTCGAGCAGGGTCGAAAGACGGGCTTAGTGATCCGGTGGTTCCGCATGGAAGGGCCATCGCTCAACGGATAAAAGCTACCCCGGGGATAACAGGCTTATCTCCCCCAAGAGTTCACATCGACGGGGAGGTTTGGCACCTCGATGTCGGCTCATCGCATCCTGGGGCTGTAGTCGGTCCCAAGGGTTGGGCTGTTCGCCCATTAAAGCGGTACGCGAGCTGGGTTCAGAACGTCGTGAGACAGTTCGGTCCCTATCCGTCGCGGGCGCAGGAAATTTGAGAGGAGCTGTCCTTAGTACGAGAGGACCGGGATGGACACACCGCTGGTGTACCAGTTGTTCCGCCAGGGGCATCGCTGGGTAGCTATGTGTGGCCGGGATAAGTGCTGAAAGCATCTAAGCACGAAGCCCCCCTCAAGATGAGATTTCCCATTGCGCAAGCAAGTAAGATCCCTCAAAGACGATGAGGTAGATAGGTTCGGAGTGGAAGCGCGGCGACGCGTGCAGCTGACGAATACTAATCGATCGAGGACTTAACCAAA